>JAZQMW010000072.1:0-38092 GCA_045627025.1 Treponema sp. | reverse complement strand
CTGTGTCTATGACGTTTCTGTAAACCGATTCCGGCACCTTGTCACCGTAAAGGGCTGCGTCTAGTGACGACTTGTATCCCCTTGCGCGTGCATGGAACACGTCATTTTTCACGGAGCCTGAATAAAGGGCCGCAAGCGTGTTTGCGTGCTTTTCAAACTGGTCATAGAACTTCGTGTATGCATCCTTTCTGATTTCCCTGTCCTGGTTTTCAAGAAAATCCGACCATGTGGAATGCGTAAGAGGCAATTCCTTTCCGTCAACTTTTACGGTTCCGAAATTCATGTCCACGTCATTAAGAAGGCTGAACACGTTTGATGCCGTTCCTCCGACTTCCGACTGCAATGCCATTATTTTTTCTTCTTTTTCTGAAAGAGTATGCGGTTTTGCATGTAAAAGTTTTTTGACATAAATCCTGTAAGGTTCAAAATCATCATCCTTGAGCCACCCTTCAATCTTTTCGTCAGGTATGCTGAAAAGTTCTGGCGTATAGAATGCCGATTCAGCTCCAGCTTGGGTGTACATCATCATCACCCTGTTGATTTTTTCCTGTGCCTTGGAATCGCTTTGGTCTGCTTCGTTTGTAAGGCTTGCATAATGGTAGACTTTCTCTATGGCACGGTCAAGTTTTTCATCAGCTTTGAGTGCTTTCAGGAATGTTTCCCTGCTTTCTCCAAGATGCCCCTTGAATCCTGCAAATTCTTTTACGAGTTCAGGAATTTTCTTGAGGTCTTCTTCCCATTCATCATCATTTTTATAAAGTACTGAGAGGTCCCATTTGTATTCTGAAGGAACTTCGCTTCTTAAAGGTATTTTTTCTTCATTACTCATAATGACCCATTATAAATGTATTGTTTTCAAAATTCAAGTTTGCGGTTATAATTCCATTCATGAGCAGTTTTTTTGGGGGCAGGGCGCATTATCATCTGCCCGGCATCTTTGAATTCATAGATCTTTATGAAGTTTTCATACCTCTTTTTTATGAGCATGATGAATTTTTCTACGAGTGGTGTGACATCGGCTCTCTTTACGGTGCTCCTTCTGGCGTTCTTTGGGGTGGCGGACGCATTGAATGTTCTTCTCCCGGTACGGAAAAAAGGGTCCTTGAGCTTTCGGAAAAATACGGCATACCGGTAAACCTTGCATTCAGCAATTCCCTGCTTGACGAAAAATGCCTTGAAGACAGGAAGTGCAATGAGCTTTGCAGAATGTTTTCGTCTGAAAAAAACGGAATCATCATTCATTCAGACATGCTTCTCGGCCATATTCAAAGTAAATATCCGAAATATCATTTCATTTCTTCCACTACAAAGGTTTTGACGAGTCTTGATGATTTTTTTGCGGAACTTAATCGGAGTGATTTTACGCGTGCTGTTCCTGATTTTCGCCTCAATCGGAAAATCCTTTCCCTGGATTTCCTGACTGTGCATGAAAAGGGCAGGGTGGAGTTTCTCTGCAATGAATGCTGCGATTTTGGATGTGCAAGGCGGAAGGAATGCTATGAGAGCGTAAGCAGAAAGATGCTTGGTTGTGATGATGGTTTTTCATGCCTTTCTCCAGGAGGAAACGATGGATATGTTTTTTCAAGGGCCATGAAAAATCCGGGATTCATAGGCACTGATGCGATTTTGCAAGAATACCTTCCAAGGGGATTTTCAAATTTCAAGCTTGAGGGAAGAAGTCTTGGAAGTGCGCTGATGCTGGAAATCCTTTTGTATTACATGGTAAAGCCTTCCAGTCATCTTGAAGTGCGTGAGAAAATATATCTTGACAATACACTTGATTTGTTCTGAATATAACCTGAAATTATAATAAAGTTTACTTTAAGTTAAAATTAAATTCAGTTTACCTTTAAATGCAATGATTGACATTTTTTATGATATGGTCTTATACTGCATTCGGAGAAAAAGATGGAATACAGGCAATATCATGAGGAAAACGGAAATGTTTTTCATTCCGAGACAAACATTTATTTCAGCCAGTCAGGCGTAAACAAGGTGATGAGCCTTGTGGAACTTTTGAAGATGAGTTCGGACATTGCTGTTGAAGATTACAGGCAGCGTGGTTTTACGCATGCTTTTTTGAAAGAGCATGGAATTGCGATTCTCGTGTCAAGGGTGTCTTTCAGAATTCATTCCATGCCGGGTGAAAATGACAACATAGAGTTCGTTACTTGGGAAGAAAAGCCTGAGCCGCTTCAGCTTATGAGGTGCTACAAGATATTGGACAAAAATGGAAATCTTCTTGTGTCTGGAAAATCTTCTTGGCTTCTTGTCGATCTTGAAAAAAGGAGAATCATGCCCACAAAACTTTTTACGCTTCGCTCGCCGCAGACTGAGGTTTTTGAGATGGATTGCATGAAACCCGGCAAAATTGTCCTTCCTGAAAACATGGAATTTGTTGAAAAAAGAAAGATTCGTTTTTCGGATCTTGATGCCAACGGACATGTAAACAATTCGAGATATGCATCGTACATCGAGGATGTTCTTCCTTCGAATTTCAGAAATCTTTCAGTAAAGGATTTTAGAATCAATTTTTCAAAGGAAGCCATGCTTGATGAGGAACTTGACATAATGATGGCCGTTGATGAGGATGCGAAAAAAATCACCGTATGCGGAAAAAAATCTTCTGAAACATCATTTGAAAGTGAAATTCAGTTCTAGAAAATCCATGTGATTTTTATTGTAATTTATTAAGATAAAATTAAGAAAATATTGCATGGTATTTTTTTTACGGGCGGGAACCAAGTCCCAAACCTGCCTTCCGGGTTCCCCTACGGTCAGTCCTCAGCTACGCTCCGGACGGCATTCGCCCCCTCCACGCAGGCGCATGAATTTTCGTGGAATTTGCAGTCCCCGGCTTCAAGGTTGCAGATTTTCAAAAGGAAATCATTGTGCGTCCTTTAAGCTTTTTAGACTTTCCCTTAACATCATCATGCATTCATGTTGCTTGTAAAATTGCTTTTTTTGTGCATTTTCGATATAATGCTTTTTTATGAAAAAGATGTATAGAGTTTTGCAAGCTGCATTTGTTTCTCTTTTTTTGATGTCGGTTTTATCATGCAGCGGAATAATCGGTTATGGCGTCCTTTTATGGAATGTTCCTGAATATGAGCTTGAAGACGGTACTGTAGTTCCTGTATATGTCAAGTCAAACGTTTCTAAGGTTTATGTAATCGGAGTACCTGGATCCGGGGAGAAAATAGAAGTTCCTCTCTGGAAACTTTCAGATCCGAAAAGCAGATCAAAGGCAAATGCTCTTGCCTTAAAATTTTCTGAATATAAGGGCACTTACGCAAAGTGCGTGCTTGACGGTCTTCCTGTGCGCCAGGATAAGCTTAACGTGTCAAAGCAGGTATACAGGCTTCGAAAAGATGAGATAATCAAGCCGCTTTATGATGGCGTGGGTGAGGCACCGACAAACGGAAAGCAGGCTCTTCCGGGCAAATGGATTCATGTAATCACAAATGACGGTACCGAGGGATGGTGTTTCAGCTATAATTTGCGTACATTCAGCATGAATCCTGACGGAACGTATGGAATGGGTACTGAAAAATCTTCAGTTGCCGAAAAAGATGAACTTTTGGAAAAAATACTTGCATCTAAATGGTATCCTTTGTATTACCGTGAAATGATTACGAAAAAGCAGATTGACCTTGAATATTTTACGAAAGATTATGAGTTCGATACGGGATTTTCAAGTGGAAACGTAAAGGTCAGCCTTCCAAACCTTAGTGTCAGTTTTCCATATTCCACACCTGTGAAAAGGGATGACAAAGAATATGAGTATGAGGAAAATTCCGTCAGGATTGTCGTAAGAAAAGACAGCTATATAATTGTAAAGTGTCCTGATGAAAAAGGCATGATGAAATCTTATGATTTTGTGGATTTGGGCGAAGACTTCAATGTTGAGACCGCGATTTCAGACGTGATTTCTGAAAGGCAGAAAATTCTTCGTGACATATCTTTGTTCGGTCCTGACTTTACGAGCGGAAACTACGGAACCCTTACATTTGACGAGAGCGGAAACTTTACCTGGACTGGATACGGAAGCCTTGAATCTGGCGTGATTCCTGAAGGTGCCAAGGGAAACGGAACAGTCTCTGTAAAGTATTTCCTTCCGAAAAAGCTTTCTTCCGCATGGGACAATATCCTTACGTTCAATTTTGAGGGAGCGGGAAGGGAAGTGAACTTCTTTTACAAAAAAGAGGCGAACGGAATAAGGTTTTCTGTTGCCCATGTAATTTCTCGTGACAACGAAAAGAATGGAAGAAAGGATACTGATGTTTCTCAGCCTGCAAATTCAATGGTATTGTTTTTTCAAAAATAACGGGTAAAAAATCAAAAGGATAATATGGCATTCATACAGTTTTCGAAAGTGTCACTTGCATTCGGTGACAGGGACATATTGAAGGATGTGAGCGTAAACATGATGACCGGAACAAAGGCAGCCCTTACTGGTGCAAACGGAGCCGGAAAATCAACGCTCATAAAGGTAATGGCGGGGCTTGTGGAGCCTGACAGCGGCGAGCGCATTGCAGAAAAAGAATGCCGCATCGCATATCTTCCGCAAAATGGGCTTGTGCATTCAGGATGCACGTTGAAGGAAGAAGCGGACAAGGCATTTGACTATGGCTATAAGATTTTGGAGGAAGCTGAAAAGATTGGCGAAGAGCTTAAGACGTGTTCGTCAGATTATCTTGTGAACAGGCATTCAGAGCTTCTTGCAAAACTTGAGGAATCCGGATGGTACAGAAGGGAAGCCATGGCCGAAAGCGTAATGCTTGGTCTTGGTTTTGAGCGTAGCGATTTTTCCAAGCAGACTCAGGAATTTTCAGGCGGATGGCAGATGAGGATTGCCCTTGCGAAGGCACTTATGAGTAATCCCGACATTCTTCTTCTTGATGAGCCTACGAACTATCTCGACATAGAGGCAAGAAACTGGCTTGAAAAATTTTTGCAGGATTATTCCGGTGCATTTCTGCTCGTAAGCCATGACAGATATTTTCTTGACCATACAGTCAATGAGGTATATGAACTTTTTGGCGGTGACCTCAAGCGGTATCCTGGAAACTTTTCACATTATGAAAAAATCCGCGAGGTGGAACTTCAAACGCTTATAGCCGAGTACAACAAGCAGCAGGACGAAATTGCGCATCTGCAGGAATTCATAAACAGGTTCGGATACAAGGCGACAAAGGCCGCACAGGCACAGGAAAGGCAAAAGATGCTCGACAAGATTCTTGAGCACAAGATAGAAATTCCTGAAAGCCTTAAGAAAATACATTTTAAGTTTCCGTCTGCGCCACATTCAGGACAGCTTGTCCTTACGCTTGAAAAAATTTGCAAAAACTATGGCGGCCCAAACGTCATAGACAACCTTGATTTTGTTCTTGAAAAAAACGAAAAACTTGTAGTTGCCGGAAAAAACGGAGCCGGAAAGTCGACTCTCCTTCGAATCCTTGCAGGTGTTGACACCGATTTTACGGGAAACGTAAAGCTTGGAAGCGGAGTCAGCATAGGATATTTCAGCCAGGACAGCGCTGAGAAAATAACAGGTGCGGAGTCTATCCTTGAATATATGGAAAATAGATGCCCTCTTGAACTTGTTCCAAAAATGAGGGACATGCTTGGAGCATTCCTTTTCCGCGGCGATGATGTATTTAAAAGCATAAATGTGCTTTCAGGCGGTGAAAAATCAAGACTTGCACTTCTGGACCTTCTTTTGCGCCCGGTAAACCTCCTGATACTTGACGAGCCTACGAACCATCTCGACATGCATTCAAAGGATGTTCTTCTTGATGCCCTCCGTGATTTTGGCGGTACCGTAATATTCGTAAGCCATGACCGCGGTTTCATTGAAGATCTTGCCACAAAGGTTCTTGAACTCCATCCAGGAAGACATCGTGAATTTGTAGGCGATTACAAGTATTACATGCAGCGTCTTGAAGACGAGGCCAACGGAATCGTGCAGTCCCCTGCATTGGATAATGGTTCCAAGATGAAAGCTCCTGTTGCTGAAGAAAAGATTGACAGTTCGAAACTTTCCTGGGAAGAGCAGAAAAAAATTGAAGCTGAAAAAAGAAAACTGCAAAAAGAGGTTGACCGTCTAGAAAATGCAATTCTTGAGCTTGAAGAAGAAAAAGAAAATCTTTTGAACGAGATGTCAAAACCTGAAGTTTATTCAAACGGTGAAAAGGCAAAACAGGTTCAGCAGAAAATTTCTGAGGTGACGGAAAAGATTGAAAAGCTTAATTTGGAATGGGAAAAAGCTGCCGAAAATCTTATGTAGTGTCAGAAAACATGGTGTAACTGTTGCCCTCTTTTTTTGTTTATCATGAGCATGGTGTTTACTTTATTTTTTTATAAGTATAGAATTGATTCATGTTTTGTTACATTTGCAGAAATATGGAATTGCAGGATGAAATCGGTTTTGCAATTTTTTGTGCATATCGAAATTTGATTTTTTTTATGGGAGTGTAAAATGAAGGTACTTGTTATTGGCGGGGCTGGATATATCGGAAGTCATGTCGTAAAGGCCTTGATGGCAAAAGGGCATGAAATCTGCGTTTTTGATAACCTTTCTAGCGGTCTTATTCAAAATCTCTTTAAGGAAAATGATTTTATCGCAGGAGACATACTTCATCCGGAAGATCTTGACAAGGCTTTTTCACGTGGTTTTGATGCATTCATTCATCTTGCCGCTTTCAAGGCTGCAGGTGAATCCATGGAAAAACCTGAAAAGTATTCTGTAAACAACATAACCGGCACTCTTAACATCCTGAATGCCGCCACATCACATGGTTGCCGATATATGGTTTTCTCTTCAAGTGCGGCGGTTTTCGGAGAACCTGAGTATCTTCCGATTGATGAAAGGCATCCGAAAAATCCTGAAAACTATTATGGATTCACAAAACTCAAGATAGAGGAATTCATGCACTGGTATGAAAAACTCAAGGGGCTTAAGTTTGCGGCCTTGAGGTATTTCAATGCGGCTGGATATGACGTAGATGGCGATTTGTACGGACTTGAAAGGGGTGCTGCAAATCTTCTGCCTGTTGTCATGGAAGTTGCATGCGGAAAGCGTGAAAAGCTCAAGATTTTTGGAAATGACTATGATACTCGTGACGGAACATGCATCCGTGATTACGTTCATGTAACAGATCTTGCAGATGCCCATGTGCGTGCTCTTGAATACATATCATCAAAAGAAGAAAGCATCAAGGTAAATCTTGGAAGTGAAAATGGCGTTACCGTTACTGAAATGCTTGAGGCTGCAAGAAGGATAACAGGAAAGGAAATCAAGGCCGAATACGTTGAGCGTCGTCCTGGAGATCCTGCAAATCTTGTTGCCACATCGGCATATGCCCGTGAAAAGCTTGACTGGTATCCTAAGTACAGCGATGTTGAAACTCTTATCGGTTCAACATGGAATGCATACAAAAAATACTATGGAATCTAGAATATAAAAAAGAAGTATTTTGGGGAAGTCTTAAAAACTTTGGGACTTCCTGCATTTTTTTATCAAGGTTTCATAGAAATGCAATTTTCAGAGAGCTGCCTTAATTGATTTGTAAATTCGGAAGATATGTTGAAAAGAAATTTTTATGCATTTAAAGCTCTGGTAATATTATTTCTGTCTCTTTTTTTTGCCAATGCTCTTCATGCCCAAGTTGAAAACCAAAAGAGCTCAGATATCCGTGAACTCATCATGAAAATTCAAGAGCTTGCAGGTAATAGTCAGTATGACAAGGCTTTGGAAATACTTGAATCATTTGATGACAAGTCAAGTCCTGAAGTACAGTTTTATCTTGGACTTTGCTATGAAAAATCTTCTGAAACCGTGAGGGATTACAATCTTGCCTATGAATGGTACATGAAAGCCGCCGGGAAAGGTCATGCCGTTGCCTTGAACAATATTGCGGTGTTGTGTGAAAACGGTAGGATTTCCGGCATCAGTTCCGAAGAAGTGTTCAATCTTTACAAAAATGCCGCTGACATGGGAATTGCCAATTCTCAATTTGTCGTGGCATTGTCATATTATAATGGCGGAGTTGTTTCCCAAAACCATGAACTTGCCTTTAAGTATTTTACGCTGTCTGCAAGCCAGCATCATGCAGCTTCTATTTTCTATCTTGCAAGAATGCATGAAAATGGGCTTGGAACCGAAAAAAACATCGGCAAGGCCATGGAACTTTATGAACGTGCGGGAAATCTCGGCAACAGTATTGCGTGCAGCAGTCTTGCCGTCTTGTATCTTGACGGGAAAAATACTGAAAAGGATTATGCAAAATCTTTTTTCTGGTTTGAAAAAGCTTCTTCCCTTGGAAACGGATATTCCGCACTAAAAGCCGGGACAATGCTTTTGAATGGTATCGGCATTCAAAAAGATGAAAAAAAAGCCGTGGAATATTTTAATCTTGCATTGGCTCGATGTGAATTTGACGCAAACTATTATCTTGGAATTTGCGCGGAAAATGGTCTCGGCATGGAAAAGAATGCTGATGATGCCTATGATTATTTCATTGCGGGTGCAAAGAAAAATGATGAAAAATGCATCAATGCGATAAAAAATCATGAAGGTCTTGCCGAATACTTGAGAAATCTTGCACTTAATGTCCATCATGCGGGGCAGAAAGGGGAAACTGAAAAGGTTTTGAAAGACGGCAAGAAATGGTCTGACATTTATGTTTACGGACTCGGTTCGGACATTGTTCCTGATGGTGTCGTCATATATTCGCATCTCATGGCGGCATATGACGAAATTGGTGATGCTGAAAATTCTTTGTTTTATGCAAAAAAACAGTGTCGTGTGGCAGAAAAAATTTATGGTGAAAAATCTGTTCATGCGGCAATTTCAAATTCAACTCTTGCCTCTTGCTATTTTGGCAGAAATGATTTTGAAAACGTAATTCTGCATTGTGAAAAAGGACTTGCCTGTGCTTCTTCCATCGAAAAGGATAAGGCAGAATTCAAATTTGCATTTGATGTCATTACAAATTGCCATCGCCTTCTTGGTGAATCATATTATGCAAGGCATGATTTTGCAAAGTCAAAAATGAACTATGAAAAAGCTCTTGAAAACGAAAAAAAGCTTCATCAGGAAAACGAATGTATTGCAATGATTTACGATGGACTTTCAAGGCTTTATGCGGACACAGACGTCTATGAATCATTGGAATATGAAAAAAAAGCCGTATCGTTTTTCGAAAAGGAAAACAACATGCGCATGCTTTCTCCTTTGCACGTAAATCTCGGATTTCTTCATTCAAAATTGGGTGAATATGAATCTTCCATCCAGTACATAAAAAAGGGAATTGAAGAAAACGAAAAAATATATGGGATGCATCATGCAAAAACAGCATCCCAATATCAAAACCTTGGTCTTGTTTATTTTTATGACAATCGGCTTTCGGAAGCATTGGAAAACTGCCTTTTGGCCCTCAAAATTTATGAATCAAACAAATTTCAATTTTTGGAAGACAATCTTCATGAAGGCCTTTGTTTTTTCTATTTGAGCTTGATTTATTCGAAAATGGGTGACGGTAAGCTTTCTGAATCATACATGCTTAAAAGCTTGGAGATATTTAAGTCCCAATCCGATGAAAAAAGCATTTTGTGTGCAACATCACTTTATTCCCTTGCAATCGATTTGGCAAAAAAAGGTAATGTTGATGAAGCTGTCAGCGTGTCTCTTCAAGCTTTGTCCATGCTCCCTCCGGAAACCGTTGATTACATAAAATGCTGTGCCAATTTATGCGATTTTTATTTAAAGGCCGGCAATCTTGATTCTGCGCTTAAATATGGGAACTTGGCTGCTGACATTTGCAGGAAGAAAAACATGGAGCATGATTCGCTTTATTTTACGGCATTGAACAATCTTGCATTTGTGCATGGCGCTCTTGGTGATGATTCAAAAAAGATTGGGATTCTTCTTGAAATATATTCATTGAATTCGGAAAAAAACGGTCATGCACATCCTTCAAACTTGACGTTTCTCGGAAACATAATTTCAGAGCTCTTGGAAAAAAAAGACTTGAAAGCCTTTTCATATTATGATGCCTTTTTGGAATGTGCAAGAAATTCATGTGAATGTGACACGGTGATTTCTGTTTGCTCCAACATGAGCAATCTCATAAATCTTTCTTTGCATGTTTATGAAAATGAAAAAAAATCAGATCCCAGAAATCATGACATCTTGGCGGGACTTTTTATGAAAGGTTTTGAAACTTGCATAAAGGTTGTGGAAAGCGCGAGAAAAAATCTTTCGTCTTCAAAAAATGATTTTGCAAAAAAAACGTATCCTCTGTATGTTGCCGCCATCGATTTCTATACGAGGGAAAATATGCTTGACAGGGCATTCTGTGTTTATGAAATGAGCCGGAACAGGGAATTTCTTGATGAAATCGGGGAAGAACTTGCGTATGATGTTGCAAATGTTCCTGATGTTCAGAGAAGGAAAATAAGAGAGCTTGAAAAATCAATTTTGAATGAAAGGAAAAATCTTGATTTTCCGACTGATGATGCAGAAGAAAATTCAAGGCATTTGAAAAAGCTTTTTGAGCTTGAAAAGGAACTTGTTGTAATCCAGAAATCCATTTCTGAAAGTTCACCAAAATACATGATGCTTAAAAACCCTGAAATTGTCGGATTTGACGAGGCAAAAAAATTTTGTTCAGAAAAAAAAGCCATTCTTGAATACATATTGTGCGGTAACGATGATTTTCTTCTGAACAGGGATGTTCATCTTGGATATGTTGATGAAAAGATGTTGAAGTCATATTGTCTTGTCATAACGAAAAACAAAACTTATTCCGTGGAGCTTGGCGATGCTTCTGAAATTGAAAATCAGATAATCATGCTTAGAAACATCCTTGTTGCAGACGAGAATGCTCAGGGCGAAGAATCCATAAACTTGAGGAAAAAACTTTATTCCGGGCTGATGGAAAAGGCATTGGAAAAACTTCCCAAGGAAATTGACGAGCTGATGATTGTTCCTGATTCATCATTGAGTTCCCTGCCTTTTGATGTTCTTATGGATGAAAACGGAGCTCTTTTGGGCGACATGTACATGATTGGAATTTCACCTTCCGTTTCCGTAAGCATCCTTTCGAAAAAAGGCAATGTTTCGCCGAAGAAAAAAAATGTTCTTGCTGTTGGAAATCCATCGTACAGTGTTGAAAATGATTCTGAAAACAGGGGTCTTGTCAGAAAAGTGATGAAAAAGAAAAGCCCTGTTTCCATAAGCGATTTCTCTCTTGCAGGAAGATATTATTCAGAAAGGGGAGTCACCTGGGCTAACATACCGGGAACTGGAGTTGAGATAAAAAAGCTTAAGAATGATGTTTTTTCAGGACAAAATGTAATGGTAATTGAGGGAAAAGCAGCATCAGAATCAAAAATAAAGGAACTTTCGTCACATGGAGTGCTTAAGGATTATTCGGTAATACATTTTGCATGCCACGGATGTTTTGATGAAGAAAATCCCGAGATGTCGAGCGTTGTGTTTTCTGAAGTGTCGGAAGGGAAGGATGCGTCAGATGACGGATATCTTACTTTGGGCGAAGTGTCGCTTCTTGATTTGGATGCTGATTTTTTGAATCTTTCCGCATGTCAGACTGGCCTTTTGCATGTAAAAAAGGGTGACGGCATGACGGGCCTTTTGCGATCTTTTATGGTTTCTGGTGCACGCAATTTAGGCGCGACACTTTGGTGCGTGGATGATGAGGCAACGTGTTATTTCATGACAAAAATGTATGGTTTCATTGAAAAGGACGGCATGTCATATAAAAGTGCGTATTCCAGGACAAAAAAAGAATTCAGGAAAATTGAAAAATGGTCGTCTCCGTACTATTGGGCGCCGTTTGTTTTGTATGAATGAGGATTTTTAAGATGAAAAAGCGATTTTGCAAGTTGATTTTATTATTTTTATCCGCAACGGTTTTTGCAAGGGAAAAACGTTCCATAAAAACTGATTTTTCAACCGGGAATAGTGTGGATGTTTCGGAATTTCTCGGTTCCGTCATGCCTGATTTTGAAAAGGGCATGAACAGCGTGGACAAAACAATTGCTCCAAGAAAGAAAGTCCGGGGCTCTCCTTTACTTAATAAGAAAAACGTATATGATGAAATTATTCCAGATGCAAATCTTTTTTACAGGACAATGCTTAGTGATGAGGAAAAGGTCACTTATGACGAAATATACAATGCGGTAAGGGATGTGACGCATAGTTTCCCATTGAAGGCCACCGTAAAAAGTGCAGAGCTTGTCAAAATCGTCAAATCTGTTTTTTTTGACAGCCCTGAATTTTTTTACTGGGATGGAGGATGTTCGTATTTCGTAAATTCCGACGACAGGGTAACGGATGTTGAACTAAAGTATCTTGAAGAAGATCACATTCAGGAATTGTATGATGATTTTTGGAATATGTCTTCAGGAATCCTTTTTTATGCAAATCTTCTTGAGACGGAAATTGAAAAAGTGAAATATATTCATGATTACATATGCCTTTCAACTGATTACGATTCCGAATCGTATCATGCAGGAAATATAGGAGGTCTTTTGCAGACTGCATATAGTGCCATAGTCGAATACAAGACTGTCTGTGCCGGATATTCAAAGGCATTTGCGTATTACATGCAGCAGCTTAAAATTCCATGCTCATGCATATATGGTAACGGACATGAATGGAACATCATCAAGATAGACGGAAATTGCTTTCAGATTGATGTTACGTGGGATGACGTCAGCAACGACTATCCGAGATATTTCAGTCTGAACCATTCCGACATGCAGCATATTCAGCTTCACGAGCTTACGGAAGAATGCGTTTCACTTGTGGAAAAATATCCTGATTCGGGAAAAAAGGATGTCTACATAAAGTCTTTTGGTTATGCTCCTCTTGGAACGCCTTATGTATATTCAGAACTTAAAAACATTGATGAAGATTTTTTTCATCCTGAAAATGCAAAAATCTACAAGGATTACAGCAAAATATTGAAGTATGTGGATTCTCTTGATTCTTTTATCCGTGTGTATTATGAGTTTTGTGCCGGCATGAAAGAAAATACCGTAATGGAAACTGTCATCGTAAAAGATCGGAACTTGCTTTCTGAAATAAAAAAATGGCTGAAAAGCACGGATAACAGGGAAATCAAAATGCTTAAGAATTCTGCATCTTCAAAATCTGATGAAAACATAGTTTTAAGGCTTTTGCTGGCTTTAAGTTGACTTTTCTGTTGGTGCAAGCTGAAGTTTTACGGGAACCTCTAAAAGTTTTTTTTAGAGATGCCTTTATGTATTTGCCTGTGTGAAAAACGGCGAATGGCAGGATTGAAGAAAACAGCTGCATTCAAGTTTGTTTTGGCGCTTCCGTAATTTCGAACGGCGGCTTGTGGAATCTCTGCAATTCACATTTTTTTCAGTTTATTTAGGACATTTCTAAAAAATGCTATTCGGATATGCATATCGAGTTCCAGGCCTTGAACATCGTTTTTTTTAAGTTACCTTTTTAAATAGTGCAGGTTATATGCAAAGTAGAAGAAAAGCACACCGCCAAAATAGTGATGCATGTAAGGCGGAACTTTTGCAATAATCATCATGATTTTCATGACTATGCATAAAACGATTGTGATGATGAAACGAAAGATTAAACTTGTGGAAACATTATCACCTGCTATCTGTTCTTTTCCGACACTTGTTTTTTGCATGTCGTTTTTTTCGTTTTTTGATTTTTTTTCATCAAACTTTCCAGCGATTGAAGCAATGGCAAAACCGCACAGAAGATTGAAAACAATGCATGGAATGCCGCCGTATTTTTTTTGTGCCGAATAAAGCATGACTAAAGAAAGTGGAATGAATGGAATTGCAAGAACCGTGAATTTTCCCTTCTCTTTTTTTATTGCCTCGTGCCTGAGGTTTTCAATGGAACCTTTGTTGAATACTTCTTCCCTGATTTTATGGATTTTTTCTGCAGCCTCGTCTTTTTCATCCAGTTCATCCGAGTCATCCTGTTCATCCAGAATGTTTGGATTTGTGTTTGCTTCTTTTGGATTTGCAAATTTTTCATGGAAGGCAGAAATATTTTCATTTGGTCCGCAATTTTTTATTGAATCGTGCTTGATCGCTTCATCATAGGCTTCCCTGATTTCCTGATATCTTTCAGGATCTTTTGATGGAGGATTTAATTTTACAAGACGTGCAAAAACTTTTTTGATTTCAGTCTTGTCGTCAGTCGGCTCTATTCCAAGAATTTTCCAGCAGCTTTTCATAACCCAATCCTTGATTTAAAAAACATCATGAGAATTACCAGGACTATGATGGATGCTACGTAAATCCTGTGGTATTTTTTGTATTTTTTTGTATCCTTGTCTTTTTCCTTGGATAATCCGGTCAAATTCGTAAATATCGAATTGAAGAGATTTGCCTCTGCCGATTCCTGATTGTCTTCAATGTCTTTTGAATCCCAGATAAAATAAAGTACGACAAGGCTCACTGGTATGGCGCCTGCAGAAAGAATTTCCGCAAGAAACAATGCTGTCTTTATAAAATCTTTTTTCAAGTCGCCAAGGAAAAGGAGTGAAAACAGGAAGAATAATGCAAGCAGAATGACATATGGCACCGAAAACAACGTGATGATCCGTTTTCTTGCATCAAAAACTTTTTTCCATCCGAGGATAAAATCCATCAGGACTGAAAAACCTACGGTCACCATGCCGATGACAAGTCCCAGAATGCAAATGCTCTTAGAATCTTCTGTTTCATAAAAAACGTCAAGAAGCACGAATGCTCCCGTCAAAAGAATTCCAAGACTTATGTATTTTAATAGTTTTCTTAAGCTTTGTGTCTTTTTGTTTACCATTTTCATCACCATATTTCGGAATCAAAGTCGTCAAAGATGTTTTCAAGCTGTTCTCTCATTTCCTTGATTTGATCTGGAATCTGTTTTGCAAGGGCTGCCTCGAAAATTGAAATCAAGTTCAATATCTTTTTTCTCTGCTCGCCGATTGATTCCTGGTAAAGCCTTTTTGCCTTTTCAAGGATTGCGATGTTTTCTTCATCTTCCCAAGGCAAAACCTTGAGGCTTGCCATCTTTTTTCTTGCCTCTGCAATTTCAATGTCTGAAAGGTCTGCGTTTCCCTGGTTGATGACCATGGATTTTGTGTATCCGTCGCTTACGCTTGTGACTTCAACTTCCAGAAGTCCGTTAATGTCGTACGTAAATCTTACGTCAACAGATTCGTGTTCTTTTTTGTTGTAAGGAACTTCCGTATCAAGGCATCCAAGGTTCAGGTTTTCGTCAGGATCCATGGATTCTCCCTGGTATACATCGATGCGGATGTTTTTTTGACCGGGAACTGCGGTGCAGTAGCGCTTTACGATGCTTACAGGCACTGGTGTGTTTCTTTCTATGATTGGATCGCAGATAAGGTTGCCGTCAGTGTTGGAACTGAAAGGTGTCGGTTCGCTTTTTAAAACTGAAGTGCTAAGGGTAAAAGGGCAGATGTCTGTAAGAACCGTTTCCCTAAGTTCGTGGTTGCAGTCCTTCATTGCTGCAAGAATACCTGCTCCGAGCGCAACTGTTTCGTCTGGATTGATGCTTGAAAGTACCCTGTCGCCGAAAATCGCTTTCGCAAAATCTACGATGCATTTCATTCTTGTGGCTCCACCCATAAGAATTACGGAATCAATGTCCGCAACATGGAGTCCTGCATCATTCATGGCTTTTTTTATGGGGCTTTTGAGCCGCATTACAAGATCTGAAGTTATGGCTGAAAATATTTCCTGAGTAAGGATTGACTTGTATTCTTTTCCTCCAATTGTAATTGCAAGTTCTGCATCTCTTGGGTTTTGCATGTCTGAAACCTTGAATTTGGCAGTTTCTGAAACTTTGTTCATTTCAGCAATTTCTGAAGGTGTAAGGTCTGCGACGATTTTGTTTTCGTAAAGGAACCATGCTGAAATTGATTTTGTAAAGTCCTCGCCTCCAAGACGGTTGTCGCCGCTTACGGATTTTACGTCAATGACTCCTTCAAAAAATTCAAGAATCGAAACATCAAATGTGCCGCCGCCAAGATCAAGGACAATGGCATTTTTCATGTCCGGCTGTTCGTTGATTCCGTAGCAGAGGGCCGCTGCCGTAGGTTCGCTTATGAGACGTTCAACCTTTAGTCCTGCAAGTTTTCCGGCTTCCTGTGTTGCATGCCGCTGATTTTGGTTGAAATATGCCGGTATGCTTATTATGGCTTCAGTAACTTCTTCTCCAAGGAATTTTTCCGCATCCCTTTTTAATGAACTCAAGATGAATGCTGAAAGTTCAATCGAAGAATAATCCCTTCCCTGTAGTGAATAAAAATATCTTTGTCCCATTGTTCTTTTAAATGCATAGGCTGTGTTTTCAGGATTTGTGATGAGCATTTCTTTTGCGGCCTGGCCTGTGACAATGGTGTTGTCATCCTTGATTGAGACAAAAGACGGCGTAAGTCGTTTTCCCAAGGCGTTGGGGATGATTACGGGACCAAAATCCCTCCAAACTGATACAAGACTGTTTGTTGTTCCTAGATCAATTCCTATTATTGCCATTTATTTTTCCTCCTCTTCTTCTTCAAGTTCATCTATGAAAATATATTTAACATTAATGTTGTCCCTTTCATTTCGTTTTGTAAAATCCTGTTCATATTTTCTGTAAAGGGATTCCGTGATGTAGACTTTTTTCAGTTTTTTACATCCTGCATAAATTACACCATCGCTCAAATCTTTTACCGTTGGCGGAATCCTAAGGCTTTCAAGTGAAGGAAGATTGCAGAAAGCAACGCAGAAAATTTTTTCAAGCCCGCAAGGCAAATCAATTTGCCTTAAATTTGGACATTCATAAAATGCATAGCGGTGAATGCTCCTGAGGTTTTTGAATGTATGTTTCCTGTCGTATTCAAAATCCAGTTTTACAGTTTCAATGACAGGATTATTATAGAATGCTTTGTTGCCAATGCAATATCCTCCGTTAAAATTCTTTTTTTCAGGGCGCTCCAGGTTAAGATTTTTTGCATTTCCCCTATAGCGTGTTATGGTGATGTTCCCTTTGCATTCATCAATATGCCTGATTGGATTTTCCTTAAGCCCGATTTCGTGCAGGAATATCGGATTGATTTTCGGATAAATCCACAAAATGCATGATGCAAAAAATAGAAATATGTTTACCTTGCAGATGAAAGGTACGTGGTGATTTATCTTTTTGATGTCGTAAAACAAAAATGGTTTTTCGTTTGTCATGGACTCAAATATTTTTTCTGCCTGAAAAACAATTTCCCTGCCGTGAATCAAAAAATAAATGTTGAAGTAAGGCATTGATTTTCCAAGTTCTGCAATTCTTAAAACTTCTTGACGTGAAATCGGAACAAAAATTACATTGATGTCTTTGAATTTTTTTTGAATTTTATGGACGCTGATTTTTGAAAGGCAGATGTAAATTCTCGTGTTGAATTCAGCCTCGTCAATGTGGACAGAAAGTTCCGTACCTTTGATAATGCTTTTTTTGGAAGATGTCTTTTCAACGCCGATATAGAATTCTTCGTGTACGAAAAGATTTTTTGAAATTTTTTCCTTTGCACGCTCAAGAGTTTCTTCTTCTGTTATGTAGGATTTGTTTTCATAATATTGGAAAAGATTGTATATGTCTCTCATATCATTGTTCCGAACAAATCAGAAGGCACCGAACCAAAGCGATGACTGCAAAAATAAACAAAACGGAAAAAGTTTTTAAAAGTTTCATTGCATTCCAGAAATTTTCATAAAGCAAGACCCATTTAAATGAAATTTTTTTGTATCGGAAGAGTCCTATTGCAGTCTTCAAATCCCTGAAAGAAACGGAACCGAAAATTCCGCGAAGTTTTGAAAGTTCTGCCTTGGAAATTTTTCCTGAAGATTTTTTTACCCCTGCAAAATATTTTTCAATTTCATCTTCTGAATCATCTTCCGTAAAATTATGGGCATTCTTTTTTTCATGTGAACTTGCAATTGCCCGGTCGTAAGCTTCACGCAGTTCCTGATATTTTCGGGCATCTTTTGAAGGAGGATTTTCTTTTACCTTTTTTGCAAAGGCTTTTTTTATCGTGGCCTTATCGGTACAAGGAGCAATTCCGAGTATTTTCCAACAGTTCATGGCTCAATTCTATCTTAAAAATCAAATTTCTGCAAAAGCTTTTTGAATTTTAATTTTTTATGTCGTATAATTTTTTTTGGAAAACTGTAAATAACTGGGTGATTATGAAAGAAGAGTTGAAAAATCAAGTTAATGATGAAATTGAACGATTAAACGAAACTCAACAGAAAATGTTTGCAGACTTTGCAGTTGGCGGTTATCTTGAGCAATTGGCAATGATTCTTGCATACATGGAGGATTCATATTCTTCTGAATGCTTGAAAACATATCCTGAATCGCTTCGTGAATTGCTTGCTGAAAAAATGAAGAAATACAATGTGAATGACGGAAAATGCCAGCTTGCGGCCGCCAGGGTTTTGCATGATTTTGGGTTTTCTGATGAAAATTTTTCAAAGTATAGGGAGATTGTGAAAAAACAGCCTCTAGAAGAAGTTGATTTGCTGAACTTGCAGATGGAGGAAAAAAATCCTCTTTTGTGCGCTTCACTTTGTAACATCAACAAATATTGTTTTGAAGAGCTTGCAGACATTGACGACCGTGCTTTTCAAAAGATTTTGCGAGAGGTTGACAATCAGACGCTTGCAATGTCACTGAAAAGCACAACTGAAGAAATGCTTGAAAAAGTTTTTAAAAACATGTCTACGAGGGCTTATGATATGCTTAGGGAAGACATGGAATTCATGGGACCTGTCCGTCTTTCTGATGTTCTTGATTCCAAGTCAAAAATAGTGGCGATTTTTGAAAGGCTGCTTGATGCCGGTGAAATCATTTACTCAAGATCAGGCGAGCAGATTTTGGTTTAGCAATATGGAATTTTAATGGCTTCAGTCAGATTTTTTTACAGAGATTTAATTACTCAGTCAATTCGGGAATTGGAACGGAAAGAGGTAAGTCCCGGCGACTTTGTTTTTGTTGAGACGTCTGCCTTGGACAATATAAAAAGAATTTATTGCAATGAGTGTGGCAGGCTTTTTAAAGTTTCTTCATTTGATTTTGATGCTGCCGTTTTGGAATGCACTCATTCAATTCATGGACCTTTTGCCGAGTATCCTGTTTATCTGAAAAAATCATGTGATGGGGAAGAGAATTTTTCTTTTGCTGATGATTTTTATTCTGATTTCTTGGACAATGTCACGCCATCTAAATTTGGAAATATCGTAAAATCGACAATCGAAAGAAAAAAAAATCAACTTGAAGAAAATTTTTTCCTGGATGAAAACTGCATTCCGAAAAATCAGTTTTTGTATGAAATCTCCATTGACGACAAAGATTTTAAAATGCAGATAATCTTTCATGAAAAAAAAGTTCAGGAGCTGTCATCAGGAAGAATATGTTTTGACCTTCGTGACGGTACGGTTTCCGGCGATTTGAAATGTGCTCCAAACATTCCTCTGGAAATTTTAAATTTTGCTTTTCATGAATTTGTGAAACTGATTTCTGTCTGGTGTGGTTTTTCTGTAACCGTTCAGTGTGAAAGCATAAGCTTTGCTTTTTTGAAAAATCTTGCAAGGTTTCCTTTTTGTCCCGGCATAAGCGATATAATAGATTCTGATGTTTTAAGCACTTTTCATGGAAAATGTGACAGAACAAATCCCGAATGCTACAAGGAGCTTTGCAAATCTTTGAAATTGGATGACTGTAAGACTGTCAGAAAATCTTTTTCCAGGAACCCCAAAAATCTTCTTGCATATAAAGTCTTGAAAGTTTCAGGATTCAAGGACGTAAACATAATTTCTCAGGCTTTGGGAAGTCCCCTTGCTTTGGAAATAACCGGATTTAATTTTGAGTCTTATATTTTTTTCTTTAGAAAAGCCATGCGTCGTTGCGGTGAAAAAAAACTTTTAAACATCATGCTTTCAAATTTGCGTGAAGAAAAATATTATCTTGATGACGGCGTTTTAATGTTCAGAAAATATTATCGGAAACTTGACAGGTGTCTTAAAAAAACGATTTATGGATATGGATTTACAGAACTTGCACATGATACGCTAGCTGTGATTTCCACGTCCTTCCATAAAAAAAACGTGCGCTTCAAATATTCGGCTGAACAAAAATCACTTGAAGATGATGTCGGGGAATTTGAGTTTCGGCTTCCGAAAGATTCCAGAAAACTCATAGAACTTGGCGTGGAGCTTCACAACTGTGTTGCTTCGTATGCCCAGCGGATTTTGGAAAAAGAATGTACGGTGATTTATGCTGTGCGAGATAAAAAATACGAAATATGCATTGAGCTTCGCGGAAGGGAAGTGTGCCAAAAGCTTGGAAAATATAACAGCAGGCTTTCAGGCGTGCTTGAAGATGTCATGGAAAAATACATGATGCGGCATGATTTGGTTTAGTTTTGACATGTGACAATTTTTTTAAATCGTCTTGATTGATTTGGAAAAATGTTGAAATAAATCTGCTTGACGGGTATCATGTTGAAAAAGTTCCTGTGATGATGGAATTTTTATTTTTTTGCGATATGGGAGAAATTGCATGAGTCAGGTTCAAGATATGATTGTGCCATCTTCAAATGACAAGATTAGCTGCACGATTGGTTTTGCGGTAGTGATGCTTGGATGGATAGGCGTTATGATTTACTCTTTTCTAGAGGTAAGATATGAGGGTGGCGTTGCGTCTTTGGTGATTTTGCTTGAATTGATTGTTTTGTTTTTTTTGATATATCTTGCCTATTATAATCTTGAAAGAGTTTACACTACATGCATTAAGGTGGATGAATCTGAAATAACGTTTTCTATTGGCGGATGGAAGCGAAATTATTCCATAAATGACATAAAGGAAATTTTATATATAACAAATTCATCAGACTGCATTTGGGAAGATTCAAACGGAAGGATTCGGAATCGTTCTGTCGATAGTACCTACTGGTTTGTCATTACAAAAGATGGGTATGCAGAAAAGCTTGGTGACTTGTGGTTTTCATATAATTCGGATGACGATCCTTACATTCAGAAGTTAAAAAAAATGCTTTCATCTATAAATGGAGAAATCAAACTGTGCCATTATGAGAATTATGATTTGGGAGAGCTTAAGATAAGGGACACGACGGATGAGAATTGAGAATGCGTTTTTTTGTGGCGGTTTTGCAATTGGAAAGGTTTTGATTGCGAATTTGTCGGAAGAGTATGCATTGGAATCCTTTTGGGGGCGCCCCTTTGGCGGTTTGTGTTCCGGTTCACGGTTTGCATTTAGTTTTTCAGTTTGCGCCAAGACTTTTATCCGCCCCTTTCGACGGTCTGCGTCAAGATGCACGGCAAGCTTTTCTGGCGACAGTTTGGAAACCGATGCACGGTTTTCCCCCTTGTGTCGGTCTGCATTCCAGTTCACGGTTTGCTTTCAAGGCATCGGTCAGCTTGCAGGATGCCTTCAATGTTTTGGAATTGAAATTTTCGTCAATTGATTTAATCTTCAATATTGGCTAAAATCATTTATCATGAAAACTGTTTCTAATTTTACGGAAGGACCTATTCTTGGCCCCCTTTTGAAATTTGCGTTTCCCATTCTTTTTGCAATGCTCCTGCAGACAATGTACGGTGCCGTGGATTTGATGATAATCGGACGGTTCTGTGATGCTTCTGCCGTGTCCGCAGTATCAAACGGAAGCCACATCCTCATGATGATTTCAAATGTGATAACAGGCATTTCTCTTGGAATGACGATACTTCTTGGCCAAAGAATTGGTGAAAAAAAGCTTGAAGAAGCCGGAAAAATTATCGGAAGCGGCATCGTTCTTTTTTTCATCATCGCCATGATTACTTCTTTCATCATGATTTTTACGACTCCTTCATGGATTAAAGTTTTGAAAGTTCCTGAAGAGGCCGTTGCACAATGTAAAAGCTACATGATAGTCTGCAGTGCGGGAATTCTTTTCATCGTTGCATACAATCTTTTGGGTGCCGTTTTTCGTGGCCTTGGAAACAGCAAGCTTCCTCTCATAATCGTCGCAATTGCAAGCGTCTTCAATGTGTTCGGAGACCTCTTTTTTGTTTCTGTTTTGGAAATGGGTACTTTGGGTGCAGCCATTGCAACTGTTTTGGCACAGGCTTTGAGCGTCGTGATTTCGCTTTTCATCATTGTAAGGATGAATCTGCCTTTTTCTTTCAACCTTAAGATGATTAAGTTTAATCCTTCGTTGAACGCAAGAATCTTGAAGCTTGGAACTCCAGTTGCCTTTCAGGATTTCCTTGTAAGCGTTTCATTTTTTGTCTTGAATGCCATTGTCAATTCCATGGGTGTCGTTGCAAGTGCAGGTGTCGGAATTGCGGAAAAAATCTGCGGTTTCATCATGCTTGTTCCGTCATCTTTCAGCCAGTCCATGAGTTCCGTTGTCGCTCAGAATTACGGTGCCATGAAAATGGACAGGGCCGTAAAAGCATTGGTTTGCGGAATAGGAAGTTCTCTTGTTGTTGCATTTTTCATTGCATGGCTTGGACTTTTTCACGGTGACATTCTCTGCGGCATGTTCAGCAAAAAAGATGATGTAATCTTTGCCGGTTGGCAGTACCTCAAGGGATATTCCATAGATGTGCTCTTTACGTCTTTCCTGTTTTGTTTCATCGGGTTTTACAATGGTGCCGGAAAGACAAAGTTTGTCATGCTTCAGGGTATTTTCGGTGCATTCGGTGTGAGGGTTCCTCTGTCTTTCGTGATAAATCATTTTTATCCGGACTCGATTTTCTATCTGTCACTTGCAACTCCAAGTTCAACTGTAACGCAGATAATTCTTTGCTTCATCTACCTTAAGATTTTCTGGAACAATGTCAAGAAGAACAGATTGTAGTTTTCTAAAAAAAATGCGGCCTGACATTCAAGACCGCATTCACTCATTAGGGCATCTCTAAAAATTGCAATTTCTAGAGGTTTCATTAAAATCCTGATTTGACTGCAAGGAGTGCAATGAGAAGCACAATTCCTGCACCACATGCGACAAGACCAAAAATCGAAAAAACTTTCCCATTTTGTTTTCTTTGTTGAAATGACGTGTTTTAACAGCTATAATTTAAAACATGAAAGGCAAACTGATATTTTTTCTGTCTTCATTCTTGATTTTTTTTTTCTCGGATTTTTAAAACTCAATGACTGGGAGCTTGATGTCGCTACATTTCATGTTTTTGCAGGCTGCCTTTTGGGATGCGGACTTTTGACATTGATTTGTTCAAAAAAATCAAAAGATTTGCATTTGGAAAATTTTTCAGTGCATGATGCGGATCATTCTGATTTTCCTGCAGATAATTGCCATGCAAGGGCTGAAGTCAAATATGAAATTCATGAAAAAAAGGTAGAACTTTCCATGGAAAATTACACCCATGATTGGTTTGACTATGATGTTTTTCCACGTGGCGAATATAATGCATCATTTTCGTATCATTCGGAAAATTTTAAATGCTCGCATTTGCCTGCTGATTTCAGGGCTTCAAAAACCAGTTGTGAAACATGGATGACTGGAGGTAAGAAAAACTGGTTTTATGTTGAGCTTGACAACAGGGGTGTTGGAACTGACCATGTTGTACCGGTAAATAAAGAATTGGAAGATTTTTTCTTTGACCTTGCATCAGTAGACAAGTGCATAAAGCCTGTTTATGAATGTACGTTTGAAATCTCAAGCTGCAAGTCACTCAAAAAAGCATTTGATGGAATTTCAAAGCTTTCAGACAGCCATGAACTTGATGCAAGCTTTAGGTTTGGCATGGATAGCCTGTCCGATTTTATGGCAAAAACCGCTTCTATGACAGGAATTCCCGAAAAGCTCAGGAATTATTTCGAGACGGGATTAAAGGATGACTTGGATTTACTGGAATTAAGGGAAACTTTTAAAAACGGAAATGCCCGTGTAAGAAGCTCCAGTCTGCTTACGATAAAAAATGACGGCAGGGATATTTTGTCTTTTTCAAAATCTTGCGATTCAGACAGCATAAACCTGTCTTTTTTGTAATGTGGTTGTATGAAAACAAAAAAAATATTTTCGCTTGCGTTCATTATTGCAATGAATATATTCATGATTGTCTTGACTCTTGTATTTTTTTTTCTGTCGAAGGCATTTGATGAAAAATGGATTGTTTCAGTTTTCGTTACTTTTCTCACGACTTCATATCATTTTTCCATGAGGCTTTGTGTCGGAGAATCTGTTTCTCTTGTCTTGAAGATTTTTTCCGTCAGGCTCAGTAATTATGTTCCTGTAAGCTGCCTTGAAATGAAATTCTACGGATGGATCAGAGTAAAGGAATGGAAGGGAAATGCCATAACTGCAAAGCCTGAAATGTTTGACGTAAGTAAGGTTTCTTTTGAACTTTTGCTTCATAACATGATTCAGGCAGAAATCGTACACGACATAATAATCGTCCTGTCTTTTGTTCCTCTGCTTTTCATAATTCCTTTCGGAGCATCTCTTGTTTTCATTTTGACTTCCTGTGCTGCAGCTCTTGTTGATTTGAAATATGTGATGATTCAGCGGTTCAATCGTCCGAGAGTCGAAAGGATTGTCGGGAGTGTAAAAAGTAAAAAAACGCCATGAGTGAGGGATTGTAGGGGCGCATGCGGCCACCGGAGCCTTGCGAGGAGGCTGTAGCGATAGCGGAACCCCGAAAAGCCCGACGGCAACTTGTTGCCGGCACTTCCTCTTGATTTGTTTTATTCTTCAATTTCCCATTTTTCATAAAGGTCTTTTTCTGAAATGAGTCCAAGGCCTGCGTCTACGTCGGAAACAAGATATTGCACGCGGTCTTTTGCATCTTTTTTTACTGCAAGTATCATGCCGGTTTTGCAGAATTCCTTGCTTCTGCACAATTTTCCAACAATTTTTTCGTATTCAAATACGTTTACTTTTTCTGATGAAGTTTCTGATTTTCCGCTTCCTGGAAATTTTAGTATGTTTCCCATAAAATGCCTCTTTTGGTTTATCTTAATATTAATTTAAGTTTTGTTTAACTAATTTTTGATGCATTCACATCAAGCTGATTCATTATACAGTTTAAATTGTGAAAACGCAAATGAATCTGATTTTGAAATATGGGTTCATTGTGAAAAAGAAACTAATTTTTGATTATGCATTCAGAATTTGAAAGCCTTAAGAAATTTTCAGTTCCTTCCGTGTATTTTTCAAATGTGCCCGTGACTTCAATTTGGGTTTCGTCATCAAGATTCAGCACTTCGTCGCCTTGAAGGGCAAATTCTATTCCCTGTGCACAGCATTCGTTTGCATCACGGATAATCACGTAGTTGTATTTTTTTTGCGTCATCGGATTTTCTGCAAGGTAAAATTCTCCTTCGATTTTCAATTTTTTTCCGATGTAGTTTTCGCTTTCCGTCGTAAATTGATAAAATGATGCATATGCCATGTTTTTTCCCATTTTCGTAAGGTCTATGAGTTCCATGCTTTCATTTTCTGCACTTGCAATTTTACCGTCATTTTCATTTTTTTTACAGCATGATGCAAAAATAATGCATGCAAGGCTTGATGCAAGGATTTTTTTTGAATTTGATATCATGGTGCCATTTTAATGCCCGATGATTTTTCTTGCAATACCGCATTGTGAACGTGACACAAATATTTTTGACGGCTGCAATTTTTTTTCGAAAATCAGCCAGCATCATTCTTCTGCCGTACTAGTTCATGTTTCCATATTTTGATATACTTGCCTCATAATGGCCATCATAAATAAAACACTTGCAAATAATATCGTGCTTATATCTCAGAATGTTCCGGACACAAAAGTGTGTTCCATAGGATTTTGGTATAATGCAGGAAGCCGGTATGAGCGCGACGATGAACGCGGAATTTCACATTTTGCCGAACACATGCTTTTCAAGGGAACCGGAACCAGGACTGCCCGTGACATTGCATGCCTTTTTGACAGACTTGGCGGATATGTCAACGCTTTTACCGAAAAAGAGGATGTGTGCCTTTATGCGACATTCCCGAACATTGCGGAAAAAACGCTCTCTCTTGTGGTTGACTGCCTTTCCGACATGGGGGAAAACTGCACGTTTCCTGAAGATGAATTTGAAAGGGAAAGGGACATCATATTGAGCGAAATAGCATCTGTCAGGGACGATCCTGAAGAATGTGCCCTTGATGAGGTTTCGAAATGCATCTGGATAGATGAAAATCTTTGCGCATCCATAACCGGCTCTGAAAAGGACGTGGCTTCCATAACGATTCAGGACATAAAGTCTTGGTACGGAAAATATTTTAAGGAAGGTGAGCTTACCGTAATTGCCGTTGGAAATTTTGATGAAAGGGAGCTTGAAGGGCATATTGCAAAGCTTAATGTCCATAAAAAAGTGTTGAAATATCCCGGTGAGAAGCATTTTGAAAAAGGTGATTTTTTTAGGTGTGGAAAACATTTCGTGAAGTCAGGCTTTAACCAAACCCAGATTTTTGCGCTTTATCCACTTGCTCTTCCTCTTACCGAAAAAGAAAACTATGTTGCGTCCGTATTTAATTCAATCTTGGGAGACAGCATGTCGAGCAGGCTTTTTGAGACTCTTCGTGAAAAAAACGGACTTTGCTATTCTGTGTACAGTTTCTTTACTTTTTATGAAAATGCAGGGGTATGGGCTTCTTATGCATCGTGTGAAAAAAAGAATTCTTCTGAAACTTGCGGTCTTCTTCAAAAGGTGATATCGCTTTTTTTGTCGGGCGGAATAACTGATGATGAGCTTGAAGGTGCGAAGGAACATCTTTGCGGCGAGGAAACCATAGGTGAATGCGACATGGAATTTGTCATGAAGAGGATTCAGCGAAACTATTCCATGGGATTTTCTCTTTTGGAAACTCAAGAAATACTTGAGTGTATACGAGATGTAACAAAAAATGATATAATGGAATTTGCCGGAAAAATACTTGATGAAAGTAAAAAGGCGTTAGTCATATATGGAAAAAAGAGGTGCTAGATGAACAGTGCGGAAATAAAGGTTGTTGCAAAAAAAGGTGCGGTCGTTCCCTGCTATAAGACTTTGGGGGCTGCGGGGGCAGATGTTTCTGCATGTCTTGATTCTCCGGTTGTCATAAAAAAAGGTGAGAGGCGTTTGATACCTACGGGGCTTTTTTTTGAGATTCCCGAAGGATATGAAGTGCAGCTCAGGCCCAGGAGCGGTCTTGCGCTCAAAAACGGAATTACGGTCTTGAATACACCCGGTACCATAGACAGTGACTATAGGGGTGAAATCATGGCACTCCTTCAGAATTTCGGCGAATCGGATTTTACGGTGAATAACGGAGACCGCATAGCTCAGATTGTTGTTTCTCCCGTTACAAGGGGAATTTTTACATGTGTGGAAACACTTTCAGAGACAGAACGCGGAAGTGGCGGTTACGGAAGTACCGGGGTTTGAAAATTGCGGAATGAATGCAGTTTTTTGCAGTAGCTTTTTAAATGTTGTTTTGAAAAAGCTTTGATGCAGGAATTTTATGGGAAATTTTCTTTCAAATTTTTTTGACAATCTTGATTCTCTGAGGCTTAAATATTACAGGTTTGACAAGAATCTGTCGCTTGGATTTAAATCTTTTTTCAGAAGGATAATGCTTTTCGGTTACAGAAGGCATTTTTTTCTTCTTGGCTTTATGATTGCCCGGAAACTGAAAAACGTGCACATGCAGAAATTTTTTGCAGTAAGAATTTCTAAATTGAGCGAAATCAGGCAGAATGTCCTTGTGAAATATCTTGCGAAAGAACTTTTCCTTTATTTTACCGTCTGCTTTACGTTTTTCTTTGTCGTCTTCTTCGTAAACCAGATGCTTCTTCTTGCTGAGACAATCCTTCAAAAAAGGGTTCCCGTATCATCCGTAATGAAGCTTATCCTTTATTGTCTTCCTGTCATAATAGCGCAGTCGGCGCCATTTGCGACCCTTGTTGGATTTCTCATGTGTCTTGGGCGTCTTGTAACGGACAACGAAGTTTTAATCTTAAGGGCGAGCGGTCAGCATTACAGCCTCATATTTAAGTCTGTTCTTGTTCTTGGAATCCTTATTTCCGTGTTCAGCTTCATAATGAACGATTATTTTCTGCCATTGGGAAACCTCAAGTTCAAGAGGCTCCAGAAGCAGATAATCCTTTCAAATCCCGCAATCGAGCTTGAGTCGAATTCCATAAAGCGAATGAATGACTCAACCCTCGTCATAGGCACCGTAACGAAAGACAGCGCGTCTGACCTTGTCATGTTCAACTCAGAGGGAAAGGATGACCAGAGGATAATCATTGCAAAAAAATCAGACATAAAGAAATCCACAAATCCTGGAATCCTCATGCAGCTCAAGATGAACGAATCGCTTGTTCTTACGCTTGACAGGATGAAGCAGCGTGATTTTGACGTATTGAAATCGGACAAGCTTACTCTTAGTGTTTTTGAGACTTCCATAATAGAATCTTCAGGCGGTCTCCAGCCTCGAGAAATGACTTCCTGGGACTTGATGAAGCACATAAAGATAATGAAAAAAGACGAGAACGTGACTCACAGGCAGCTTAACAAATACAACCTTGAATTCAACAAGAAATTTTCCATTCCGTTCGGTTCCATATTCTTTGCCATTCTTGCGTTTCCGCTTGCTCTTGTTTTCGGACGAAAGGATGGCCAGACTCTCGGACTCATTTTCGGCATAATAATATCGGTCTTGTATTGGGCTGCCACAATCATAGGGCAGATGTTCGGAATCCGGGGCGGCTACAGCGGCTTCTGGATGATGTGGACTCCGAATTTCATAATCGGAATCATCGGAATCCTTTTGTACCTTAAGCTGAGGCGAAAATGAAAATAACTGTTTACATGTTGCGCCGTTTTTTCCCGATTTACATTGGCGCCCTTTTGTTTTTCGTGCTTGTGCTTTGCCTTACGGATCTTTTCATGAATCTCTGGAATTACATCGCAAAAGGCGTGTCGCCAAAAGACATAGGCCTCATAATATTCTATTACATTCCAAAGACTGTATGGTATTCTGTTCCCATGGCAATGCTTTTTGGTGCCGCATACATGCTTAGCGACTTTTATGCGCGCAATGAGCTTCTTGCGGTTTTTGCCTGCGGCATATCGCTTTTGAAATTTGCAGTTCCGCTTCTTGTTGTGGGCGTGCTCATGAGTTTCAGCCTTTTTTTCTTTGAGGACAAGGTTGTGGTGCCCACTTATGCAAAAAAAATGAAAATCCAGACATCGGTACTTCAAAAAGAAAAATCATTGAACAATGAGAAAATCGTCATTCTTGCGGACGGGGGAAACATAATCTACAAGGCCGATTTTTTTGACAACAAAATCCTGAGGCTGTATTCGGTCTATGTGCTTTTTCGCAAAGAGGACAAATCTTTTGATTCCCTCATATATGCAGACAGTGCCGCATGGATTGACGATAAATGGGAATTGAGCGGTGCAAGCCAGTATTCTGATAAAGATGGACGGATGAAGCTTGTCTCTGTGGAAAAAAAGTTCCTTGAAAGGATAACGGAGCCTCCTGAAACGTTCAGGAACAATACGATTTCTGTTGAGGAAGTAAATACTTCGGAGGCGAGGGCTTATATCGAGCACCTTGAAAAGGCAGGACTTCCCAGTGCGGAAGAAAAATCTGAATATTACAAGAAATATTCTTTCCCATGCATTGTGTTTATCGTAGTTTTTCTTGCAATCGGACTTAGCGGAAAGACTCGGAAAAATGTCCTGATTGTAAGTCTTGCGCTCTGCATTTCAGCTGTCGTTCTTTTTTACATCACGCAGATGATAACCATGCTCATGGCAAAATTCGGTACTGTTCCGCCATTTTTCGGGGCATGGTTTCCTGTTGTCCTTTACATATTCCTGAGCTGCATTTTGCTGAAATATGCCAAGACATGATTTTTTTAGGAAGTCATTTGTTAAATTACACGCCCTTGCTTAATGTGGCGAATAAATGATATATAATAATTGTTGTCGCACTTAAAGAATGGATATGGATTTTTTCAAGTGCAAAAGGAATTTATATGATAGAAAAAATTTTTGACATAAAGCATAAAGATGAAAATACTAAAGCAAGAGTTGGAACACTCCATCTTCCCCACGGTGATGTGGAGACTCCTGTATTCATGCCTGTTGGAACAAAGGGAACTGTAAAGGCCCTTACAAAAGATGACCTTGAGGAAATAGGCTTTGAGATAATACTTGCAAATACGTACCACATGTATCTTCGCCCGGGTGCCGATATCGTGAAAGAAGCTGGCGGTCTTCACGGTTTTACGCAGTGGAAGAGAAATTTCCTTACAGATTCCGGTGGGTTTCAGGTATGGTCTTTGAGCAATCTCAGAAAAATAAAGGAAGAAGGTGTCGAATTTCGAAGCACGATTGACGGAAGCAAGCATTTCTTTACGCCCGAAAACGTTTGTGACACGCAGGCAAAGCTAAATAGCGACATACAGATGCAGCTTGACGTATGCTCAGGGTATGGAGTTGAGAGAAAAGAAGCGGAAGAGGCATTGCGGCTTTCAAGTAAGTGGGCAGAGCGTGCCATAAGGGAATGGAACATACAAAGAGAAAACGGATACAAGGGAATTCTTTTTCCGATAGTACAGGGAAACTTTTTTGACGATTTGAGAAAGAAAAGTGCGGAATTTGTTTCAGCGCTAGAAACGCCAGGTCTTGCAATCGGCGGATTGAGCGTAGGAGAGCCTGCTGATGTGTTCACTGAAAAACTCAGCTATACCGTAAATTTTTTGCCTGAAGAAAAGCCAAAGTACGTAATGGGAATAGGAACTCCTGAATACATATTGGATGCCGTTGAAAATGGAATAGACATGTTTGACTGCGTGGCACCTACAAGGATTGCCCGTCATGGTCTTTATTTCCATCACAATGGAATGCTGAGCATAAAGCAGGCTCGGTATGAGCATGATTTTTCTCCTCTTGATGAAAAATGCGGATGCAAGGTTTGCCGTACATATTCTCGCGCATACTTGAGGCATATTTTCCGTGAACAGGAAATACTTTCCAGCATGCTTGCGAGCTACCACAACCTTTATTTCCTCCACAACATGATAAGGGAAATTCGTGAAGCAATAAATGAAAACAGATTTCCGGAATACAAGAAGAATTTCCTCCAGAACTTCCATTCAAACGAGTTCTAGTTTGTGCCGATAAAAAAGCGGGGGCTTTTTTTTATGAAAAGAAAACTTTGTATTTTGATGAGTGCATTTATTTGCATGTCATTTGCAATTTCGCAGGATATTGATTTTGGAAGTGATTCCGGAGATGATGACCTACTCATGTTGCTTGACGGACTCGACAAACCTGACGAAGAAAAAAAAGAAGTTCCTGCAGCCAATGAGACAAAAACTGTTGAAGTTCCTGAAAAAACGGCCTCTTCTGGTCAATCAGCGGAAAATTCTTCAAAGGTACCGGAAGCATCTTCTCCAAAAGAAGATCCCATAGTCGCCCAGTATGAAAAATCCATCGCAGAAAAAAAAGATGACGAAACTCCTTCATACAAGTATCCCAAGCAGAAAACCGTTGCCCCCGCGCGCAGGCCTTCTGTGCAGTCTTCAGACAAAACTTATAACGATAAGTCTGAAAATTATGAGGCAGAAAGTCTTGACGTCTTCAAATATGGCCTTGAAGAGCAGATAAGCACTCTTATTGATGAACTTACAAAAAATGAAGACACGAGATTTGTCGATTCAATATATGACCTTTTCTTTGTGACCAGGGACATGAACGTAAAAAACAAGATATTGACATATTTTACGAAGCTTAAAGATCCATGTCTTGGAAACTATGCTTGTGAAGTAATAAACGATCCTTATGATACGAAAAAAGAGATAGTGGAAAGCTGTTTCCGTTATGTTTCTGAGGTAAAGATAGCTGAGGCTGTTCCAGGGCTTGTAGATCTTGTAGACAAGGAAGAAGATGACTATTTTACGGGTGCGTTGGCGGCTCTTGGAGAGACAGGTGGTACCGATGAGGCTGAGTTTCTCGTAAACTATCTTGACCGCAAGGATCTTTCCGTCATGCAGAAACAGTCGCTCATGAAAGTTCTTGGAAGAATCAAGGCTTTGGAGACATGGGAAAAGCTTTGTGAGATAGCACAAAATGATGATGAAAATGCATTTGTGAGGATGTATGCCGCTGAAGCAATCGGAGCCATGGAAAAAAGTGAGAGTGAGGAGATACTCCTTAAGCTTTTTGAAAGTGACGATCCGAATTTCAGGTGCTATGTCATAAAGGGTCTTTCTCATTTTGATTCTGAGAAAACAAAAGGCGTGATTGTTCAGGCTCTCAGGGACAGCCAATATAAGGTAAGGCTTGAGGCCATACATGTTGTAGAAGAAAAAGGCCTGCAGGATGCGATTCCGTATATCATCTACAGGTGTAAGGACAAAAAGGAAGAGGTTGTCGTAAAGGACAAATGCTATAAAGTCATTGCAAAGCTTAACTGTCAGGAAGGAAATGCCTATCTTGTTGATGTTTTGAAAGACAGGCACATGTCTGACAGTACAAAGATAAAGGTTGCCTCTGCTCTTCTTGAAAACGGAACTTCATGCGTTTCTGAAATAGTTGAGCTTGCAAAGACAACGTTCAAGAATGACATTCACAAGACTCTGCGTTATGGGCTTGGAAAGGAATTTGCAAAATATGCAAATGAATCTTTTTCTGAAATATGTCTTGAGTATCTTAATCATAAGGATGTGCAGACTCAGGGTACGGGACTGGACATTTTCGCAAAGGGAAGATACGGTTCATGTCTTTCAAAGGTTCAGGAAATTGCAAAGGATGCCTATGAAGAGGAAGCTGAAAAGGCAAAAGCTTCGGAAGAAGAGGAATCTGGTGCAAAAAAGAAACCTGCCTACAAGAAGAGGAATGCGAATTCCAAAAAGGCAAAGAGGATACTTGAGTCGTCAGGAATTTCTTCCGGAAAGAGCGTAGATGCCGTTTCATCAGGAAACTGACAGAAAAAAAATTTTCAAGAATCTCTTGGGTGCGTTTGAAAGTTGCCTTGACTACAATCCTCATTATGAATAAAATGGTCTTATGTACGATATAAAAGATACAAAACCGTTTGAGACAGACGAAGAAGATTTTGATACCGTAATGGCAACCGACATTACATTCTCTGGTAATATAAAATTTGCAAAGCCTTTCATGATTAAAGGCAAGGTAAAGGGCATGATTGATGCCACAAGTGACCTTCTCATAGATACGACTGCAGAAGTCGTGGCTGACATTAAGACAGAAAGGGTTCTTGTAAGAGGCAAGGTTACCGGAAACGTCACAGGACACAGGCTTGTATATGTTGCGTCCACAGGGGCCGTAATCGGTGACATAACAACTTCTCAGATAGTGCTCGAACCGGGTTCTGTTTTCTCTGGAAAATGCATAATGATTAATGATTAATGTCGCAATTTCAGAGAAATCTCCAAAAACTGAAGTTTTTAGAGGTTCCCTCAGTTATTATGAGCATTGATGCCCGTGAAGTCCAAAAAGAATCTTGAATGTAGCGGTGTTATGATTTTTCCGAAATCTGCCGCATTTTAAAGTTTGTTTTGGAATTCAGGACTTTCGTCATGAGTTATGGAAAGTTTAAGCCCACAAAAGATGGAAAAGAAGATGAATAAAAGAATATTTAGTTGCGTTATTTTATGCCTGGTTGGCATGTTTGCTGTTTTTTCTCAGGAAGAAAAACCTGATGCATTGAAATCTTATCGAAATGGCGATTATAAGACTGCGATAAAAGTATGTGAGCAGGAAATTGCAAGTAATCCAAACAATCTTGATTCACATGTGGTTCTCTGCTGGTCACTCATAAAAAACAAGCAGTATAACGAGGCTGAGCAGAGGGCATCTGCCGCAAGAAAGTTGAATTCCTTTGACATTCGCCTCATAGAAGTGCTTGCCGAATCAAAATACTATCTTGGAAAAAATGAAGAGGCACTTGAGCTTTTTCAAAAATATGTTGCAACTTCATCTGAAAATGCAGCCCGTCTTGGAACGTGTTATTATTACATGGGTGAAATTTACATTCGTAAGGCAAAATATGAACATGCAGACATTTCGTTTACTTCTGCCGTAAAATATGAACCAACATACAGCGCAAACTGGTGGACAAGACTTGGATATGCAAGGGAAATGACAGGAGACTGGAAAAATTCTCTTGTTGCATATGACAAGGCTCTTGAATTGAATGCAACCCATTATGATGCAAATCAGGGAAAGAAGCGTTGCCAGAGTCATCTTCAGTAAAAAACACAATCCATTTTGAAACTCTCGGATGCCGCCTCAACCAGGATGAGACAGAAGGGGCTGCAAGGGCATTTCGTGAGTCCGGCTTCAATGTTTGTCTTGGGGGTGCATCAGCATCATCTGAAGAAGATGAAAATGTCATTCTCTGTATCGTAAATACATGTACGGTAACTACAAAAGCTGAGCAGAAAGCCAGGCGGATAATACGTTTGCTTTTGCAAAAATATCCTGAATCACAAGTTCTCGTGACAGGTTGTTATGCAGAACTTGACGGTAAAGACATTAAGTCAATTGATGAAAGAATCGTGATTTTAAGCGGCGAAAAAAAATACCTGCTCAAAAAATTGCCGGAGTTTTTACGAAAAAAAATCCAGTCGGAAGACATTTGCTTTCCTCTTGATTCAAGTGCAATCCAAAAATATATCGATGAATATGAAAATGATGAACATCTTGATGCGTTTTCACTTTATACGCCGGTTTTTGAAAAACACAGCCGTTCATCAATAAAAATTCAGGACGGGTGCAACAACAACTGTTCTTTTTGCAGAATTCATCTTGCAAGAGGAAAGTCCGTATCCCTTTCTCCGGAAAAAATCCTTTCCAGGGTAAGGGAACTTGAGCAGTCTGGTCATGATGAAGTCGTATTTACAGGTGTCAACCTCAGCCAGTATGCCGGAAAAACACCAATTGGAAAAACATATTCTTTTTCTGATCTTCTGGAATATCTTATAAATGGTACCGAAAGCATCAAATTCAGGATTTCAAGCTTTTATCCTCAACACGTTACAAAAGAGCTTTCCGAAATAATAAAAAGCCCAAGAGTGCAGCCTTCATTTCATCTGAGCATCCAGAGTGGAAGTGACAGAATCCTTAAGCTCATGAACCGCCCTTATTCGAGAAATGAAGTGTACAATGCAGTTTCACTTTTAAGGCAGTCCAAGGAGAATCCGTTCATTTCGTGTGACTTGATAGCAGGTTTTCCGGGAGAATCAGAAGATGATTTTGAACTTACGAAATCGATGTGCGACGACCTTGATTTTTCCTGGATACATGCATTTCCATTCAGTGCAAGACCTGGAACAGCCGCATTTTCAATGAAACCGAAAGTGCCCGAAAGAATAAAGGATGAAAGATGTGCTTGGCTCAATGAAAAGGCATTGCGTGGAAAAATTAACTACATCAACCTTTTTAATGGAAAATGCCTTAATGCCATAGTTGAAAGGAAACGATTTGCAAGGTGGACGTGCGTGACTGAAAACTTTTTGCATGCAGAATTCTCTTCGCCATTGATTTTCGAGCCAGGTACGGAAATTTGCGTAAAGATTGAAAATCCTCTTGAGGATAACATAAAAAACGGAAAAGAAACCGAATGCTCATGTACTTTTGAAAGTGTAAAATAGCAAATCATTGCCTTTTGCTGCTATTTGAAGCAGTATGTCTGGTTGTCAATCTTTTCCATGCCCATTGCTTCCCAGAATTTTTCCGCATTGTCATCTTTTGCGTCAAGAATGACTTTTTTTACGCCGCATTCAAGCAAGAGACGTTCCAGCGCACGTGTTCCTATGCCCATGCTCCGGAATTTTTTGTTTACCTCGAAAAGCTTTATGGAAAGTGTGTCTCCTATTACGTCATAGATGCATACGGCTTTTATGAAATCTGTTGACGGCATGAAATCAAAGACGATGAACTTGCTGTCTTTAAGCAGAAAAGAAAATTCTCCGCTTTCAGTATATTCCTTTAAAAGTGGAAAATTGTCCCATCCTTCAAGTGCCATGTAAGATTCAAAAATGTCGCAGTCAAGGATTCTGTATGTTAAATTCATGACAAATATTATAACACATAATCAGTCGAAATGTATTTTTTCAGGCTTTTTTGTCAAATGGCAATATTTTTTCTTGTACGACAGTCAATTTTTTTGCATTTTATGATTTTCCAGACGTGCCAGTTTGCAATATGGGTAAATTTTTTTTATCTAATTTGTGTAGTATATACTACACAAAGGGCTTGAAAAAGACCTTTGGACGAAGTCTCGTTTTACCCGCCTTCGTCCAAGAGCAAAATAAAAAAAATCTTTGGAGGATTTTATGAAAAGAATTCTTGCATTGGCTTCTGCCACATTGCTGGCCATGGGAATCATTGGATGTTCTTCTATGCAGGTTGAGGAACTTGGACGTTTCACGATTATTTCTTCAAAAAATGTTGACCTTTCCAGATTGGGACAGATGCAACGTTCTTCGGGAAAAGTTGAAACACAGAAATTCAACGCTAAAGGTGCATTTATAAAGGATGTGAAACTTTCTGAAAATTATCAGCTTGAAAATGCTTTGGATTCTGCACTAGAACAGATTCCCGGCGCAGTTGCAATGATTGATGCAAAGGTAGAATATTTCCACAGCAAATCTTTCGGAAAACAACAGTGGGGATACAAAATGGAGGGAACTGCATTGATAGATTCTTCTTTGGTCGGTGAAAATGAAAAATTGCCGGATGACGGCACAATTTTTTTCATTTCTGATGAAGCAAGCGGTAAAGTTACGCTTCTTTCTGAATCTGAATACAATGAATTCCTTGCAAAAATCGAAGGATAATCTGTTTTGCTTTCTGACAATACTGCATCATTCAAGTCAAGCTTGTCTGGTGCATGCGTTTGCAATATCTTGCAATGGTAACATTTTGAGCAGTCATCGAAGCAAATGCAGCCATAAGCACAACCGCGGCAAAGATTCATTCATTTTGAGAAGATGAAATTCCTTTTGCGTTTACAAAGTGCATAAAATTATCTCTTTCCACTTACACCATAATTCACGAGTGTAGACTTTTTCCATATCAGATTCCCTGACGATTTTCCAAAGAGCTGCTGCAGTTTTCAGACGATTCTTACAGACTGCAGTTGCTTCATCGGCGCAAAAATCTTTTACAAATTTATTCCATTGCAATGCAGATTTATCATAAGTTGCATATTTTTTCTTTCCATAATAAATATCAAGCAAATCGCCAAGAGTAAAATTACTGTCACCATTTTCTTTTACAGCTTTTGCAGTTGCCACCATATCTACATTAAACTTAAATGGAGAAACACCTGTCTGCTTTTCAAAAAATTCTCTGAACCGCGGACCAAATGTAAACCCGCATTCCAAAAGACCAGTTTCAAGTGTCAGCGGCATAGATGATTTTTTGGAACATTTTTTTTATCTGCTGATTTTTTTACAGGCTTTATAAGTTCCCCATTAAAATAAGATTTAATAACCTGATTCAATTCAATCTTTCCGCTGGGTGCATTCAAACCGTGCGACTTGCAGATTTTTATAAGCTCATCGCGGTACCAATAGTATTTTGAGAATTCTTCGAATGTTTTTATAGAATCAAAATCTGGTCGTGGCATTTATACCTTTTTTCCTATTTTTTTATCTTTGCAGTAATGATACAGAAATTATAACTGTTTACTGTAAGTTCAACATTATCTTTACTGCAGTACCAGTTTTTGCCCCGTTTTTCGATATTACAGTCAGGAGCTGAAACAAGTGATTTACAAAAAGAAATCAGTTCAACATCTGTTTCTTCATCAGGCCTGCAGATATTCCTTTTTATTCGCTGCACACCAAGTTCGGTCGTGTGCATTTTATCAATGTTTTCTAAAATTTCCGACATGCTAACCTTCGTTTTTACTTACTGTTCATCATTTCAAAAAAATATTCCGCTTTCCCTGTACTGAAATAATTGTACCAGCTTTCGAGTGTGTTTTTATTAAAG
>JAZQMW010000071.1:0-17257 GCA_045627025.1 Treponema sp. | reverse complement strand
AGTGTGGCTCTGCTTCCTTATTGCGGAAGTGTTTGCCATAGCATGCTCGCTTTACTACATGTCAAGGCTTAACAGAAAGCATCTTTCTAAGATGAACTGATTTTTAAATCTTTTCGAAAGATATTTGGAGTCAATTTTTTTCAGCTTTAATTTTTAAATTATGAAAACAGGGACATGATGATTTGTGTTCCTGTTTTTTTTTCGGAAAAATATAAATTGCATGGGGAATTTTGTTTTGATGATTTTTTTTGCGGAAATCCATTGTTGGAAGCACGTTCAATTTTTGAGGATGCATGAATTTGACTTATTTTGCGTTTCCTCATTTTAAGGATGTGTGAATTTGACTGATTTTGCGTTTCCTTATTTTAAGGATGTGTGAATTTGACTTAATTTGCGTTTCCTTATTTTAAGGATGTGTGAATTTGACTTATTTTGCGTTTCCTTATTTTAAGGATGTGTGAATTTGACTTAATTTGCGTTTCCTTATTTTAAGGATGTGAGAATTTGACTTAATTTGCGTTTCCTTATTTTGGGGATGCTTAATTTTTATAAAAGGCCTGGCTTTTTTGGGAAAAACGGTCTGTTTGCAGGAAAGATGGAAAGTGCCACACGGATTCAAGCCGACTGACGTCGTCTCTTTAAGAGGATGTAAATGCAAACCGAGGCTCTGAATGCAAACAGATGCATTGAAGGCTGGCCGTGGATTGGAATGCTGACTGTCGAAAGGGGCACAAAACGCCTTGATGCATACCGACACCTGTTTTAGAAACCGAGAATCAAAATGCAAACCGTCAAAAGGGGCGCCCCAAATGCATGACGATGTTTACTCTTGCGATAAATTTGCAGTCGAAACCCACTCAGCCGCAAATTCTCGCCCTCAATGCATTCTGATGTGTAACTTCACGCAAAGCCGCAATCAAAACCTTTTAAATTGCAAACCGCCTCTCAAAGGCATTTCAATGTAAAGGCTCATTTTGCATTTTGCAGAAAAGCTTCTTTTTTAAGGAACCTTTTTTTCAATTTTCTGCGTGAGGGATTGTAGGGGCACATGCGGCCACCGGAGCGGAGCGAGGAGGCTGGAGCGATAGCGGAACCCCGAAAAGCCCGGCGGCAACTTGTTGCCGACACGCCCTGTTTACAAGAATTTTTCATTTTTTCAGGAGTAGATGCTGCATCTCCATTTTTGTGGATGTGAAAGTATTTTTGTTTTTAGCCTCTTGGAGCTTTTGCAGGATCTATCGGCGTAGATTTCTGGAATACCATCAGGCACACCTGGCTTGTTCCCTTTATTCCATCCGTACCTGCGGTTCCAAGAACATCACCAAAAACAATGTAATCTCCCCTGTGCACCTTTATGGTGTCAAGGCACGAATAGACATATATGTGACCTGTCTTAGACTGCACGAAAACAACCTGCCCATACCCGCGGTAATTTCCGACATACATGACGGTTCCGGCACGAATTGCCTTAACGCTTTCATTTTTCTTTGCGCTAAGCTGCACTCCACTCACTTTGCCCTTCATGTATGTGACGACAGGATTTTTTACAGGCCATGTAAGTGATGAATCGCCTTTCTTTGATGAATATTTTCTCGGATCGCTTGAATGGAGATCTGGAAGGGATGCATTGTTCGTATCAACTATCGTTACCGGGATTTTGAGTTTCTGCCCCACCTTAAGGTCATTTGATTCAGTCTTGAGGTTATTCAGGGTTTTAAGTTCATTGACAGTGATGCCGTTTACTGATGCTATGTGATAAAACGTATCGCCTTTTTGAACCGTATACGTATCGTATTTTCTCTGACTGCCTGCTTTTTCGGATGACTGCTTTTTTTTCTCAGGAATCTTGAGTTTTTGACCGACTTTCAGCACGTCATTTTTCGTAATGCCATTTTCAGCACACAGTTCGTCCACGGAGATGCCATACTTTCGACTTATGGAATAATATGTCTCTTTCTGCGAAACGACATGAACATCGGCAAAACATGACAGAGTAAAAAATATCGATATCAGAATCCTAAAACAGTGATGCTTAATCATAGGCAAAAATCATCAAAATGCTTCAACCATGTAGCGAATGGATGTTCCGGTATCATCCTGAACGGTTTTCTGAATGACAAATATCAATCGCTGGCCCGTCTTGTCGGAGAATATTCTTTCAATCTTGTATCCAGTAACTCCCTTTCGTTTTATGGAAGGAGAACCTACTGATATTTCAGGATACAATGCGCCGTTTGGATCTTCCTTTGTCATGCTGATGTAAAAGCTTGACTTGGAATTCTTGCCGTATCCTTCGTAAGTTGGTACAAGCCTGATCCTGTATTTTCTGTTTCTTTCAAAATCCTTGAACGAAATTTCGTCTTCCGGTGATTTTGACTCGTCGTTTCTTACATAAAGCAGATTTTTCACATCAGAAGGCCTTGCATTGTATTTGGAAATCTTCCAGGCACTTTTTTCCTTGAGCTCATCATAAGCCTGCTTTCCCGAAATGCCTGCCGTACATGCACTCGGCTTTGTCTTGAAAACGCCGTCTTTTACAAAATCATTTTCCACAATGTCAACCGTATATATCTCAGCCCAAGACTCGAAGTTTCCGTCTGTCTTTCCATATGTTCCAAAAAGGTAATATCTTCCGTCATTAGAAAAACCGATATCCTCAAATGCCGCAGCATCACCTGCAAAAATATTAAAAAGAGATGTTAGGCATGCAAATGCAAATGCAAGTATTCTTTTCATGATATTCTCCACTTCATTAAATTTTCGGAATGTATCAATTTTACTTTAGGAAAACGCTTGTTAATTCTTGAAAACTGCCGGACGGATGATAAAAAAACACAAATTGATTTTTTCACCAATAGATTCTATAATTACCACATGACGCTAAAATCACGAAACATATACTTTCTTGTACTTTCAATAATCACATCGATAGTTTTCATAATGAACATTTCCATCGTGCTGTACGCACACCTCATGCATGAAATAATTCCGCCTGAAAATCCAGAAAGGCTTTTCACAATGCTTAAAAACGCACCTTTCTGCAAATACAACTTCAACATAAACCTTGCGTCGATACTTATTTTTTCTTTTTTTGCCCCACTCCTGAGTTTTTCACTCCTGAGGGGATTTGAAAAGACACCTTCGCTTGAAATTTTCTTTTTTTCAGGATTCATATTCAGCTGCATGGCAGAATCAACAAGAATTTTTCTTCCGATATTCGGGCTTTGGAAATCATATTCGTTTTTCATAATTGCCATCGGGCGGACAGTCATGACAGGAAGGTTTCTGGTTCCGATCATGTTTTTCTTCATAACGCTCTTCACGTCAAAATCCCAGCGTCAATATGCGGAGCGAAACTATTTCATAATGGTTGCCATAAGCATAGGTCTTGGAATCATATATCCAATGAACACAAACATAACGACTTCTTCAGGTACCGTTCTCTGGGGATACAAAAACCTGTTTTTCAGGACTCTGTCCCTTCTTTTTCTCGTAACAATACTGTCAATGCTTGTGGAAATATACAGCACCGGCGAAAAACTCATATATGTGAAAATAATATCGATGACGATATTCATGACGGGATACAGCATGTTTTGCGGATGCGACTGCATCATGAACATGATGATTTCTCTTCCGATGATTGTCGCAGGATGCATCGCCTACTTAAAGACCATCCACAAACAGCTCAATTCATGAAAATGAGGGACTGTGCAGCTCCTCCCAAAACTACGGGAATCACAACATTGTCGTAATCCTTTAAAGGCAAAAGCTCTATGATCATTCCAAGAGAAGCTATTTTCAGAGAAAAAAGGGCAACATCAAAATTCTGTATGTAAGATGAATTGCTGCATGCAAGATAGCATGATATGAATATTGCGGTAAAGCACGTAAGGCTTCCGGCCGCTGTCTTTCCTTCTGTATACGGAATCTGAACGCGGCCAAAAAGCTTGCCGAAAAGGCTTGCAAGGCCATCCCCAAAGGCAAGGGCATACACACCTATGGAGGCCGCAAGAGGATGCCACAAAAGTGAGCTTAAGATTATACCGCATGAAAGCGTGACAGGTCCAAGCACAAACTTGTTTTCATCACGTTTTCTGGCAGCGGCTTCAGTAATGTCCGATATGAGGAACACTTCCTTTCCACTCAGCCTAAAACCCTCTGCGACAGAATAAAGTATTACGACGATGCAAAGTCCGACAAGCACGGAGTAAAATGAGATATCAAGAAGACACGGTATGAATGCACTGCACAGATGAATGGATTTTCTAAATGCCTCTTTTGAAAGGTTCAAAAGCTTCTGTCTTGTGATTATACCAGAATTTGATATCATTTTGTTCATTTTACCCATTCCTCCCCGCATAAAGTCCTTGGAATTTCCGTATAGACTTCAGGTTCATAAGAAGGCATCGGCTGGATGATGTATTTTATGTTCATTTCTGCAAGATTTGATCCAGAAGGCCTTATCATGGTTTCCTGGTTGCGTGCCAATGCATCCCATGCGCGAAGGCTGTCCTGAAGGTTTACAATGGCTTTTGCATTCATTGAGCTGTCGCCTGTAAGTTTTGCAATTCTTGCAAGAGTTACGCCAAGGTTGTTTGAAGCCCTGAGGTAAAGGTCCACAATATCAGCGTGGTCAGATCTTACCTGTGGAAGAATGATTGAATATTTCTGCCTCTCAGCGCCAAGAAGTGAAAGAAGACGCTCATAATATCCCTTTGCAACATAATTGTCGCTTGAAAGGCTCAGCGTATTTGCAAGTGCAAGAAGAAGATGCATGTCATTTCCGCTTGTATCCTGGCTTCTGATGAATGAACCCAAGGCTTCAGGATAATTTTCCTTCTCATACTGTATGTATCCGATCTTATACCTTACGGAAGAAGTGTCGTATTTGTTGTTGACGGCATGCTCATAATTTCTAAGTGCGGCATCATTGTCTGCGGCTTCGTAATAGTCTATGTCTCCAAGATCAGCGTAAAGGTGTCCGACATTCTCATCACTCTGGAAACCGGAAGCTGCATTTTCAGACTCGAAAAGTTCGATTCCGTCACCGTAAACCCTTTCTGCATCTCCAAAAAGTTTCTGATCCCTGTACTGTTCACCCAAAAGCCTGTGTGCGTTGATATACTTATACATGTCACGGCGGCTTCTGCGTTTCTGAAGCTCAAAATTCTTTATGGATGCATCCAAAAGCTTTATGGCACCCTTGTCATTGCCTGTCTCGACAAAATATCTTGCCATATTGTAAAGTGCTATAGGATTTTCTGGTGCATGCTTCAATGCAAGTTCAAGGAGTTTTCTTACATCCTCAATTGACGACCTGAGATTTTCCTCAGAAGGCCTGAGTTTTCCATAGCGCTTGTCAAAAATGTATCCTGAAAGCTCTATCGCATCCTGGGCATCAGTTCCCTTCTTCCTGTTCATGAAAACTTCTTTATAAATGAGGACTTCACGAAGATTATCCGTACGCATGAAATAACGAAGCTGGCGTGAAAGGCAAATGTTGTCATCGGCATCAAGCTCCGTAAGAAGGTCATACTGCTCTTTTGCATTTTCAAACTTTGAAGGATCTTTGTCTGAGGCCCATTCAAGGTAAAGATCTCCAAGTGCAAGAATTCCATCAGTATCATTTATATAATAGTCAAGCACTTCCCTCTTGAGGATTTTTTCACCTTCTTCATAATTTGCAAGGTCTTCAAGTTCCATTGCGGCATAGTCAAGACCGGCTTTCTTGTCATGCTTGTATCGCTGCAAAATGGCCTTGTACATCATTCTGGCACGGTCAAACTGCTTGTGGTCACGATAACCTTCCGCATATGAGAAGAACCACTTTTTCACGGGCTTATATGTAAGCGCATAGTTGAAAGTCTCTTCCGACTGAGGATACTGGCAATCCTGAAGAAGCGCATATCCCTGCTTGTAAAGGCTCGATGCGCGCAAAGGCTTATAGATGAATTTGTTCGTAAGCAAGAAGATGCATCCAATGAGGACCGCAGCCACAGTCGTAAGGATTGCGCCTGGAATAATGACATTCTTAAGCTGATATTCAATGGATTTTTTGTATGCCTCATACTCAGATGCAGAACGCCTCTCAAAATCTCGGGGAACATCAATCGTAATGTCCAAAAGCTTTTCAAGTTCAGTTGCAACTTGCCTTGCAGGAGCTTTTCTAAGGACTTTCTCAAGCACGGCAAAAATGGCATCATCGGTAAATTCATTCTTTACTATGAAATCCTCAAGGGCTACACGCACATTCAAAGGATACATGGAAAGATTTTTCAAGAATCGCTTGTATTCGGCATCTGTAAATGTATTTTTAGGCTTTCCGTCATCCGCTTCCTTTGCATCGGAATAATTCGGAGAAGACAAATCCTGCTTGTTGAGGTTTGCAGAATCCGTATCGGAAAAACCAGGAATGTAGAAGTCATCATCACCTTCAGAAGCTGATATGGTGCCAAGCTCAAAGTCATTGGAACCGTCATCCTGACTGAAATCAAGGTCACTTATTTCCGACACGTCGACTTTTTCATCATCAGGAATGGAATCTTCAGGAGAAACTGAATCTGTCAAAGATGGGCTTTCAGAATCATTTTCATTTGCATCACCAAATTCAGGCAAATCAATTTCAGCAGATCCGTCATCGCCAAACTCTGGCAAATCACCCAAATCCAGGCCTCCATTGTCACCAGGCTCTTCAGAAGAAACATTGCTTTCATCTGGAGAAGAAGTTTCCTCTTCTGCATTTTTTTCTTCCGCTGGCTGTACTCCAAGGTTCAAATCAGGTATTTCGTTAAATTCTACAGGAACGTCAGAAGTAAGGTCAACAGGAGATTCAGAATCACCAAATTCACTGTTGATGTCAGGAATATTTTTTTCCGCATTTTCTTCGGCAACATCATTTTCAGCAGCTGCATCATCAGAAGAAGGCATTTCAGGAAGATCCTCATTTGCTTCAGGAGTTTCAGCATCGCTTTCCAAAGGATTTTCTTCGGAAATTTCAGGAACAGGTTCCGAATCAAGAGACGATTCAGCGAGCTCTGCTTCCATAGCCCCACTTTCAGAAGAAGGCGCAAGCAGTGATGACAAATCCATGTCTTCTATAGATACAGGCTCAGGTTCTTTTTCTTCCTCTGCGTTTTTTTCTTCCGGAGAACCAGATTCAAATTCACTCAAATCAAGTTCGTTGAGCGACATGTTTTCAGACGACGGCAAAAGCTCCGACACGTCAGAAATGACAGGCTCGTCTTTTTTTTCAGGAGTTTCCGCATTTTTTCCAGAATCTTTTGCAACAGATTCGCTTACAAATTCATCAAAATCTTTAGACTGATTTTCTTTCTCAAGCTGAGCAGCTGCATTCTGTGCTTTTTCCTCTTCGGAAATTTCAGGCAGTCCTGCAACAAACTCTTCTGAATCATCTATATCTTTAACGGTCTTGGGAATTTTTATTGTGGCCGGTTTTTCACCGCGGGCCGCACGTATTTTCACTTCATTGCCCAGATTCAAAATATCCGAATTAAATTGCTGCAACTGTTTAAGTCCTGGCATAGTCTCAATTTACTCCTATTCTGTTAGTTTATCGGATAATTTTTCTTTTTGTTTAGGAAATCCATAAAAACAGAATTCCAAATGAAAAGCAACAGATTTCTCAATTGCGGAAAATGATGTCATTTTCAAATTTCACGGGCGGCATTTCTTCCATAATACAGATTTTGTTTAACTGAAACGGACAAATCTCCGATAGAATTCATATGAAAAAGATATATCTTGGTTTTATTGCAGTATTTTTTTTATTTGTATCGCATATTCACGCGGCTGACAAGATAAGACTTACGGACGAAGAGCTTGACTATGCAGAAATCGTAAAAACCATCAAATCCGTAAGGGAACCATATCTTAACGGAAACTATGTAATTTTTACGGCAGAAAGCAACGTACGCCATATAGGAATCGCCTTTGACTTTGAAGGATACAAAACAATCCACTCATACAAGGAAAAGGTTTTTCATGATGAAGAATACAACGCTTGCGGTTCACTTTACTTTTTCATCACTGAACTTCCCAAAAACGTCCTCTCGTTCAATTACAGGCTTATTATAGAAGGACTTTGGACGACAGACCCGATGAACCCGGAAACGATATACAACAGGGAAACGAACCTCACCCTTTCACACTTTGACGCCACAAGGGAAATTGCGCCGGTAACAGAAAAAACCGCAAACGGCAAGATAAGGTTCATATACAGGGGAAAAACAGGACAGCAGATAAGGCTCGGCGGAAGCTTCACCAACTGGGACAGCTGGATATACCAGATGGAAGAGATAAAGCCCGGTCTTTACCAATTCGAGTTGCCTCTAACGCCCGGAAAATATGAATACGCATTCTACACAGGAATAACATCATTCCCGGACAGGACAAATCCGCAAAGATGCTATACAAACGACGGAAAAACAGCATCACTTCTAATTGTGGAATAGGATTCCAGAGTTTTCCTTAAACGAAAGTCATTTCAAGTTTTTCATAAACTTGCACCCAAAAAGAAAGCACCTGCGGCAGTCGGCAACACGAATGCATCAAGTGCTTTTTTTCATTAATTCATGGCATGTCAACTTCAAGCATGCATCACGAATCATTCAAGACCAAGAACTTCCTTCCTGTACTTCGTACCGATTTCAGTAAGCTTGAATTTCTGAATCTTTCCGCTTCCAGTCATCGGGAATTCATCCATGAACATTATGAGCTGAGGCCACTTGTACTTGCTTATCTTGCCACGGCAGTATTCGATTACATCCTGGTCGGTAAGAGTCTTGCCTTCATGAAGGATTATGAAAGCACCGGTAATCTCGCCATACTTCTTGTCCTTGACGGCGGCAACCTGTATGTCCTTGATTTCGGGAATGTTTATGAGGAATTCCTCAAGCTCGCGTGGATAAATGTTTTCTCCACCACGAATTATCATGTCCTTGATTCTTCCTGTAATGCGGAAATTTCCATCCTCCCCGAGAACTCCAAGGTCTCCAGAATGAAGATATCCGTTTGCATCAATGGTCTCGGCCGTTGCTTCAGGCATCTTGTAATATCCTTTCATCACATTCCATCCGCGGCAGCACATCTCTCCCTGAACGCCTACAGGACACTCTTTTCCAGTCTCAGGATCAAGAACTTTTACGTCTATGCCCTCAAACGCATCTCCTACCGTAGTAGCCTTGACTTCAACAGTATCGTTCCAGTGGCTCTGCGTCATGCCGGGAGAAGTTTCCGTAAGGCCATAAACCGACGTTATCTCGCTCATGTGCATTTTTTCAATTACAGTCTTCATGAGTTCAACAGGAACGGCGGATCCTGCCATGATTCCCGTGCGAAGAGACGACTTGTCGAACATCTCAAACATCGGATGGTTTATTTCTGAAATGAACATGGTCGGAACACCGTAAAGCGACGTACATTTTTCCTTCTGTACAGATGCAAGAACAACAAGAGGATCAAAAGATTCCAAAAGGACATGTGTCGCATTATGAGTAAGTGTTGCCATAACGCCGAGAACGATTCCGAAACAATGGAAAAGAGGAACAGGAAGGCATACCCTTTCCTTTTCAGTATATCGCATCCTCTCGCCAATTATGAAACCGTCATTTATGATATTGCGGCTTGTAAGCATGACACCCTTTGGGAAACCAGTGGTTCCTGAAGTATACTGCATGTTTACGACATCATCAGGCACAACCGTAGCTTCCACACGCCTGACATCCTCAATGTCCACATTTCGTCCGAGAAGAAGAAGTTCCTGCGTCGAATAAAGGCCACGGAATTTCTCAGGTCCCATGAAAACAACCTGCTTGAGGCATGGAAATTTTTCAGATTTCAGGCATCCCCTTTCATATATGTCAAGCTCAGGAACAAGCTCTTTTATCATTGCAACGTAATTCGAATCCTTTATTCCATCAGTAAGGCAAAGTGTCGTAAGGTCAGACTGCTTTATGAGGTATTCAAGCTCATGCAGCTTGTAGCTTGTGTTTACCGTAACAGCAACGGCACCAAGGCGAGCGCAGGCAAACATGTATGTAAGCCAGTCAGGAACATTTGTTGCCCAGATGCCTACATGATCACCCTTTCTGATTCCAATTGCATAGAAACCGGATGCCATGTCATCAACACGCTTATTGAATTCAGCATAAGTAAACCTGAGGTCACGGTCAGCATACACCATGAATTCTCTGTCAGGATTCTCTTTCGTTTTCTGTTGTAAAAGCTGATTTAAGGTCAATTCAATCATAGGCTACTCTTATATCATTAAAATTACGGGCTTAACTTGCCTGAAAAAACAGAATAGCAAAAAAAGTGTTTTTTTTCAATGGAGTATCGAAGAATACGTTTCCATGATTCCCCCCCCCCATTTTTCCGACACAATGCAGACAGCACATTCACCAAATGTTCATTTCGTGCAAATTCGGCATGATTTTTTTTGAAATGCATGATATAATTAAATATGTACTTGACAAAAAACTTTAATAATACTAAAGTTTATTTAGTAATACTGAATAAAAGAGGTAAATCAAATGGCTAAAGACATTGACTGGGGTAGCTTACCATTCGGTTACATGGAAACAAGCAAAAGCTTCGTAGCAAACTACAAGAATGGTAAATGGGATGATGGAGAACTTACTTCAAACCATCAGATTACAATTTCAGAATGCGCAGGCGTACTTCAGTATGCACAGACATGTTTCGAGGGTCTCAAGGCATATACGACAAAAGACGGCAAAATCGTAACATTCCGTCCTGACCTCAACGCAGAACGCATGGAAAATTCCTGCAAGAGGCTTCAGATGCCAGTTTTCCCAAAGGATAGATTCGTAAAGGCAGTAATTGACACCGTAAAGGCAAACCTTGAATTCGTACCTCCATTTGGAAGCGGGGCAACACTCTACATCCGTCCGTACATGTTCGGTTCAAGTGCCGTAATCGGAGTAAAGCCTGCTGACGAGTATCAGTTCAGGATTCTCGTGACACCTGTAGGACCATACTTCAAGGGCGGAGTAAAACCAATTACAGTAAGGCTTTCAGACCTTGACCGCGCAGCACCTCACGGAACAGGAGACATCAAGGCCGGACTCAACTACGCAATGAGCCTCTACAACATCGTTGACGCACACAATGCAGGATTTGCAGAAAACATGTACACAGACCCTGCAACACATACATATATAGAAGAAACAGGAGGAGCAAACATCCTCTTCGTGACAAAGGACGGAAAGCTCGTAACACCAAAATCATCAAGCATTCTTCCTTCAATCACACGACGCTCACTTGTTCACGTTGCAAAGGAATACCTTGGACTTACTGTTGAAGAAAGAAAAGTTCACAAGGATGAACTCAAGGATTTCGCTGAATGCGGTCTCTGCGGTACAGCAGCTGTAATTTCTCCGGTCGGAAAAATCAACGACCACGGAAATGAAATCTGCATGCCAAGCGGAATGGAAAACATGGGTCCTGTACTCACAAAACTCCGTGAAACACTCACAGGAATCCAGATGGGCGAAACAAAAGCTCCAGAAGGCTGGGTTTACGAAATAAAGTAAAGTTCATCCAAAACCCAATTTTAGGGTCAACATCAAAAGAGATGAACAAAGATTTCCAAAAACTTTTTTATGGAAATTAAAAAATGAAAGACCCCTTCAGGCATATAAAACCTAAAGGGGCCTTTTTTTTCAGGCGGGCAAAATCTATTCGTCAACCTTGTTTATGATGTCTGTCTCCCAGGAAAGAAGCTCCTTTTCTGCTTCAGGATTTTTTCCCTTGACGTCGCACATGATTCTGAAAACAGGTTCCGTTCCACTCGGCCTCATCCAGATAAAGGCAACATCGTTTCCCTTTTCATCAAGAAACTTAACCTTTAGTCCTCCGTTTCCGTTATTCCATTCCTGTGCATCAACAGTTTCCTTTGTACCGTTCGTCGTCATGCATTTCCATGAATGAATGCCGAACTTCTTTTCAAGCTCATCCTTTCTTTCATCAAACTGCCTTATGAATTCCTTTCCGAATTTTTCTTTCAAAAGCCCCTTGTCATCACTTTTCACCTTGAGAACGGCACGTTTTTCACTGACTCCGGTTGTCACATACGAAGGCAGCGCATCAAGCACGTCTGAAAGCGTAAAGTCGTTTTTGTAAAGATTTTCCTGGCCTGAAAGGGTACAGTAAATGTGGAAAAGACCTTTCTTTTTGCCGTCATCCCTTATGCAAAGAAGCTTTATGAGTGCAAAAACCGTTGCAACAGGATCCCTGACTGCGCTCGGATAAGTTATGTTTCCACCGTTTGAACCTTCGCCGAAAATGCGAACCTCATACCCTTCACTTCTTTTTTCACGGGCAAGATTTACGACATTGGCTTCACCGACTTCCGCACGGAACAATGATGCATTCAAGCTCTTGCAGATTTCGTCTATACGCATGGAAGTCGGACAGTTTACCGCAACGGCAAGTTTTTTGGCATCAGGATTTTTCCAGTATTCAAAACAAAGCTCGCTCATAACGCAAAGCGCAAACACTTCCTGGGCCGGAATAGGCACGGATTTTGAAAGCTTTTCGTTCCAGTAGACAATGTTTCCCCTGTCTCCGTCACAATCAGGCATGTAACCGAGAAGGGCATCCTTGACGCCGTCACGATGAAGTCCGTCCATGAAAGACGCGCAATGCACGAGATTTTCAGGTTCCGGTATGATTGCATGCCTTATGTCACCAGGCACTGCGTTAAAAGGCAAAAAATTAATGCCGCACGATGGCATGAATTTCTTATCGATGCTTACGCTTCTTGCACTTCCGTTCATGTCGCACGAAAGACTCAAAGTGCTTTTTTTGAGAGCTTTTTTAAGAGACTTGAAAATGGATTTTTGCCCTGCCCTCTCTTTTTCGCCCGAAATCACATGCCTAATGAATTCATCATATGACTTCAAGGATTTTTTCTTGTTTTTTCCGACAAGAGAATACACCTTCTGCAAGTCAGAAAGCGTAGTTCCAAGAATCAGCTCCTTTGCATGGTCAGAAGCATCTGGAGACGAACACTTTGATTCAAACCTTTCCTTCAAAACCTTTGCTTCACTTCCGGGAATGACGCCTCCGTCAGAAAGGCCGAATTTAATTCCGTTGTGACCTATCGGATTGTGGCTTGCGCTTATGTACAAAAATCCGTCAAAACTTCTTGCAAAAGCCATGATTTCAGGTGCAGACGCAACATCCAAAAAGACGGTCTTCACGCCGCATGTATTAAGGGAATACAGTACAACCTCCGCAATTTCACATCCCGTAGGACGGGTATCCCTTGCGACTACTACAGAAGGATGCTCCATGGAAAGCTTTTCCTTTATATATTCAGCAAAACTTTCACCTATCAAGGCAGAAAGTATCTTGTTTTCCTCACCGATTGAAGGATTAGAATCCTCTTCATCACCACTTTCGGCAAATACCTTGCGCCATCCAGACGCTGACAATATCATGTTATGTTCCATAATGCCCCAATTATAGACGAATTGAAGATTAAATGGAACCTCTCAAAATGCCAAAATTCAAAAAACATGATTTTGACATCATCATGATTGACAAAATGCAAATTCCAATCAAAAAAACTCAGCTGCAAACCGTAAATCAGCATGCAAACCGACACAAGGAACCGCAAAAGCATGCCGACGCATAACCTCACGATAAATCAGCAATCGAACCTTTGCAACTGCAAATGATGAAAAAAATCAATTCATCACACGCCCACCCTGTCGCTTCCTCAAATAAACGCAAAACGAAAAACCAATGGAAGAGCAAACCTTTTCTTCAGAAACCTTTTCAAATTCCGCATCATCAATTGCCGGGAAAAACCTGTCACCTTTAAACACGCCATCAATTTCCGTGGCATAAATTCTTTCGGCAACCTTCATTGCATCAACATAAATCCTTTCTCCGCCTGAAACGAAAATTTCTTTTTCAGGAAACATTTTCCCTGCAAATAAAACTGCATCTTCAAAAGACTGCACCGTATGAAGATGGCCTTCCTCGTATTTTCTTGAAGACGAAACCACAACAATCTCGCGGCCGGGAAGAGGTTTTCCTATTTCTTCAAAAGTGCGCCTTCCCATTATGAGAACGCCGTTCATCGTAAGATTTCTGAAATGAGCCTTGTCATCCTTTATGATCCAGGGAATTTTTCCGTCCAATCCTATGGCACGATTTTTGCTGAATGCCACAATAATATTAACCATAAGAGTAATGATGCATTTTTTCAAATTAATTTCAAGCGATGTGCAAAATCTTGACATGAGCGTACCGTCAGGTTAATATCTATTAAAGGCGTTATGTTTGCCACATCAAAAAAAGCGTCAAGCAGACAATTTTTTGGGGAGAAAGCACATGTGCGTGACAGAATATATTGAAAACGGAAAGCTTATAAGGGAGACATGCAAGGGATACTACGACAACATTGACTGCGGCGGATGCGGAAACATGCAATGGAAATGGGAATACATAAAAAAAAGGGTTGATGAGGGAAAAGCAGATTCTGACGAAAAATATTTCTACGGATGCCTTAAAGAAAAATTTGAAAACCGTCAGAATTGATAAAAAAAATTTACTTAAACCGCGTTGTTTTTTTTCCTTATAAACTCTATAATGTTGAAAGGATTTGAGACTTAAAAGTAAAACATTTTACGCATTTCAAGATTCAAAAATCTATGAGTTTCAACAAAACAGCATTTGCAGAATCATGTTGAAAGCTACATCATGCGATGCTTCCTAAGGCTTGCAAAAGACAGACAGATGATTTCTGCAAAAAAAGAGGTACTTATGAAAATTGCTTTGGTTGGTTACGGAAAGATGGGACACATGATCGAGCAGACTGCAATAAATGCAGGACATGCTGTTGTCACGACAATTGACGCATTTGCGGATGATGCAAAACTAAAAATCAAGCCAGGCGACACGGCATCCATGATTGAAGAAATCAAAAAATCAGGAGCAGAAGGCGTAATTGAATTCACTCATCCAACATCCGTAATTGAAAACATCAAGGCAATTCTTCCTACAGGACTGCCACTTGTTGTGGGAACGACAGGATGGAATGACAAAAAAGACGACATCAAAAAGCTTGCAGAACAATGCGGCGGCACAATCATGACAACGGCAAATTTCAGCATAGGCGTTAATGTATTCTATAAAATCGTGGAAGAAGCTTCAAAAATCCTGAACAACTTTGACGAATATGATGTTGCGACATGGGAAATGCACCACAACCAGAAAGCAGACAGCCCGTCAGGAACTGCAATTGAAGTTGCAAAACACGTAATGGAAGGATTCAAGAAAAAAACTGAAATCGTAACAGACGCATTCTATGAACGTCCGAAGCAGAACCAGCTGCACGTATCATCAACAAGATGCGGCAATGTGCCTGGAACCCACACGGTATTCTTCGACTGCCCGGCAGACACCATAGAGCTTACGCACACGGCCCGAAGCAGACAGGGATTTGCAAGCGGAGCCGTACATGCACTTGCAAACCTCAAGACACTCCTTGACGGTGGAAAACTCACGAAGGGAAACCTTTACGGCATGAGCGACGTATTCCCTGAATTGTTCTAGAAAAAACGAGGTACGGATGAAACACACAAAGCTTTTTTTAATGGCATCAACACTGATTCTCTTTTTGGGATGCAGAGAAAAGGAAATCTCATCTGTACCTGAAGGATACGAACTTGCATGGTCAGACGAATTCGATTACGAAGGATGCCTTGACAGCACCAAATGGACGTACTCAACAGGAAACATGAACGGCTGGGGAAACGGAGAAATACAAAACTATACGGACAAAGACGAAAACTCATTCGTAAAAGACGGAATTCTCACCTTAAAGGCAGTCAAAAATCCCAAAAGCGGCAAATGGACAAGCGCAAGAGTAAAAACACAGGGAAAAGCCTCTTGGAAATACGGATACTTTGAAATCCGCGCAAAACTTCCAAAGGGAAAAGGAACTTGGCCTGCAATCTGGATGCTTCCAGCAGGCGAAAAATACGGCACTTGGCCACGGTCTGGCGAAATCGACATAATGGAAATGGTCGGATTTGACATGGACACAGTACATGCATCTGCACACACAAAAGCCTTCAATCATAAAAACGGAACACAAAAAACAACATCCGTAAAATTAAAAAACACCTCTCGCAAATTCCACAACTACGGTCTACTCTGGACTGAAAACGAAATCAAGTGGCTCTTTGACGGAAAAGAAATTCTCTCTTTCTCATCTGACACAGATTCCTGGGAGCAATGGCCTTTCGACATACCTTTTTACCTCATCTTGAACATTGCAATCGGCGGCACTTGGGGCGGTGAAAAAGGCATCGACAAAAATCTACAAAATGCCGAAATGCAAGTGGACTACGCAAGAGTTTATCAAAAAAAATAAAACACAAAAAAATATTAACAAGGGCGTTCCTCGAAGATTTCTCTTCGGGTCAGGCTTTCCGCGGCTCCGGCCTTCGCCTCCGACCAAAAAGGACATGATGGTTTCGCCAGAGGCTCAACCACCATGTCCTTTTTGTTTGCTTCGCACCGCTACAATCCTTAACGCGGGGAAACAGCAAAACAAAATGCCAAAAGTTTATCTGCATCAAGTTTGTTCTACTTATTCACTTTCCAGCCGACAATACCTTTCCCGTCACTTGAAAATGCGACCGCAACCTTTATCATGTTTTTTCCGCTTACTGCAAAACGGTCTGCATAACCTTTGTCGTCAATCTGAAAAAGTGCTTCTTCCAAGACACTTTCCGTATCCCTTCCCCTGTCCATCTTGAGTTCAAATATGTAAACGCTGTCTCCTGTGGTCAAGATTACGTCACTTCTTCCGTTAATGCTTTGCAATTCTGAAACGACATTAAAGCCAGTCAGCCTGAATATAATATGCGTAATTGATTCATAGTAATTTTCGCACATGTCTTTTTTTACGACTGTCGGAAGGTCTGCAATTGAAGCCTGAATGATTTTCATCGCCTTGTCAACGTCATGAACTTTAAGTGCATCCGTGATGTTGTCCACCGCAAAGCCCATGTCGTCTTCAGGAAAATTTGCAAATTTCTTTACAAGAATTTTTAAAAAACCTTCTTCAACTTCCTGGTTCGGAAATCCCAGTATGAAGCGTCGAGGTGATTTTTCAAAGCTTTTTATCGTAAGGTATCCGCTCTGGTATACGACAGGGAGCATGTTCTTTGTTTCAGGGTCATAGTTTTTA
>JAZQMW010000070.1:0-57195 GCA_045627025.1 Treponema sp. | reverse complement strand
TTCTTGCCCGGTAGATATTATTTCTGAAAATGACGGAACGCGTGAACAGAAGGCTGAGTGGTATGCTCATGGTCTTGACGTATGTTTTTCAAAACTTTCTGCAGAAGGAAGAAACTCAATCCAGGCTCTTGGTGTGTCTGGCCAGCAGCACGGTTTTGTTCCCCTTGACAAGGATGGAAATGCCGTCTACAACATAAAACTCTGGAATGACACTTCAACGGCAGAAGAATGTGAACTCATTACGAAAGCTCTTGGCGGAAATGAAAATGCATGCGCTGAAGTCCAGAATTACATTTTGCCCGGATTTACCGCACCGAAAATCTTTTGGCTCAAGCGTCACGAAAAAGACGCCTTTGACAGGCTTCACTATATAATGCTTCCTCATGACTATCTGAATTATCTTCTTACGGGTAATTATGTGATGGAACCGGGGGATGCTTCCGGAACGGCACTTTTCAACAGCAAAAAAGGCGAGTGGTCAAGGAAAGTTTGCGATGTGATAGATCCGTCTCTTATCGGAAAGCTTCCGAAAATAATCGCTGATGATGAAAAATGCGGTACCGTGTCAAAATCTGCCTCTGAAAAATGGGGAATTCCTTTTGGCGTTCCTGTATCTGCAGGTGGCGGTGACAATATGATGAGCGCCATTGGAACTGGTGCAGTGCAAAATGGAACGCTGACGATGAGCATGGGTACGTCAGGCACTCTGTACGGTTTTTCGGATGTGTCTCTTTCTGATCCTGAAAATGGAATTTCCGGATTCGCATCATCTTCATCAGGATATCTTCCGCTTCTTTGCACCATGAACTGTACTGTAGCATCGGAATTCATAAGGGGCATCCTTGGCCTTGACATAGCATCGCTTAACGAAGAGGCGGCAAAAGCTCCGTGCGGTTCTGAGGGTGTTTTTGTGATTCCTTTTTTCAACGGAGAACGTACTCCGAATCTTCCTCATGGAAAAGCAAGCATCACGGGCCTTACGTCCGCAAATACAAGCAAGCAGAATATTGCTCGCGCTGCCCTTGAGAGTGCAGTCCTTTCGATGAGGGGTGGACTTGAAAGCTTTAAGGCACATGGTTTTATGCCTAAAGAACTTCATCTTACAGGCGGTGGTGCAAAAAGTGCGCTTTGGAGACAGATTGTTGCCGACGTTCTTGACATAAAGGTAAAGGTTCCTGTTTCTTCTGAGGCTGCGGCTTTTGGTGCTGCGCTTCAGGCTCTCTGGTGTCTTGAGCATGAGAACAAGAATCCTGTGACCATGGCACGTCTTGCAGATCTTCATGTGGAGATGGATGAGTCCAAGACAACGCTTCCGATTGCTGATAACGTTAAAACCTATGACGGTGTTTTCCTTGAATACAAGAAGCTTGTGGATTTTGTATCTCCGCTTTACAGATAGAGGCTTCTTTGGGTGTGAATAGGTGAGGGCTTGTCCATGTTTGTGACAGAACTTTCATGCAATGTTTTGATGAGCCTTCATGCGGCTGGTTATGCATTAACACACTGCATTGCTTCAAATGCGGAATTTATATAGGAGGATGAAATGAAAATCAAGTCTGTTTTTGACGCTGATTTCAAGAAGTACGGGCAGGTTCTTGAAGGGTACGATACATGTGCTCTTCTTGAAAAGCTTACGGAGACTACGAAAAAGCCTTTGGATGCTGTCATTTATGAACCTTCGGACAAGGGGCTTGAAAGTCTTTCGATTTTCGAGGAATTCGGAGCCAATGCTTATGGCGGAATGCCGATACAGATCGGCTACTGCAATGGAAACAACACGAAACTTAACTGCCTTGAATATCATCGTGGCAGTGAGCTTAACATTGGTGCTGACGATTTTGTTCTTCTTTTGGCTCTTCTTGATGATGTTGAGGACGGAAAGCTTGATACATCCAAGGTTGAGGCTTTTTATGCACCAAAAGGAACTGTTGTTCAGGTTTTTGAGACGACTTTGCATTATGCTCCTTGCAATGCAAAAAAAGACGATATTGTCTCAAAGGACGGTTTCCGCGTAATTGTAGTCCTTCCACGTGACACAAATACTGAAAAACCGGAACTTAAGGTCAAGAATGTCGAAGATAAGCTTCTTTGGGCACGAAACAAGTGGCTCATTGCTCATAAAGATTCAAATGAGGCAAGCCAGGGTGCGTTTGTAGGACTTGTCGGAGAAAACATCGACATCAGCAGGATGTAATTGTGTTGATTTCATGGCTGTTCAAGTTTTGGAGTTTTGGATTTTGAACGGCATGCTGATGACCTGCCTCGTAAACTTCCATGTTTATGAGCTTTTTAAAACTCGCTTTAAAGAATGTAAGATACAAGCTGCTGAAATAGCGCAGATTTTATCTACTTCAAGTTTGCGTTGCAAACTTAAACATCAAATGCACATTCACGTTCATTGCGGATGTGCGGTAAAAACAGTTCAAATGTTCAGTCGTTAGAATTGTTTTTGGGAGCAAATATATGATCAAGAACATTCCAAATGTAAAACTCGGAATTATTGCCGTAAGCCGTGATTGCTTTATTATTTCACTCTCTGAAAGCAGAAGGGCTGCCATTGTAAAGGCATACGGAAATGCTTCGGAACTTTATGAATGTCCGGTAACCGTAGAAAACGAGCTTGACATGCTCAAGGCTGTTGAAGACGTAAAGAAAGCCGGATGTAATGCACTTTGTGTTTTCCTCGGAAATTTCGGTCCTGAGACTCCGGAAACACTTATCGCAAAAAATTTCGACGGTCCTGTAATGTATGCAGCTGCTGCAGAAGAGAAGGGCGACAACCTTATTGATGGCCGTGGCGATGCATACTGTGGCGTACTCAACTGCTCATACAACCTTGGCCTTCGCCATTTGAATGCAGTTATTCCTGAGTATCCTGTAGGAAGTGCTTCTGACATAGCAGCCATGATGAAGGATTTCATTCCTGTTGCACGTGCCCTTATCGGACTTGCTCACCTCAAGGTTATTACATTCGGACCTCGTCCTCAGGATTTCTTTGCATGTAACGCACCTATCAAGGGTCTTTATGACATTGGTGTTGAGATTCAGGAAAACTCTGAGCTTGACCTTCTCGTATCATACAAGGCTCATGCAGGTGATCCACGCATAAAGGACATCATTGAGGAGATGAAGGCAGAAGGCGGAAATTCATTCCCTGAGATGCTCGAGCGCATGGCACAGTTTGAACTTACGCTTCTTGATTGGGCTGAGAAAAACAAGGGTGCACGTGACTACGTTGTATTTGCAGACAAGTGTTGGCCTGCATTCCCTGAGGCATTTGGATTTGAGCCATGCTATGTAAACAGCCGTCTTGCAGCAAAGGGAATTCCTGTTGCATGTGAAGTTGACATTTACGGAGCACTTTCTGAGTATATCGGTACATGTGTTACAGGTGCTCCTGTTACACTCCTTGACATAAACAACACTGTTCCTGAAGACATGTGGGCATCAGAAATCAAGGGAAAATGGGATTACAAGCTTAATGACACGTTCATGGGCTTCCACTGCGGAAACACTCCATTCTGCCGCTTGAACAAGGATTCTTGTCCTGCCGTAAAGTATCAGCTCATCCAGCACAGGCTTCTTGAGCCAAAAGGAAGCGATCCTGATTTTACTCGCGGTACTCTTGAAGGCGACATTGCAGCCGGTGATATTACGTTCTTCCGTCTTCATGCAAATGCAGACGGAAAACTTCAGGCATATGTTGCACAGGGAGAGGTTCTTCCTGTAAAGACACGCTCTTTCGGAGGAATTGGCATCTTTGCAATAAAGGAAATGGGAAGATTCTATCGTCACGTTCTTATTTCAAAGCGTTATCCTCATCACGGTGCCGTTGCATTCGGCCATGTGGGAAAGGCCCTCTTTACTGTATTCCAGTATCTCGGAATAGAAGATATTGCATACAACAAGCCTGCAGGACAGCTTTATGTCGATGAAAATCCATTTGCCTGATGAAAGAATCGTTGCCGGTTTTTGTTTCGTTAGGCAATAATGGATGTCTGGAAACATAAATTTTCAGAGCCTCCAATATTTAACTCCCTGAGACGTAGATTGCATTTCAGGGAGTTTTTTCTTGACGGGCATCATTTTCCTTTAGCAGAAATCATCTTTGTTTTTGTCGCTGTTCCAGATGTATTCAATTCCTCTTGCACATTCAAGTGCTTTTTTCCTTCCGTGCATGTCCGAAATGAATCCCAGGGCCATGTCGATTCCTGCGGAAACTCCTGAAGATGTATAAAATTTCCCGTCAACGCACCATCTTGCTTTTTTTTGCCAGCATACTTTTTCATTTTGCGATATGACCCAATCCCATGCAATTTTATTGCTTGTTGCTTTTTTGCCGTCAAGAAGTCCGGTTTTTGAAAGCAGGGCTGAGCCTGTGCAGACAGTAAGTACAAATTCTGATTTTTCTGCAGCCTTTTTTAATGTCGACGCGAAATCATAATCCTCTGAAAGCTTTCTTGTTCCAAATCCTCCTGGAATCAATAAAATGCCGTTTTCCTCGATTTCAGACATCTTTTTGGTTACGATTTCCGTGTTTATGGAACTTTTTACGGTTCCGCCGATAACTGAAAAGTAATCCAGTTGGTATGTCTCTTTCATTCTTGCAAAAACTTCGGCAGGTCCAAGTGCATCGAGTGATGTATAGTCATTGAATAAAATTACGCTTATTTTTTTCATAACGCCCTTATAGCCTCCAGACTTCGTTTCTTAAAATTATAATGCCCCGAAACAATCAGCATGCATCAAAACATGTTTTCCATTTTGCCTGCAATGACCTTTTCTTGTCTTTCTGAATTTTCATTGCAGGTCAAGTTCATAAAATGTATCGCATCCCGGATGTTTCCCGATGCTTGATTTTTCGCATTTCCTGAATCCGTGTTTTTCATAAAACCGTTTTGCACGTTCCATGTTTGAAAATGTTTCAAGAATCATTTTTCCGTATTGTTTTTTTGCATTGGCGATTATGCATTCAAAAACCTCTGCCGCAATTCCGCTTCCCCTGGCATTTGGCATGCAGTAAAACTTCTGCAGTTCGCATGTGCCTGTCATGCCGCCAACCGGTGCAAATCCTCCGCATGCTATGAGTTCGCCGCATGTGTTTACCGCGACATAATATCCGCTTGACGGGGTATCGTATGTTTCGTAAAAATTGCCGAGGTCATCAAACCATGCCGTTCCTTCCCTGTCTCCCTCATATTCTACAAGACAGTATCTTATGAGGTTTTCCACAGCCTCATTATCCTGTTGGTTTATGCGCCTTATTTCGTGCGGATGGAAATACTTGTCATCCCATTGATATCTGCTTAAATCTATCTTAATTTCATTGCCTTCAATTATTTCTATGCCGTCTCTTGAAAGTCTTGCTTTCTGTTCGCTTATTCCAAGTCCAAAGTGCCTTGCAAGACATCCTTTTGCGTTTACGACTTTGTAACACGGAAAAAAATCAGGATCGTCATTTTCATGAAGAATGTTCCCCACAACTCTTGCATGATTTTTCGTAGCCACGGCCTGTGCTATCTGCGAGTATGTGGCAACCTTTCCCCCTGGAATCAGCCTCAGGTATCGGTAGACTTTTTTTTCGAGAGTTGTTTTTGATTTTTTTTGTTCCATTTTTCCAATGATAGTGAATTTAATGTCGTGTTTCAATTTGTTTTCTTTAAAAATTAACATGAATTAACTTTTTTTATCGTGCATCATCATTCGTATGAAATTATGTTTTTTTTGCATAAAATTAAAATATGTTATTGACAAAAAAAACGTTTTAATATAATATAAAAGCATCAGCAACGAAAGTTGATGTAAAAATAACAAGCTGCTTTAGCTCAGTTGGTAGAGCACGTGATTTGTAATCTCGGGGTCGTGGGTCCAAGTCCTACAAGCAGCTTTTCTTGAAAAGGATATCCTTAGTAAAGAAATGGGGAGTTTCCCGAGTGGTCAAAGGGGGCAGACTGTAAATCTGTTGGTTTTTCCTTCGTAGGTCCGAATCCTTCACTCCCCAGTATGAGACGCTGTTTTTTAACAGCGTTTTTTTTATTTTTAAGGAATGATTTTATATCCTGCCTGAAATCTGGTTCTTAAAACACGCTGTCGTTTTGCGTGTAAAAACATGAAGCAATCAATCATCTCTTTGGTAAATCCCGGTTTTGAACAGTTCCAAAAAGTATCTTCTTGATTTTCCTTATGCAATTGTCTTATTCTTCCAATAGTGGTATACTTGTAAAAATTAAAACAGATAAATGCTTTGGTGATCTGATTGCGCAGTTTTTTGAAAAAAAATCAGTTTCTGGATGCCGACTTGCAAAAGCACCTTGAAACTTGCAGCCATGCTTCATGTCAGTCAGATGCCTTAAAAGAGGAACGTAAAATGCCAATATCAAAAGTCATAGAAGAAACAATGAAAAGCAAAAGTGCAGGTGTCATCCGAAAGATGTTTGAGGAAGGTCTTGCCCTTAAGGCAAAATATGGTAGTGACAATGTGTTTGATTTTTCCATCGGAAATCCGGATCTTGTTCCGCCAAAGGAAATAAAGGATAAAATCAGGGAACTTGCGGAAAAATGTTCTGAGGAAAATTTTCACGGATATATGCCGAATGCCGGATATGACTTTTGCCGCAGTGCCATGGCCGAAAAATCATCTTTGGAGCAGGGAGTCAAGGTCACTGGTGATTGTGTCGTAATGAGCGTTGGTGCGGCCGGAGCCATCAACAGCGTATTCAAGGCAATCATTAACGAAGGCGACAACATTATTGTACCGGCCCCGTTTTTTGCCGAATACAGGAATTATGCAAGGAATTTTCATGCGGAACTTGTTGAGGTAAGTACAAATGATGATTTTTCCCTTAATGTTGAAAGGATAAGGGATTCTCTGACGGAAAAGACTGCCGCTGTTCTCATGAACAGTCCGAATAATCCTACCGGAAGGGTGTATTCTGAGGAAGAAATAAAGTCACTTGCCCGTGTTCTTGAGGAACATGGAAAAAAATGCGGGAGAAAGCCTTACCTGATATGTGATGAACCATATAGGGCAATAGTTTATGACGGCAAAAAGGTGACTCCCGTATTTCCGTTTTATGACAGTGCGGTTGTCGTTACGTCGTTTGCAAAAAACTTAAGTCTTCCGGGAGAGCGAATCGGATATGTGTGCGTAAATCCATCATGTCCAGACAAGGCTGATTTTATTGCTGCATGTACGTTTACGACACGTGTGCTTGGCTATGTGAATGCGCCTGCTTTCTTTCAGCGTGTCGTTGCCGATACATGGAATGCAAAGGTTGACTATTCACTTTATGCGGAGCGCCGTGATATCCTTATGAGCATTCTTGACGAAGCTGGAATCGAGTATGTAAAGCCTGAAGGCGCCTTTTACATGTGGTGCAAGGTGCCTGACTGCATGAATGGTGATGACATGGCATTTGCCGATTACCTTAAAAAGTACATGATTCTCGGGGCACCGGGAAGCGGATTTGGCGGAAAGGGATGGATTCGCCTTGCATATTGCGTTAGCAAGCAGAGCATCATCAATTCCAGGGCTGCATTTGTCAAGGCAATGAAAGATTTGAAATAGTTTTGCCAGGATAAAGGGATTGATTGAAAAAAATAAAAACAATTATCCCTTTTCCAAAATCTATGGTATAATCTATAGTATGGGAGTAAAAAGAGGAAACTTGTACTAGGAGATTTATATGAAGATTTTGATGGTTAGTTCTGAGGCTGTTCCATTTGCAAAGACAGGAGGTCTTGCTGACATGGTGAGTGCGCTTTCAATTGCGCTTGCGAAAATGGGACATGAGGTGAAGATTGTTCTTCCCAGATACTATAAAATTGACAAATCAAAACTCTCCCTTCTTGAAGGTCCTATGGCTATTGCAGCAGGATCTTTTGAGACTTGGAGTGCCGTTTATGAAACCAAGATGCCTGGATGTGACGATCTTCCCGTGTATTTCATAGATCACGAACAGTGTTTTGGCAGAGATGGCATTTACGGTGTTCCAGGTGAAACAGATTTTCATGATAATCCATATAGGTTTGCCGTTCTTGCACATGGGGCTTTCCAGTTGTGCCGAAAGCTGAACTGGTATCCTGACATAATTCATTGCCATGACTGGGCAAGCTGTCTTGCACCTGTACTGCTTAAGCATGTGTGCAGGTATTGCGGTTTTGAAAAGACTGCCAGTGTCCTTACAATCCATAATCAGGGATATCAGGGACAATACGGAAAGAATTCTTTTTATGATCTTGGCATTGACTGGGGGCTTTTTTATGGAGCCGGATTTGAACATCAGGGTGGCATAAATTTCCTTCAGGCCGGTGTTTCGTCTGCCGACATGATAACTACGGTTTCTCCGACATATGCAAAGGAAATCCAGACTGTAGAGGGTGGATTCGGCATGGATGGACTTCTCCGCGTCAGAAGTGATGTCATAAAGGGAATCCTTAACGGCGCAGACTTGAAAATGTGGAATCCTTCCATTGACAAAAAAATTCCTCATGCATATTCTGCAGATGATATGTCTGGAAAGGCAAAATGCAAGGCTGAGCTGCAAAAGCGAATGGGTCTTGATGTTAATCCGGATGTTCCTGTCATTGGAATAATAACGAGGCTTGCAGACCAGAAGGGCATTTCTGAAATCTTTGCCCCGAATTACGGTTCCATATACCAAATCTGCAGTGACATGAATGTCCAGTTTGCGATACTTGGAAGTGGTGAAGCATGGTGCGAGAACGAGATAAGGGCACTTCAGTCAAAGCTTCCTAATCTTCGCGCATACATTGGATATGATGATGCATTGAGCCATCTCATCGAAGCAGGCAGTGATTTCTTCCTGATGCCTTCAAAATATGAGCCATGCGGCCTCAATCAGATATATTCCATGCTTTATGGAACACTTCCTATTGTAAGAAAAACAGGCGGTCTTGCTGATACTGTCGAAAATTATAACCAGAATACAGGAGAAGGCACGGGATTTGTTTTCGAGCAGCTTACTCCAAGTGCCATTTATAATACTGTTGGATGGGCGGTCTGGGCATATTACAACAAGAAAGATCATATACGCAAGATGCAGGAAGCCGGCATGAAAAAGACTTTTGGCTGGGATGAGGCGGCAGAAAAGTATGTCGGCGTATACAAGGAAGCCCTTTTTAGGGGTTGCGGAATTTAGTTTGCCTGAATGCTGAAGGAACTCTTTCATGGGTTCCTTTTTTTTATTCATGTGCGGTTTTTCTGTGTTTCGTGCATGGGACTCTTGGTTTTCATCTCTTTTTTGTTTTCCGTTTGGAATGAAAAAGTTTTGCAATATATAGGAAAATTTACATTAGTGCATTACACTTTATTTAGGATTTTGTAATGGTGTTTTCACTGTGTGTTTTCCAAAGTGAAAGCTTTTAGTTGATGCCTGTTTAAGGCATTTCTCTTTGCTTGAAATAAAAGCTCGGGGTGTGGGGAGAATCTTTTCCAGGGAAAACTTATTGTCCTTGACTAAAAGACAGTTTCTTCATGCATCTGATTTTCTTGCATGGATTTTTTTCTAGGAGGAAGACTTTGAGGGTTCTTATAGCTGATGATTCTGCAATATATCGCGTTGTTCTTGAACAGAAACTTTCAAAAGAGAAAGACATTGAGATTGTGGGTTCTGCTACAAATGGCAAGAATGCATGTGAAATGGCCCGGCAGACAAAGCCTGATCTTGTAATTCTTGATGACAAGATGCCTGAGATGGATGGACCTGCCGCTGCGGAAATAATTACTTCTGAACTTGGCATTTCAGCCGTCATTTTCGGGGACAAGGAGCCTGCAAATCTTTCTGCCGGTTCTTCAAGAATTACATTCATAAAGAAACCGAAACTTTCATCTCCGACAGATTCTTTTTTTACGAATTTCATAATTATAATAAGGGATCTTGCAAAAAAGCCGTCGTTTAGTGCTAATGGCTCTTCTTGGAATGATTCCGGTTCTCCAAAGGAAACACATGAATTCCTCATTATGTGCATAGGTGCGTCTACAGGAGGTCCCACAGCTGTCAAGACTGTTCTTTCTGGCCTTGGAAATGATTTTCCGCTTCCCATTTTGTATGTGCAGCATCTTGATTCGGATGAAGGTGATGAAATGGCAAAGTGTTTTGGCGAATCGTGTCCAAACATGATTTTTTCCATTGCAAAAAACAGGGAAGAGGCATTGCCGGGGCATGTGTATATGGCTCCAGCCGGAAAGCATCTTGTCGTTGGCTATATAAACTCAAAGGGAAATCCTGTCCTTAATCTCAGCGACGATCCTCCCGTAAAGTTTCTCAAGCCGTCTGTTGACAGAACCTTTCTGAGCGCAAGGGACATATTTGACGACAAGTGTCTTTGTGTTCTCCTTACTGGAATGGGTGATGATGGCGCAGAAGGATGCAAGGGAATTGTTGATGCCGGCGGTGTTACGATAGTTGAAGATGAATCTACGTGTGCGGTTTTCGGCATGCCTGCAGAAGCCATAAAGCTTGGTGGCGCCTCATTTGTGCTGAAGAGGGAAAAGATTGCGTCTAAGATTTTGTCTCTGGCAGGCATTGAATCCAAGGATGTGAAATCCTGAGTGTCTTGCATGGATGAATCGGATTTCTTGATATGAAAAAATTTTGGAGAAGGGGTTTAATGCTGCCTGATGGCAATGAATTTTATCATCTTTTTTTGCATCATGCAGCATGCGGCTCCTTGAAAATCTAGAATTCCATCCATTCTCCTTCTACCGTATAATACCAGTCAGAAAGTATTTCCTGTGAATTCGGATTGAACCATGATATGCTTCCGTTGCTGTTCAGTACGGCAATTTTTTCTTTTGAGGCGGCAACCTTTACCGGCATTGATGCTGAACGCTTGAAGACTGTGATTTTCCTTGTCTTTGTATTGCATTCGCGTATCTGGTTTTTGCCTATGTTCGTATATACGTTTGGCTGCTCTGAAACCGTAAAGGCTGCATTGTCTTCTTCCTGGAACCTGAAAAGGGAAGAGAAGACCCTTGTCTGGGGATTCATCGTAAACATTTCTGTCTTGGCGTTTTTGTTCGTTGTTGCGATGGAAATTCCATAAAGCTGAGAATTTTCTTCCGTATAGTTGTAGCTTAGAGAGAAGGCGACATTTGCCTGAAACTTGAGGGGAAGTGTTTCCTGCGTCTGTATGTTGACAAGGATGATTGCGGAATCATTTGCTCCAGTGCTTGTTTTTGCGACAAAAAGCGTTTTGTCATCTATGAGTACGGCATCCTGAATTGATGTTCCTTTGTAAATTTCAACGTTTGCCTGTTTTTCCATGTCATATAGGCCGACTGTTGATGTACCCATTACGTATACGAGTTTTGTTCCGCATGCCTTGAGAGCCCTGAGTTCTGTTTTGGGTGAAAAAAGAGGCGTCCTGGAATCTGTTTTGTCGAGTGAAACTTTTTGCACGGCTTTTTTTGTTCCACGGCTCCATAGGATTGCGTCGTTTTCATAAAGCATGATGTTTGTCTGCGACGGATTGGACGCAAGCCTGTCTGCGAGCTTTGTTTCATATGCTGTTTTGAATATTGCGTTTTGTGTCAGCACGTAGAATTCATTTTTCTGTGAAGCAATATCGTTGATTTTTTCATATATTGTTTCCGTGAGTGCAAAAAGGGAATACATTTCCGATTCTGGAATGTCAGTCATCGTATATACATTTCCCTGCTGTGTTGAAAGGATTATGTTTTCCGCATTTTTTGATGCACATGTGAAGCTTTCTCCGCCATTTAGTCCCGTGAAGTTCTTCAGGTGCTTTGGCTCGATTGCCGTGTTTCCATGAAGAAGCGTTTCGAGCATGGAATTGTCCACAAGGCTGAGTGCATGAGTTTTCCCGTTGTCGGTGACAAAATAGAGTCCCTGCTTTTCTTCTGAGGAACCTGCAGACGTTATGATGAACGGCTTGTTTGCCGTGAACTGCGTGAGGGTACGTCCTGAAGTTGCATCTATGATATAGATGAAATTATCCCTTATGCCGGCAAGAAACCTGTTTTTCATTTTTCCCTCGCCAACAAGCATCGGCTGCGTGAGATTTGGAACTGTGACGAATTTTGCCTTCTGTTTCATTCCCGTAAGGCTGTAATAAACAATTGCTCCCGATTTGAGGTAAAATACGGCTGTTTTTTCTGATTCTCCTGTCTGAACCATTCCGACAATTCCAGGTATGTCATTCGGTCTTTTTGAGACGTTGCCTGTTTTTGCATCAAGTATGAAAGTTCCGTTAATTGCATTCATTCCGATAATCAGATATTTTCCCCTTGAAGAATATGCAAGCGCCGATATCGAGTCCGTGAATTTTTTTGAAAAAACTTTTTCACATTTTGAATTGAACACCGTTACTTTGTGCATTGTGGTGCCGTCTGTTTCGTATACCGCAATGTCATCTGTCTGAGGATTTCTTGTAATCATCTTGACTTGAAGATTTGATACCTGATAGTGTTCTCCGGTTCCGTTTTTATTCCATTTTATTATAAATCCATCGTTTCCAGCCGTATAGAATGATGCGTTTACGTCACGCATGGAATATATCGGCTGTATGTCGTTTATCCTTCCGGTATGTGACTGCGTAGATATATGGCCCATAGAAAACAGTTCATGGGTACCGATGCAGAAGGTAAGTGCGAATAAGATTTTTTTTGCTTTCATTTTACATATCCTCAAATGGTCTTATGTGAAATTCAAAAATGAATCCTTTGAATTTTCCCTATTTTTTCATGAAGTATATAAAGTCGCCTGTAAGGGCAAATATGGTAAGGCATGCAATTATGGCGATGCCGACAAACTGTATGTAATAAAGAATCTTGGGGTTAATCTTCCTGCCTGACATGAATTCTGCAAAAGCAAACAGTATCAGCGCTCCGTCAAGTACCGGTATCGGCAGAAGATTTGTGAGGAACAGTGAAATGCTTATGAGCGCGAGAAATTCCAGTGTTGCCACTATTCCTGTCCGCATGTCCATGCTGAATCCTTCCGAAACGGTGCTTCCAAGCATTTCAGTTATTCTTGCAGGTCCTGAAACGGCATTCATTACGTTTATTCCCTTGAAAAGTGTCGAAATGCCCTTGAATGTCAGCATTACTGTTTCCCCGCATCTTGAAAAGCCTTCAGCAAATGCTTCTGGAACTGTATGCCTTGGATACTCTCTTGCCGCAACTGAAGTCGGGTCGGAAACAATGCCTATCTTGCCGCTTCCGTTTTCCTTGTCGATGTCAACTTTGACAGTCACTTGGCGAGTTTCTCCGTTTCTGAGGAATTCTACAGCCACATCTTCACCGCCATGGGTTGATATGAAAATCGCAATTTCCGAAAAGTCGTTCATTTTCTGTCCGTTTATGGACAGTATTTCGTCACCTGTCATCATTCCGGCTTCGTGTGCCCTTGATGCAAGTTCAGGATACTTTTCATCTGCCATTGAAACCCTGCATCCCGCACTGTAATATGTGTATCCTGTGAGGGCTACCGTGAAAAAGGCAATGAAAGCTAGCAGCACGTTTGCAAAAGGTCCTGCAAAAGCTATCAAAAGCCTTTTCAATGGATGTATTCCGTAGAATGAATCTGATGAGCCTTCTATTTCACTTAGGTTATTCTCTATTGCTTTTTGAAAGTCTTTTTCTCCCTTCATTGCACAATAGCCACCCAATGGAATTAGGGAAATCCTGTAATCAGTGCCGCCAAATGTCTTGTGGAACAGTATTGGACCCATTCCCACCGAGAAAGATTCAACTTTTACTCCAAAACTTTTGGCACATAGAAAATGTCCCAGTTCATGGAAGAAAACTAAAAAGCCCAGTCCTATTATTCCAATGAGGAATGTCACCTGTTTCCTCCAGCTATTCTGGTTAAGCTTTCTTCTGCGATTTTTCTTGCTTTTCTGTCCGCATCATAAACTTTTTCAATTGCATCGGGAATTTCTGACCAGTCGTTTTCAAGCGTCATTGAAACAATTTTCTGAATGTCCGTGAATCGGCATTTTTTTTCAATGAAAGCGGCTACGGCGACTTCATTTGCCGCATTGAATGCAATTGGATATGAGTTTCCTTTCTCTGCACAGTCATATGCATGTTTCAAAAGTGGAAAAGAATCCATCCTGGGTTTTGAAAAGGTCATTCCTCCGCATTCCGTAATGTCAAAAGGTGTGAGATAATTTTTCTTGTATTCAGGCCATACAAGCGCACCATATATTGGATGCCTCATGTCCGGATTTGAAATCTGTGCATAAAGCACACCGTCATTTGTCTTGACAAGAGAATGTATGAGGCTTTGCGGATGTACCGCAACCTTTACGCGATTTGTCGGGAAGTTGAAAAGCCTGCATGCCTCGATGACTTCAAGACCCTTGTTTGCAAGTGATGCGCTGTCAATGGTGATTTTTGCCCCCATGTTCCATGTAGGATGACGTAACGCATCTTCAACCGTTACATTTTCAAGCTGTTCATCTGTGTATGACCTGAAAGGACCGCCACTGGCCGTTATGACAAGCTCATCTATGTTTTCTGTTCCTATTTTCTGCGAAAGATTGAATATTGCCGAGTGTTCGCTGTCAACCGGGATTATTTTGCATTTGTTTTCTTCTGCAAGTTTTTTTACTATGTGCCATGCCATTACGACAGTTTCCTTGTTTGCTAGCGCAAGGTCAATTCCGTTCTTGAGGACAAGAATGCTTGGTTCAAGACCTGCTGCTCCCGCAATTCCGTTTACCGCAATGTCCGCATCCACGCTTTTTATGAGATTTTCGATTCCGCTGATACCCTCTTCCTGGAAAAGCGTTCCCGGGCATCCGAATTCGGCACATGCTTCCTCAAGCTTTTTCTTGTTTTTTCCAGCTGATAGTCCGCATACTTCAAAATCGTCTTTCATGTTTCGACATATGTCGAGTGTCTGTTCCCCAATGGAACCTGTGCATCCCAAAACAAGTATTTTCTTTTTCATTGATTGAATGGTCCGTAAAAAAGTGTCATGAGGAGGTAGAAAATCGGTGCCGACATTACGACTGAATCGATTGAGTCGAGCATTCCGCCTCTTCCCGGCATGATGTTTCCAGAATCCTTTACTTCAGCACTTCTCTTGAATACTGATTCAACAAGATCGCCGACAATGGAGGATATTGCCATGAAAAAACCTATTGCAATTATTTTTAATACCGAGCCCGTAAAGATTTCTGGCCATATGAGGTAGCCGAGAATTCCTGAGGCTATTGAACCGATGAATCCTCCTGCGAAACCTGCCACGCTCTTGTTTGGACTTGCCTTTACGACACCTCTGTTGTTTTTGCCGAAAAGCATGCCCAAAAGCCATGCGATGCTGTCACACATGAACACCATGAGGATGAAGACAGTGACAGCTGGACACGTCATGTTTTTGCCGTTTACAGTCCAAAAAGTCATTCTTGAGACGAACGTAATCAAAAATCCTGCATATGTCACTATGAATGCCGTCTTTGGAATCCTCTTGTTTGAATCCTTGAAGTCTGATGCCTTGAACACTTCCACTGCAAGAAGAAAAAGCTCTGCGACAATATATGCAAATGTTATTACTTCGGAAGTTATGTTGAAGCTTGTATCCTGCAGAAAAACTGCATACACAGCCGCCATGAGGGGAATGAACGTGCCTGCTGCAACAACTGCTTTTTTGTCAAGCAGCTTTGAATCCTTTGAAAGCATGTCGTAAAGTTCGCTTGCCGATACTGCCGATATGACGCACAGGAGCATGTGAAGCGCAATATGATTGTAATATGGTGCCAGAATGATTGCGATTACAATTGGGACACCTAAAAAAAATACCAATAATCGGGAAATAACTTTGCTCATACAGGGACTGCTCCGAATCTTCGTGTTCTTTTTTTGAATTCCTCGATATCCTTCATGAATTCCTCTGCCGTATAGTCAGGCCATAGCGTTTTAGAAAATATAAGCTCCGCATATGATGATTGCCACAAAAGAAAATTGCTGAGACGCAAGTCTCCTCCAGTTCTTATCATTAGGTCAACATCAGGAAGCTCTTGTATATCAAGGTTTTCTGAGATGAATTTTTCCGTAATCTCAGAAGACGATATGTTTTTGTCTATTATTTTTTTTACGCAGCGGACGATTTCGTCTCTTCCGCCGTAATTGATTGCCAAATTTAACGTAAGTTTTGAAAAATTCTCTGTATCTTTTTCAACTTGGTCTATGTCATCCTTGATTTTTTCAGGTAGGCCGGTTTTGTCACCCATAAGGCGGACTCTTATTCCGTTTTGCCTGTAGAAATCAAATTCCTTTCGCAGGTGCGTATGAATCAGGTTCATTAGAAACCCTACTTCTGATTCTGCCCGTTTCCAGTTTTCTGTAGAAAATGTATATAATGTGAGATACTTTATTCCAATATCTGAAGCAGCTTTTGCAATTTCCTTCGCACGCTTGAGACCTTCTGAATGTCCGTTGGTGCGTATCATGTTGCGCTGCTTGGCCCAGCGACCATTACCATCCATTATTATTCCGATATGGACAGGCAAATCGCCAGCCGGGCTTATTGTTGAGTCAATCATGTAATGCTTATTCCATTATTTCTTTTTCTTTGGTATCGTAAATTTTATTGATTTCCTCAATGTATTTGTCTGTAAGTTTCTGAAGCTTTTCTGTTTCCGACTTGAGCTGGTCTTCTGTTATCTCACCTGCTTTCTGCTGTTTCTTAAGCTCATCATTGCCGTCACGCCTTACATTTCTGATTGTAGTACGGTAATTTTCTGCTGTCGTCTTTGCCTGCTTTACAAGCTCTTTGCGACGGTCTGCTGTTAGAGGTGGAATTGATACACGGATTACCTTTCCGTCATTATTTGGATTGAGACCGAGTCCTGCAGCCTGAATTGCCTTTTCTATTGCGCCAATTGTGGACTTGTCAAACGGAGAGATAACAATTGTTCTTGCTTCAGGAACAGAAATTGTACCAACCTGGTTGAGAGGTGTAGGTGTGCCATAATAGTCGACGCGTACTTTGTCAAAAATTGATGCGCTGGCCCTTCCTGTACGGATTGAATTGAATTCATCCTTGAGGGCGTTTACTGTTTTTTCCATGCGGCTTTCGTTGTCTGCCATAGTTTTATCCTCCGATAGAAAGTAACAAAGGACTGCCTTTTGAAGACAGTCCCACGTTTTAAGGAATTATTTTCCCAAAAGCATAAGATTGATTGATGCGAATGAAAGAGTTGCTCCTGCAGCCTTTCCAACTTCATCAAGCTTTGCCTTTACTGATTTTTTGTCAACCTTTACGAACATCTGGTCTACAAAGCAGATTTCAGACAAGTGCTTCTTGATTTTTCCCTGAAGGATTCCTTCAAGAACCTTTTCTGGTTTACCTGCCATTTTTGGATCGTCAGCCATCTGCTTCTGGAAGATTTCCTTCTGCTCAGCAATGTAATCTGCAGGAACTTCATCAGCTGTATTGTAAGATGGTGTGAATGCAGCAAGGTGCATGCAGCAGTCTCTTGCAAATTCCTTTACGCTGTCAGCCTGTGAACCGCTTATAACTGTAACGGCAGCTGTCTTGAAGTCTGAATGAACGTAAATTCCTGCTACAGAGTTTTCTGGAACTTCTACAACCTTAATCTTGTTCAAAGACATGTTTTCACGTGTGCGTGTGGCAAAATCAAGGAGAACTGCATTGAGTTCTTCATTTTTCTCTGTATATCCCTTTGCGATTACTTCGTCAAGAATCTTTTCTCCAGCCTTGATGAAATCTTCGTTCTTTGCAACAAAGTCTGTTTCGCAAACAAGTTCTGCAATGTATACTTTGTTTCCTTCCTGGCGTACAAAGATACGTCCTTCTGAAGTTACGCGTTCTGCACGTTTTGCAACTGCTGCAAGTCCTTTTTCCTTCAAAAGCTTTATTGCTGCATCAAAGTCACCGTTTGTGTCAACGAGAGCCTTTTTGCAGTCCATCATGCCTGCGCCTGTTGTTTCACGCAGCTGTTTTACTGTTGCGGCTGAAATGTCTGCCATTTTCTAGTCCTTATTTGTTAGTATAGTTGTCTTCGTCGAGAAGCTCGCTCTTTTTTTCTTCTTCTATGTCCTCTTCCTTGTTCTCGGTAGGGGCATAGTTAGAGTAGTCAACAATTTCCTCGTCTTCGCTTCTTGTAGATGCGTCTGTTGTAACGTCCTCATCAAGAGTGTCGATAATCTTGAGGCCTGTTTCGTTGTCAGCTTCAATTACTGCATTTGCAATGATTGATGTAAAGAGTGTGATTGCACGAATTGCATCATCATTTCCAGGAATTGGATAGTCAATTCCTTCTGGGTTGCAGTTTGTATCAACGATAGCAATGATTGGGATACCCATGCGGCGAGCTTCTGCTACGGCAATCTGTTCCTTGTGTGTGTCGATGATGAAGATTGCTCCTGGGAGTTCCTTCATTTCTTTTATTCCACCGTAGTTCTTTGTAAGCTTTTCCTTTTCCTTGAGGAGCTGTGAAACTTCTTTCTTTGTGAGCTTGTCAAAAGTTCCGTCAATTTCCATTTTTTCAATTTTCTTGAGACGGAGGAGTGATTTCTTGATTGTTGTGAAATTTGTAAGCGTACCGCCAAGCCAGCGGCTGTTTACGTAATACATGCCACAGCGTTCTGCTTCCTTTGCGATAGCCTGCTGTGCCTGCTTTTTTGTTCCTACGAAAAGAACTGACTTTCCTGATGATGCAACCTTGCGGATAACATCGTAGCTGTCTTTGATTGCAGTGATTGTCTTCTGCAAATCGATAATGTGGATTCCATTGCGTTCTGCGAAGATATACTTCTTCATACGTGGATCCCAACGCTTAACCTGGTGACCGAAATGTACACCTGATTCAAGCAAACTCTTCATGGTTACTACTGCCATTTGAGTACTCCTTCACCGGAAAATCTTATGAATCATGTTTTGCATGACAGACTTTCCATCTAACCTTGATTCTCGTAAACAAACTCCCTTGAAGGAAGCTGTTTCGGATGATTTCGCAGCATTGCAGTCAGCACACGGCTTTTACGATGCCCGGCAAAACTATATTGCGATTTTATAATTCTGCTCAATCAGCATATCATAAAGTTCGTGGATTGGCAACCCCATAATGGAACTTTCTGTTCCCTGTATTTTTTTTATGAAGCATGAACCAAGCCCCTGTATTCTGTATGCACCGGCGGCGCCGTGCCATTCGCTTGTCTGAAGGTAGAATTCTATGTCGTTTTCGTTCATTGGAGCAAATGTGATGCTGTTTATGCTTGTCCTGGAATCCATGTAGTGCAGTGAGCCGTTATAAAGCGCGATTCCGGTAACTACTTTGTGTGTCGTTCCCTGGAGTATTGAAAGAAATTTCTTTGCTTCTTCCCTTGATTTCGGCTTTCCGTATATTTTGCCCTTGTGGATTATTATTGTGTCGGCTGCAAGTATCCAGTCAACTTCCTTGTTTTGCAGCTGGTTTCTGAGCACTGAGTTTATTTTCTGGGCTGCAAGGTATTCTGGCACTTCTTCAGCCTTCATGTCTTTCGGGTAAGTTTCCTCGCATGTGGATGGCATTACGACAAAAGGTATGTTGAGGCTTTTAAGGATGCTTTGCCTTCTTGGAGATGATGAAGCTAAAATTATCGGTTCCATAGTATCATGAGTATACTTTTTATGCATGACAGTTTCAAGACGTCTGTTGCAGAATGTGAATCTTGTTTTTTTTGTTTGTGATTTTTTATGATGAAAGCTTCTTTCTGAAAAGGTGGAGTAGGTGACGGGAAGTTCTGTTTCTGGCCGTACGCTGGCGTGTTTGCATGCTTGCTTTCCGGATGCCGAATGTTTTTTTCAGGAATAATCAAAAAAAATGCTGTTTTCCTGGTGTTTTATGGAAGGCATTGTTCAATTCATTGTGCGAATGCCTGTCTTTGCCTTTTCGTGTTTGTTCGGATGTTTTTGCAAAAAAAACCGGCTCTCTCGAACCGGTTCTGATTACGGAGCAGTGTTACTTGCTCTTTTTGCTGTCTCCGCCATTCTGGATTGTCTTCAAAAGCTGGAGTGCCTTTGTCCTTACCGGTGTTACATATTTGTAGTTTGTTCCGATTTCAGATATTGACTGAATCATAGGAGCTTTGTCCTGTACGTTTGGATAAAGCTTTTCGTATGCGTTCAAAACTTCGAGTGCAAGTGAACTTGTTGGGTTCAATGATGCATATTTCTTGTGTACGAACTCAATCATTCTTACGACTTCGTCGTTTTCATTCATTCCGATTTCTCCGAGTGAACGGATTGCTGCTGTTACTACCATAGGCTCCTTGTCTTCAACGGCAATAGAAACAAGCATGTTCTTTGACTGCTCGCTTGGAACTTTTCCAAGAAGTTCGCAAGATTTTGCACGGATGTCAGGGAAGTTGTTCATGACTCTTCCGTTTGTTCTTGAAAGGCTCTTGAGTCCTTCTCCTGCAAGGCGGCTAAGGGAAGCAATCATGTCAGGTGATGTTTTTCCACTATTTACAGATTCTTCAAGATATTGAAGGGCAACCAGCTTGTTGTCATATTCGTCGGAATTTACAAGTTCTGTTACAATGACATCTTCTACGCTGCTCAAGTATTCCGATTCTACTGAAGTTTCGCTTCTTGAGTCACCGCTCTTCACGGATTGCTGTGCAAAAATTACCTGTGTTGCAAGTATACAACAAACTCCTGTAATTATTTTCGATACTTTCATCTTTTTTCTCCTATCAGCTATCTACTTATATATCGACTTTACATTTCTAACTGCAAAAAACAATTATTGTAAAGCAAATCGCTTAAAAAAATTATAAATCAGGACTTTTAAAAAATCAATCTGAAATTGGAGGAATTCTTAATTTCCATTTTCCATTTTCCTTTAGAAAGTTGTAATAGACAATATCTGCTTCTTCTCCTACTTGAACGACCTTTACCTGTGTCTCTGTTTCATATCGGATTTCATCCACTGTTCTTCCGATTCTTGCGGGAATGAATACGAATTTGAAATAGTCTTCAAGAGATCTGAGCATCAAACCTTTTCTTGGAAGTTTTGATGATGCCTTCTGCAGGTTTGCCTTTCTTGACCAGTAGTTTTTGCTTGTCTCGTCAAGATATGTAAGCCATCCCTTGTAGTTGACGTTTTTCATGACAGCGTCAAGCTCGTCAATCATTGCAAGTATTCTCGTCTTGTCTTCCTCAAACACTTCTTTTGAAACGGAAACGTTTGATGTAGACCTCTCGTACTCATTTTCGGCACGTTTGTCTTCTTTCTTGACTTCTATAATTTCCTCTTTCTCAGGTTTTTGTTGAGTTTGCGGCTCGGGAACTGGTGCTGGTTCCGGTTCTGTTTTTTGTTCTGGAACTGGAGCTGGCTCGGGAACTGGAATGGTTTCCGGTTCTGAAACTGGTTCAGCCGGCGGTTCTGGTTCCGGTTCTTTCACTTGCTGCGGTTCGCTTGGTTTTTCAGGTTCATGAACGGGTTCTTTTTTTTCTGTTTTCTGTTCAACTTGCTGTTTTGGCTCTTCAATCTTCACCTCTTTTTCAGGCTCGGGAGCAGGTTCTGGTTTTTCAGGTTTTGTTTCTGCTGGAGCTGGTGCCGTTGCTGTTGATGCGCAGGTGGCACATGTGAAAATAAGTGCGAAAATTGAGAAAAATGATGCTATAATTATAATTGTTCTTTTCATGACATCTTCAATTTTAATACTAATATCAGAAATGGTCAATTTTTTATTGTGAAAAATGAGCTTTTTTGCTATAATCCCGGTATGAATACAGCTGTTTTTGCAGGATCTTTCGATCCTCCCACTTATGGACACCTTAATATTATAGAAAGGGCAAGCAGGCTTTTTGAATCGATTGACGTGCTCATTTCCGTAAATCCCGACAAGAAGTGCCTTTTTTCAGACAGGGAGCGTCTTGAAATGCTTGTTGATTTGACAAAAGACATCCCCAACGTTCACGTAAAGGTATGGAAGAATCTTGTCGTAGACTATTGCAGGGAAATCGGGGCAAAAGTCCTGATTCGCGGCGTGAGGAATGCCATGGATTTTTCCCATGAATTCGACATATCGCTCATGAACAGGCATCTGTGCAGCGACATAGAGACTCTTTTGATTCCAACCGAGCAAAAATACTTCCTGGTCAGGTCAAGCAGCATAAAGGAAGCTGCAAGATTTGGTGGGGACATAAGCACAATGGTTCCACCTCTTGTTGAGAAAAGGCTTCATGAAAAGCTTTTTCGTGAGTGAAATGCAGTGAAGTTTAACATTTTTTTGAAAAATGTCATGTAAAATATTGACAAAAGGTTTAAAATATCTGTATAATTATTGACATGAAATGGGAATCTGTAGTAATATTAACTACCGTTATACAGACGACTAAAATAATATAGCGAGGTTATTATATATGGCAGTACCTAGATCAAAAGTTTCAAAAGCCGTTACAAAGAGAAGAAGAGGTGTAAACATGCACCTTGACACACCACAGTTGGTTGAGTGTGCAAACTGCGGAAATCTTGTATTACAGCACCATGTTTGTCAGAAGTGCGGTTTCTACAAGGGACGCCAGGTTCTCACTCCTGAAGTTAATGGCTAATATTTAGGAGATTAGAATGGACGAATTGTTTGACAAAATCCAGAAGCTTATTGCTGACAAACTTGAAATTGATGCAGAAAAAGTAACTATGAATGCATCATTTCGTGGTGATCTCGGAGCAGACAGCCTTGATACTTATGAGCTTGTTTATGCTATCGAAGAGGAAATGGGAGTTTCCATTCCTGATGACAAGGCAAATGAATTTGAGACTGTAAAAGATGCTTACGACTACATTAAGTCACAGAAGCAGTAATTTGTTTTGAGCTGCAATTTGTTTTAAGAGCTGTCCTTTCATTTAGGGCAGCTTATTTTTTTGCTTGAAGATTTCAATCTTTGATTGAATTTGTTTTTCTTTTACTTTTTTCTTATCATGATATATAATCATATTCTGTAGATGCATATAAAAAAGTTTTTTTATCCGATGATTTTTATGATTTCATTTTCCTCATGTACTATGGTAGATTCCGGTTTGGAGTCGGAATTTGTGAATTTGAAGTCGACTGCGCGTTCTCTGGATGAAAGCACATGCTGGACTAAAGGAATTGAGGATGATGTTTACGGTGCCGATTACAAAAAGAATGCCTTTGTGTCTGACGGAATTCAAAAAACACCTGATGCAATGGCTGTTTCTTCTCTTGCAGGATCTGAGGCCGGCGTTTATCCGTGTCTGAGGCATTTTACGAGTCTTGATGTTTCTTCCATGGATGCTGATGCCTATAAGCTTCTCAATGAATTTTGCGTTTCTTTCGAATCTCTTGATTCCTTTGAAAAATATGTATTCAACGGTTTCATGTTCTGCTTTGCGCTTTTCAAGTATGATTATGACATCATGTATCCGAATACTGTTCTTTATGATCATGTTGTCGGAGAACCTTTTGTCGCTGATTCATTTTATCAGTGTCCGGTACGTTTTTTTTACAAAAAGGAAAAAGAGCCTGAAAGGGATGAATTCTCATTTGATGTAAGGTTTGTTGATGTTTACATATATGTCGCAAAAAAAGAAAATTCCTGGAAAGTCTTTGACATCGAATTCATGAAGGTGAATGGTGATGAAAATTAACGAATGTTGTTTTCATTTTTTTTGATGGCATTGGGTTTTCTGAAAATATTTGCATGAGAGGAGTTATATGGCAGAAAAAAAAGAACTTACGGGCATTGAAAGGGAGCTTGTGCTTCAGTATCTTAAGGATGACAATGTTCCTCTTACGGTGACGCTTTTGGACAAACCCGTGAAAAATGAGGTGGAGATTGTTGACGACAGGATGGAGTCTCCCCAAGATGAGGATCGCATTCCTTTGAGTGCCGTGTTTCCAGTTGCCGTAGGGGCCGACCAGATGTCTGTTTATGATGCGGGAATCATCCTCCTGAAAAATACGTCGCGTTCTTTTGAATTTTTCCTCGGACATGAAGTATGCGTGCAGTTTTATTTCAACCACATAGGGCTTTATTTTGTTACCATGATGAAAAAAAGTTCAAGGGGACCTGCAATTGTCGTTCCTTCGAGAATCTTCAGGATTCCGGATGTCGTCAGGAATGTGGATTATGATTTCTACGGTTCTGTTTCATATAATGCAAAAAATTCAAGAATTGACATGAACTGTCTGCCTCTTGCTGGCTACAGGATTTTCTGCAAGCCGAAATGGTCTGATGTGCTTCCTGCAAACCAGGTGGAGGCAAAGAAACTTCTTGAGGAATTCATTGGAAAAATAAAGTCCGACAAATCCCGTTCTCTTGGCAATGGACTGCATCTTCTTTCCGTGGTGCGTTTTCTTACGGAGAAGGAATCTGCGGTTTTTGAGTCCATAGAAGGAAGAACCAAGCCTTTCAACATAATATATGCCGACACTGACAGGATTGTTCTTTCTGGAGGGGAGGGAAATTTGCTTTCTGAAGGTGAGGAATACAGCCTTTCCCTTACTTTTGTCCAGCCGACGGGAAAGCTTTTCAAGAGGGTTGTTGAACTTGAATGCCGCATGGAAGGTGTTTATGAAGATGGCGGGGATGCATGCAGGAAATGCTATTCTCTGCGGTACAGCAATCTTAAGAATGAGGATTACAGGTTTCTTTATGAAAGAATGACCGGAAAACTCCTTGAGGCATGAAAAAAGCATCCCGGAAGATTTGATTTTGCAGTCTGATTTTCCAGGATGCGTTTTTTTTTTGCGCGCTTTTCTGTTTTGAAGGCGTTTTATTTTGTCGCGTAATTTTCAAGCTGCTTTGTAGCGTAGTTTTTCCAGTATACTTCAGGTTCTGCCCTTGAAAGGATGTCATAGAGATCCAGTGCGAAAATGACTTTTCCCGATGTTGCGCATATTTTTGCAAAATTGCAGTAAAGTTCCCATATGCGGTTGTCATTTCCCCATTTTATTATGTCATCATAGCTGGAACATTTTACCAGCATGTCTTCAAATGACGAATATGTGTAGTCGCTTATTCTCTGTTTAAGTACCGAATCAATTTTGGTAACGGATATGACTGTGGCTATTGCCGCATATCTCAATGCCTTGGAACTTTCTTCCTTTTCCAGGTAGAAGCTTACGAGGTTTACGAGGGCGCTGAGTCCAAGGTCTGATTCGCATCTGTAAAGCTCGAAGAATTTCTTTATGGATTTTTTGTTGTTGTTTATGGATTTTAGCACTGCGTCCGTGAATGACTTTTCGTTGTATCGCTCATTGTCGCTGATTATTGCCAAAAGATATGTCTCATAGTCGTTTTCAAGGGAAAGATCCTTTGAAAGCGCTGCAAGATCATACAGAAGGTCGTATTTTTCCATTGGAACGTCCAGATACCTTGATTTGTTGTAGGCACTCAGCATGTATTCCTGGGCAACGGAGAATTCTCCTTCAAGCCTGTAGATTTTGCCCAAAAGGTAGTCTGCCTCAGGATAGGACTCGTAGTCAGATACAAATTCAAAGAATTTCGAATAGCTGTTGGTGAAATAGTCCATTCCCATTTTTTCAGAATGCTGCCTGATTATGTCGAGGGCATCCGAAAGCTCAAGTTCTTTCAACACCGGCATGACCCTGTCAAGGCTGTCTCCTGCATTTCTGACGCGTGTTTTTCTCAATGTGTTTTCAAGCGTGTAAATCTGCCAGCTTGCATCCTGCTTTCTTATTTCCTTTGCATTTTCCGCATACTTGATGGCGTTTCCGAAGTCATTCGATTCAAAATAGTTCTGGGCCCTCTTGAGTGCTCGCCATGCTTCCTGTCCGCGCTGGACTTTTCTTGGAATTGATACGGCGAAAGATGTGCCTGCTGCCATGAGACTTAAAATCAAAACACCAATATATTTTGCGAACGTTTTTTTCATTTTTGTACCTTAAAATGCGGTCCCTAAAGTTTTCTGGGACTTTCCTAAATTTTGTGACCGGAACTTTCGATTTGAAAGCTCCCGGCCTTCTGGATATCTCTGGAACAAAATTTATGTTTTTAGAGATGCCATTAAAGTGAAGCCAATTCTTCCTCGAATACTTTATCGGCATCTTTTGAGTCAATTGTTCGTATAATTTTTCCTTTTCTGAAGATAATGCATTTGTCTTTTCCGCCTGCGATTCCAATGTCCGCATGTTTTCCTTCGCCAGGACCGTTTACGACGCATCCCATGACGGCAACCGTTATTTCCTTGTCCATGGCAAGGAGTTTTTTCTGCCATCTTTCCACAAATGAGTGAACGTCAAATCCTATCCTTCCGCATCGAGGACAGCTTATGATTGTGACTCCACCTTTCCTTAGTCCGCATTCATGAAGAATTTCGCGGCCGGCAATGACTTCATTTTCCGGCAGGGAACTCAGGGACACCCTTATGGTTGAGCCGATTCCTTCCCCCAGAAGGTGGGTGAATGCCATTGTGGATTTTACGATGCCCGTGATGAGGGGGCCAGCTTCCGTAACTCCTATGTGGAGCGGAATGTCGCTTTTCTGTGCAAATGCTTCGTTTGCAAGAATTGTTTCTTCCACGGAACTTGCCTTCATGCTGACGACAACATCCCTGAAATCAAATTCATCGAATACCGCAGCTTCCCTTAATGCTGTTTCCGCCAAAGCTTCCGAACGCGTCATGCATCCGCCAATCACCTTGTCTTCCAGGTCATTTGGAAGGCTTCCTGTGTTTACGCCAATCCTTATGGCTGCGTTTTTTGCCCTGCATGCATCGACAACTGCCTTGACTTTTTCTTTCGAACCTATGTTTCCGGGATTGATTCTTATTACGCTGACGTTTCCCTTGAGGCATTCCAGTGCAAGTTTGTAGTCAAAATGAATGTCTGCCACAAGAGGCACATCCGTATTTGCTGCTATGATGCTGAGCGCCCTTGCACTTTCCATGTCCGGTACGGCAAAACGTATGATGTCGCATCCAAGTGATTTGAGTGTATTTATGTCCCTTAATATGGACTGGAGTTTTTCTGATGGTTCTGTCACGTCGCTTATGGAATCTTTCCACATTGTCTGTATGGTGACAGGATTTGAACCGCCAATTAAAATTTCTCGTATGCCATTTTTACCGCCGATTCTTACCGTACGGGTTTTCTTGAATTTTGTATCCATGATTTTCCCAGTATAGCATAAAAAAAGGAAAATGTCGATTAATCGTGAAATCGAGCCTGATAAAATCAAGAAAGTGAAAATTGATTGAGCCAAGTTGGCCATTTCTTTTTTTTAAGGCTGCATTCAGTTTTTTTATTCATGACGAGAATCTTTCGGGGGCAGGAGATGTAAAATTTTCTGAAAAGGGTGAGTTTCATGTCTTTTTGGAACAAGACGTGATGCCTACTTCTTTTTTTGATTTTTTTTTGAAGGGCTGTTGCCCATCAGTATTGCAATCGGACTCAGGAAGTTTATGTTTTCAAGTATGATTTTCAATATTACCATGATGGGTACGGATAGAATCATTCCGACAAATCCCCATATCCATCCCCAGAGTGAAAGCCCCACGAGGATTATGAATGGTGATATTCCAAGGTCTGAACCTGTCCAGCGAGGTTCTATTATGTTTCCGAGTATGAAGTTTATCGCAAGAATTGAGGCTGCGATGAACACTATTTTGCCTATGGACGGATAGAATTGAAGTATGGCAAATGATGTCGTTATGAACCATGAAATGATTGAGCCGAAGTTTGGGATGAAGTTTAGTGCAAATGCAAGAAATCCCCAGATGATTGCGAAATCAAGCCTCATGCACAGGCAACTGATGAAAACCAAAAGTCCCGTAAGAAAGGATATTATGAACTTTATGGAAATGTATCTTGTTACTTCGGATATGATTTTCATTGCGATTATGACGATTTTCTTGTTCAAGTGCTCTTCTGGAAATGCATGACGAACCTTGCCCTTGAGTTCACGCATTTCTATCAGGAGAAAAACAACGAATAAAGTTATCATGAGTGCTATTTTTGCAACGGAAAGGGTATAGTTGCTGACTGATATTACCGTGGTCTGCACCAAAGACCTTACGCCGAGAGAATTCCACAGATTTACGATTAGTGATGAGTTTACGTCGAAAGGAATCTTGAATAAATCCGCAAACATTTTGTAAAGGCTTGTAAACCGCTGTTCGTATCGCGGATACGTGCTTAAGACTGTCTTCATGCTTGCAACCAAAAGGTTTCCCAAGATGAAGAAAGCGACAAATGCGAATATTACGCATATGATGATGCACAAAACCCATGGAATTCTGATTTTGTGCATCATTTTTATCATTGGATAGAATACAAAAGAAAGCAGCACTGAAATTGTCAGAGGAACAAAAAAAGTCGCCGTAAGCTTTAAAACCGTCATGCCGACAATTACGCCCAAAAACAGAAGGATGTAAAAAATCTTTCTTGAATAGTCAGGTGTGTTTTCCATCTGCAAATTCCTTATGCGCGGAGTTTCCCTGGATTGGAAAGAGAAACCCCGCATTCTGCTTATTTTTTGAGTGCCTTGTATACAGGTGATGATACATCGGCTTTAGGACCGATTTTGTCAAATCCACAGTATGGTACAAGAACCTCAGGAATCGTGATTGATCCGTCTTCGTTCTGGTAGTTTTCCATCAATGCAAGCATTGCACGGCCTACAGCTATTGCTGTACCGTTAAGCATGTGGACGTATTTGTTCTTTCCGTCATCGTCATGATATTTTACGTTAAGCCTGCGTGCCTGGAAATCTGTACAGTTTGATGTTGACGTTACTTCACCATAGTCTCCGTCAGGATGATTTTCATCTGCACGTCCCGGCATCCATGCTTCAAGATCCCATTTTCTGTATGCCGGTGCGCCAAGATCTCCTGTACATGTATCCACTACATGGAAAGGAATGCCAAGTCCTGTAAAAATTTCTTCTTCAATAAGGCGGAGCTTTTCATGAATTTCGTCACTCTGCTCAGGAAGACAGTATACAAACATCTCAACCTTGTCGAACTGATGAACTCGGTATAGTCCCTTTGAGAACTGGCCTGCAGCTCCTGCTTCTCGTCGGAAACAGTGTGACAGTCCCGAATAGAAGAGTGGAAGTTTTGATTTGTCGAGGATTTCGTTTGAATGATATCCGCCAAGAGTGATTTCTGCTGTGGCTACAAGACATGTTCCTTCTTCCTCAATGGCATAAACATTGCTTTCGTTTCCGCGGGGATTGAATCCGATGCCCTTGAGTACTTCTTCCCTTGCAACATCAGGAGTGATGAATGTCGTGAATCCGTGCTTCCTGAGGATGTTGAGCGCATACATTATGAGGGCCTGCTCAAGGAATACAGCTTCATTTTTGAGGTAATAGAATTTTGCGCCTGAAACTTTTGTGGCGCGCTCAAAGTCAATGAGGTCGAGACTTTCTCCAAGCTCAACGTGAGTCTTTGGCTTGAAGTCGAATTTGCGTGGCGTTCCGACTTTTTTTACTTCAAGATTTTCCGTATCAAGCTTTCCTATAGGGGTATCTGGATGGCACATGTTTGGAATCTGGCGTGCGGCTTCTTCAAGCTTTACGTCCGTGTCTGCAAGTTTTGCTTCTGCTTCTGCAATCTTGTCTTTTAATGCCTTTCCTTCCTCAATGTATTTTTGCCTTGTCTCAGGATCAAGCTTCTGCTTCATGTTTGCCGCATTTGCATTTCTTTTTGTCTGAAGCTCCTGAAGCTCCGTAGTAAGGTTCGTGCGTTCGTCAAATAGCTTTACGACGATGTCTGCATCTGCAACCATGTTGCGGTTTGCAATGTTTTCTTTCACTGCCTGTAAATTATCTTTAATAAATCTGTAGTCTAGCATTTAAGTAGCCTCTAAAAAATTGAATGGTTATGATGCATGTAAAAACGTCAGTTGTTCAGGACGGCACTGCGTGCGTTTTTTAAAATCCTGCAACCCAAGTTTTGCAATTCATCAAGGTTCACTGAAAACCCATTTGGCTTTCAGAGTTCCCTAATACTATCATTTTTATTTGATTTCGTAAACTGCCTCAATGGAAGCTGAAATTGTCGTGGAGCCTGCCGAAATCGGAGTTGATGATGCATCCAAAGACATGTTTTTGACAAACACTTCTTTTGACGATGTCCTTGAAGCCGATGTCTCGTTCAGTGTAAGCAGCCTTACGATTTCACAGCCGCATGTGGATGCATAGACCATTGCTTTTTGCTCTGCGTCACGTATGGCAAGAATCCTTGACTGCTTTTCATCTTCCTTTGTGTTGTCTGCATAGAATCTGATGCCATTAAACTGGTTTGCGCCTGCTTTTGTTGCGCTGTCTATTATCCTGCTTGTTTTTTCTATGTCTGAAACGGATACGTTTATCTGGTTTGACACGACATAGAGATTTTGTTCTCTCTTGTTGACGTAATCCGATTCTTGATAGACATGATAATCTGATGTCGTTATGTAATCTTTTGCGATTCCTTCGCGTATTATTGCAGTTTGCACATCCTCCATCTTTTTGGCATTTTCTTCGGATGCCGCAATTGCATCAGGATTTTTTGTTATTACTGAAAGTGAAATTACGGATTTTTCATTTTTCACGAATACTTCACCTTCTCCGCAAACTGTTATTGTTCTCTGCCTTTTCTCGGCCCTGCTTACATAGCATGAGGAAAGAATCATTGGCAATAAAATCAATGCGATGAATCTTGCAGTTTTTTTCATTCTTTACCTACCTGATGTTTATATAGAACCGTTTCAAATATATGGCTCTTTCTTTTGCTCTTTTCCAGTAAGGACTCGAAGGGTAGTGTCCTACGATTGTTTCATATGCCGCCAGAGACTTCTTTATGTTCTTTGACTTTGAGTTTGCTTCAAGTGTCTGACCCTGGAGGAAGAATCCTTCATCAAGCCTTGATGTTGCCTTTTCAAAAAATGCTTCCAGATGTTTCAATGCTTCATCAAACTTTTTTTCCTTGTAGCATTTTTTTGCAAGCGAAAGGATGTCTTCATATGGCATCTGTTCCGTATTTACGATTTTCCTTGGCTCTTCTGTCTTTTTGGTTTCTTCGGCGATTTTCTGAGGTTCCGCTTTTTCATCAGAATCCTCTGCCGTCTCATTGCTGATTCTGCTTGGGCTTGCAGCCTTTTTCTCATCCCTGATTACTGTTTTTGCCTTGAACCTTGCAGTTTGTGTTTCCTGTGCTTTTTTCTCTTTTTCCTTTTCCCTTTCCCTTTCTTCCTTTATTTCGGCTTCTGCAGATGCAAATGCAACTTTTTCAGGCTTCGGCGGAACTATTTCAGCATACTCTGGTGCCTTTATCCTTTCACTGTTGTTGTCCTCGCCGTTTACCGTGACAAGAATGTAGTCATCGATATATTTTCCGGTAAGTGCGTCATTCTTGTAGAAGTGGAGTGTCGTAGAGCCTTCTTCGCGTGTCTTGAGGCTGAAAGTTGTGTCTGAATCGTTGATTTCCCTTCCGAAATATCTCATGACGCTCTTGTTTTTGTCTTCTCCAAGATATATCCATCCTTTTCCCGGATACGAGATGTCAAGAAACTGGTTCTTCTTCATCTCAACTGAACGTGAGTGGTTTACGGTTTCCTTTTCCTGAACGGGCTCTTCTTCTTCGACCTTTATTTCTGTAACTTCCTGTTCTGATATGACAGGCTGCTTGTGAAATTCTTTTGCATCTTCATTAGATTTTGCAGTTTCATTAGGCTTTGCACTTTCATTTTCTGAATGGGAAACGTCATTTTTTTCCGTGCTGGTTTGAGAATACATGCCAGCCGCTGGCTCAAAATATGCTGCGTCAATTTTTTCAACCTGCACGCTGTCTATCATCTCAAGTTCATGCTTTACCTGTTCAAACAAGTCGTTTGTGGATTTAACATCCTTCGGCTCTTCAAAAACTGCTTCCGGTTCCTGATTCTTGTATTTGGGAATTGGTCTTGAAGCTGCGTGTTCAGGTTTTGGCTGTACGGCCGGTTTTATTGGAGTTTCATAGTATGCCATTTCTTTTTCAACAGGTTCCGTTTTTTTGTCCTGCTTTGGAAGAAACTTGATTTCTGCAAGGGCATGCTTTTTCTGCAGGTCTTCGACTTCCGGTTCATCTTCAATCATGCTTGCCAATTCAAGAAGTTCTTTTTCTTCAGGGAGCTCTTTTTCTTCAGGAATTTCTTCTCCGTATTTTTCTTCCGGCATGACGTTGTTTTTTTCTATTTTTTCTTCATTTTTTGCGATGGAAATTTCCGGTTTTTCCATTTTTGCCTTGATTTCAGTTTCTTTTTTCGGTTCCACATTTGCTTTTTTTGCAGGAACTGTTCCTGAATGAAGCGTTATTGGTTCTTTTGCCGCATCTTCAGGCTTAACTTTGTCTATGAATTTGTCTATTGCAACAGGTTTGTCTTCTGCAGGATTTTTTCTGGCAGGTTCTTGAATCTTAACGACAGTTTCATTTGCTTCTTCGACAATCTCGCTGCTTGCCTGTTCTGGAGCTTTATCTCCTGCGTTTGAAAACTTGTATTCCTGGCTGTTTTCCACAAAATCAGATGACAGTGTCTCTTCTACTGGAATTTCATGAGGCTCGAGATTTTCCGGCAACTCCGTCTGCACGTCTTCTGAAGCATCCAGCTCGCCATCTTTTTCTTCAGAATCTGATTGATTTTCATTTTGGTCAGTTTCAGTGCTGATTTCTTCCGTGTTCTGGGACTTGTCGGCAGTTGTTTCTGATTCTATTCCTGAATCTTCGACTTTTGGTGGATTCTGCTTTGGAGATGAAGCACATGATATGATGGTGAAAATTGTTGAGGTCAGAAGCATTAATTTTACTTTTTTCATGGAGCGACTCCTAATATTTCTTCTGTCAGCTGATTGTTTGTTTTCCTTAGGCTTTCAACGGAATTTTCCGTCGGTACCGTAAACCATCTTGAAAACTCTTTTTTGGACCAGACTGAGGATTCCGATCTTGCGAAATAATAATCTTCCGTGAGGTTATGTTTTTGCGGAGGAAAAAAATCTTCAACGGCTGCATAGGGGATTTTATCCGGAAGGATGACAGGAACCTGTTTTTCCACAGGCTTTTCAAATGCACTGGAAATAATAGCAAATATGAAGAAACCCACAAGTATTGCTGTTATGCCTACCGTGAGTTTGGTATTTTGGAGAACAAACTGCTTTGCATTCTCTTTTATGTTGTCAAATACTTCCATTCTATAAATATCCCCTTTATACATTTTCGTATTTTTTTTGCATATATTTAACGGAAAGTTAAAGGAAGTCCGTTCTTAAGGGAAATCTTGCATCCACGCTTCCAAAATTTCCCCTTACTGACTTTTTCCGCTGTTTCCGAAATCATTTCCAGAATCTTCCTTTAGTGTTCCGTCTGGATTGTGTTCGCGCCTTGGAGGCCTTGGAGGAATTACGATTCCTTCCTCAGGAGCTACATCTTCTTCCTCAAAGTCACTCTGGTCATCGTACTGGAGGTTTCCGTTCATGGTGTTTTCATCATTCGGTATCTGTATTATCTGGGAAACTCCTGATTCTGCCATCGTGACGCCAAGCATGTATGATGCTCCCACCGCAGTCTTTCGGTTGTGCGTTATCACTATGTACTGGCTTACGTTGCCAAAAGCACGCAGCGTGTTTACGAATGACGCAACGTTTTTTCCGTCAAGGGCAGCGTCAATTTCGTCCAGAAGACAGAACGGACTTGGCCTTACCTGATACGTCGCAAAGAGAAGTGCAACTGCCGTCATCGTTTTTTCGCCTCCAGACAGAAGCGATATGTTTGAAAGTTTCTTTCCCGGCGGCTGCGCAAAGATTTCCACACCGCTCGTGAGTATGTTTCCAGGATCTGTAAGCTTAAGCTCGGCTCTTCCTCCGTCCATCATTCGCCTGAACATGTTGTGGAAGTTTTTTCTTATCTTGTTGTATGTCTCGAGGAACATTTCGCTTGATTTTGTTCGGATTTCCTCACTTACGCGCATCAGGTTTTCAAGTGATTTCTGCGTGTCGTTGTAGTTTGCCTGCTGCCTCTCAAACCTTTCCTTTTCTTCCGAAAATTGTTCAATGGCCATGTGGTTTACGGAACCAAGTTCCTGTATTTTCTGTTTTACTTCAGAAAGTTTTTCCTTGAGTATTGGAGAAGGTGTCGTTATCGTATACATTCTCTCTTCAAATTCCATAAGGTCACGGGAATAGTTTTCCTGGAAGTTGTATTTTACGTTTCTTATTTCAGTTTCGCTTTGGGCTATGTTTACGCTGTATTTTTCAAGAAGGGACTGATATTTGTTTTTTTCTTCCTGTTTTTTGCGAAGTGCCGATTCTTTTCCTGACACCTTGCTGTTGCATTCTGCTATCTGCTTGTCAAGATCATTGAGTTCTTCCGTGATTTTCTTGCCCCGAAGTTCAAGTTCGGCGATTTCTTCCTCTATTTCTGCAATCTGGTCTTCGCTTTCGTCAAGCCGTCTTGTCTCTTCAAACAATTCGTCGTTCTGTTCCTTGAGAGATGATTCTTCCTGCGAAAGCGTTCTCTTTATCGAGGAAATCTGCTGCTCGCATGATGCAATCTGCTGTGTCATCTGGGCCTGCGTAATCCTCAGCTTGGAAAGAGTTTCCCTGTAGTCATCGATTTTTACGTTGAGCGATGAGTTTTTTTCCGTAAGCTCTTCATTCTCAGATTTTATGGACTCTATGTGTTCAAGATTTGCCTTTATCCTTTCATCAATGTCTCTTTTTTTCGTGATGATTCCTTCAGGACTCAAAAAATCGTCTATGAATGTCGGCGTCGTTTTCGTATATCGTTCAATCAGGGTCGAAAGGTTTTCGAACATGGATATGAGTTCCTCGAATGCAAGTACTGCATCCGTTCCCATTTTTGAGGCATCTGATTCCGTATGGGAGGAAAGGGATGCGAAATCCCTGAAAATGTTTGTGCGGCCGTTTGCGAATATTTTTATCTTCTCAAGTGCCGTATCAAGTTCTTCCTTTGCCTTTTTGTTTGACGATGAAGAATAACCCGCATCCTTGAGCTTTGCATCAAGTTCCGTGACTATGTCTTCCGTTATGGCTGCAAGCTGTTTCTGAAGTTCATTCCTTTCTGCGTCGTAACTTGCGATTTTCTTTATGTTTGTCGCTATGAATTCCTTGTTTTCCTCAATCTGGAGGGATGCCGCCTTTATGTTTTCGACAAATCCGTCAATGTTTTTCGTGATGTCGGACAGCTGTTTGTTTTTCTCATGCAGGTCAACGTTTACGCTGTCCAGTTCTTCGTTGTATTCCTCTATTCTTTCTTCCGTATTGCGGATTCTGTTTTCTATCTGGCTGGTCTTTTCCTTGAGCTGCCTCTGTGTTTCATGAAGCTGCTTTGCCATGGCCTTTTTGCCGGTCTGTGATGTGCTTATCTGTATGACTTCCTGCTGCTTGACGTTTACAAGCTCCTGAAGTTCCTTGACCATGCTTGTGTTTTCATTGAGCGATGCGTAAATTTCCTCTATTTCATGCGTCACGATGTCCCGTTTCTGTTCCGCCTCAATCTTTTCTTTTTCATGACGTGCCCTGTTTTGTGTGAAATCCTTTAGCTTGAGAAGCTGTATGTCAAGCTCAAAGTTGAATTTGTCATCCATGAGCTTTCTGTATTTTGCCGTTTTGTCAGCCTGCACGCGAAGCGTTTCATAGTTTCTTTTTGTTTCCGCAAGAGCTATGTCAATCTGGGCAAGATTTATTTTCGTCCTCTCAAGTTCCCTTTCTGCTTCAAGAACTTCTGCCTTGCTTCTGCTTATTCCGGCGGCTTCTTCGAAAAGATATCGCCTGTCTTCAGGCTTGCTTGAAAGAATCTGGTCGATTTTTCCCTGTTCCATGACAGAATATGCCGCTTTTCCGACACCAGTGTCCATGAAGAGCTTTCTTATGGCCGTTGCTCCAACCTGTTTTGAGTTTATGTAGTATTCGTTTTCACCATTCCTGTAAAGGCGTCTTTTTATGGCAATTTCTGAGTCTTCAAGTGGCAGAAGACCATTTTCGTTGGCTATTGTCAGCGTGACTTCTGCAACTGAAAGGGCAGGTCTTGCTTCCGTTCCATTGAATATCACGTCTTCCATGGAATCTGCGCGGAGATTTTTAGACTTGTTCTCTGCAAGTACCCATTTGATTGAGTCAACGACGTTGCTTTTTCCACATCCGTTTGGTCCCATCAGTGCCGTTATGCCGTCTGCAAAATTGATGTGCGTTCTGTCTGCGAATGATTTAAAACCATAGATGTCAAGACTTTTTAAAAACATGATATTTTCCTTAAACGTACTCCTGAAACTTGTGTCTCGGGAAGCTGTCTTTATTCTGGGACCATCTTTAAGAAAAGTCCCCTATAACTGAGGTTTTAACAGCATCGCCTCTGATGTCTGCTGTTTTTTATAAAATCTCATTGCTGTAATGGGGAAATATTTTATCAGAAAACAATCCTTTTTTCAATTGGAAACCTGCCGTAGGCCCCAAAAAAAGAATTTGTTCAAAAAAATCATGATTGCATGGAAATCTTTAAATTGGAAGTCATTTTTTTTTCGTTGAATTTGGAAAGCCTGGTTTTTCGGTTTGAAATCTGCTTAAAAGATGAGCGGACGGATGAAAGCCAGTTTAAGGTTTGGGGAAACGGTGCAAAGTGAGCCTTGATTTAGCAGAAAAAATTGTTTTTGCCCAGAATGCCTGGGCAATCGAACCTGCATGGATTTAAGCTCGGCACGCATGGATCACGGTTCTGTGATTTTGTCGAAAAAATACGAGCAGAATGTCTTTATCCTGTTCAGGAATGATGTCTCGATTCTGCTTCTTAGGAAAAATATGCTTGGCGCATCAACGACACCGACTCCATAGCATATCCATTTGTCACCATCCCTGAAAAGTATTATGGTTGATATGAGGTTTCCTGAATCAACGCAGTCAAATTTGTCGAAATATGATACTGTTTCGTCATTAACCGTCTCGTAGAACAGTGAGCTTTCTGTTTTTTCCATGTTTATGGTGGAATCTATTTCGTCGAATCCCACATCGAGGTTTGCCTTTATCTGCACCGAGTTTTCTTTCTGTTCCCTTGAGTACACCTTGATGGCGTAGTAAAGGTCATAGTATTTCTGGTGTTTTTCTGACCAATAGGGAATGCCCGTGTACGATTCCACGTCGTTGAGCATTTCGTAAAAACGTTCCTGGAGGTTTTCGTGGCCTTCGTAAGGAAATTCCTTTATCACTTCCGCAAAGTATGCAGGCTTTTTGTCCTTCACTTTCTTTATTAGCCTGTCGGACAGTTCATTCGATGCGTTGAGGCACATTTTTTTGTATGAAGCTTTTTTTATCACCGTTTTTCCTTCTGAAAGCATGGCGAGTTCTTCGTTCGTAAGGTTTTCGTTGAAAAGCTGCCCGGCGCATAACGGATTCAATAGAAGCATCGTTCCTAAAATCAAGCTTAAAACGTATTTTGTTTTTTTCATAATCTCCCCGACATTTTTTTGAATTTTCAGTTTTCAAGGCATCTTCTAAAATCCGTACCATTGGAAGCTTTTGCAAGAAAATCAATGGAAAATCTCTAGTGCCTGCAATTTTTTTTCCTGTGTTTTCCGTGAAATGTTTCCCAATATGGAACAGGTTTCGCTATGATTCCTGCATTTTGAAAATCCATCTGTTTCATTCTATAAAAAAAACGACATATTAACAAGTTATATCGTTGAAAAAAATGTTTTTTTACTATAATATTGCTTGACTATGAATATGGAAGCTTTTATTTTGGGATGTGGAGGTATGATGCCACTTCCTTACAGACATTTGACATCAGTTTTGCTTCGCCGTGACGGTGATTTGTTTTTGTTTGACGGCGGAGAAGGTACGCAGGTGTCTTTGAGACGGCTCAATCTAAAATGGAAGAAAATCAATGCGATATTTGTGTCCCATACGCATGCGGACCATGTAACGGGACTGCCAGGAATACTGATGCTTTCGTCACAGGTGGACAGGACGGAACCTCTTTACATTTTTGGTCCTCCGAAAATTGCAGAATACATAGAATCAAGCAGAAAAGTCCTTGACATGTACATAAACTATCCCATTGTCGTAAATGAGATAAAAGCCCCTTGCGTGTGCTATGAGGGTGACGGATTTTATGTGCGGGCATTTCCTCTTGACCATACGAAGACATGCGTCGGATATGCGCTTGAGGAACTTGACCGCCCCGGAGAATTTAATCCTGAAGAGGCAAAGCGTCTTGGAGTTCCAATGGGACCTTTGTGGGGTAAGCTCCAGAAGGGATTTGAGGTGCAAAACCTTTCAGGAGAAACTGTAAGGCCTGATCAGGTTGTCGGCAAGGCAAGAAGCGGCAGGAAATTCAGTTTCGTTACCGATACCCTCTATATTCCCTCGATTGCGAAGGAAGTGAAGGGCAGCGACCTCCTCATATGCGAAGGCATGTTTGCGGATGACGAAAAGGATCAGGCCAGGGAAAAGAAGCACATGACGAGCCGTCAGGCTGCCACCATAGCACGCGACAGTGAAAGCCTCAGAATGGCCTTGATTCATTACAGTCCGAGATATAATGACAAGGATCTTGATGTTCTTCAAAAGCAGGCGATGGAAGTTTATCCGGGCACGATGCTTTCGAGGGACAGGATGCACATAGAGATACCGTATGTCGAATAGCGTGGAAGTCAGGAACCTTACAAAGACATACGGACATAAGCATGCCTGTGACGGAATTGATTTTTTCGCTGAGGAAAAGTCAATTACAGGCATACTCGGCATTAACGGAGCCGGGAAATCAACGCTCCTGAAAATTGTTTCAGGTCTTCTTTATCCGACGGAAGGCAGCGTGTCCGTTAACGGAAGAGTCGGATACATGAGCGAGTCGTTTCTTCTTGACAATGGACTTACGGTCAGGGAGGCGCTTCTTTTTGAAATTGGCATTTTCGGAACGGACATGTCGTGCTTTGAGTATGCAGTGGAAAAATGTTCATTGCATGATGTGCTGTCATGCAAGATTTCGACTCTTTCCAGGGGGTACAGGCAGCGTGTGATGTTTGCGCTGATTCTTTGCGAAAACCCGGACATACTTGTGCTTGATGAAGCTACGCAGGGGCTTGATCCCCTTCAGGCATCTTCCTTCAGGAAAACGCTGAAAAGCATCTCTGGGTCAAAGACCGTTATTTTTTCCACGCACAACATCGATGAGGCGGTTTCGCTTTGTGACAGGCTTTATATGCTTGAAAAAGGTAAGGTGATGGTAAATGGAACTCCTGAAGAAATACTTGAATCAACGGGATGTCATTCCGTCGAAGATGCCTTTGTAAAATTAATGGAAGAAAACAAATCATGAAGCTTTACAGACGATATCTTTACGGCATTGCCACATTTCCTTTTGTCCATGCTTATTTTTTCGTATTTTCGTTTTACATTATTTTTTCTTTTTTTTCAGAAAATTTTTTCCACAATCCCACTTCGGAATGCTTTCACATGTTTTTCACCTTTGTTCCCAAGTCTTGCGTCCTTTTTTTGCCATGTTTCTACGCATTTTCCAATGTTTCGAACGAAGAGAGGTTTCCGTGCGGAAAAATCTGCATTGGGCTTTCAAGGATATTTGCCGTCTTCACTGTAGTTTTCGCAAACATTGTTTTTTCATTTGCCGTGTCAGTCCTTGTTGCAAGAAGATTTTGCGACATTGACGCGCGAGAGGCTCTGACAGGTTTTTTGGGTACGGTCCTGTTTCTTTTTTCTGCCACATGCTTTGTCCGCTCCTGCTTCAGGATATGCATCAAAGTCATACCTTCTTTTCTTCTGTCATATGCCGGACTCCTTGTCGTAAATTCCATACACCTTCTTCCAGTCTATTTTGACATTCCGCAATCATGCGCCGTGGTGATGCAGTTCATTTCGTTTGCCTATAATTTCAACCTTTTTTCAAAAGGAATTGTCGATGCGGGAGATGTCCTGTATTTTATGACGTCATCCTTTTTCTTTTTCTTCCTTGCCGTTTTTGCGGATGAGTTGAGGAAAGGCAACAGGTCTTCTTTTTTCAAAAAAATTGCAAGAATGGGGGCGGTTACGGCAATCCTTCTGTTCGTGATTTCAGAATCCGTACGCCTTAGGATTGATTTTTCCAAAAACAAGGCATTTTCTGTTTCTGACTACAGCCGAAACCTGATTTCCGGGGTCGATGAAAAACTCAAGATATCTTATTTCGTAAGTCCAAGGCTGAAAAAAGCTTATCCTCAGGTAAGGGACATCGAAGACTATATCATGAGCTATGCGTCCTATTCTCCAAACATATGCTATGGCCAGGTAAATCCCACAAAGCCTTCCGAAGAGCAAAGACTCAGGGATTTTGGAATCAGCGGTGAAAAAATAAAGATGTCCTCGTATTCCGAAGAGACCACCGCCGTTGTTTTTTCTTCAATAGTGCTTGAATATTCAGGATGCTTTGAATGCATACCTTTCGTCTTGGATGTCTCAAGCCTTGAATATGAGCTTGACCGAAGGGTGAAGAATCTTCTCGAAGACAGGAGACCCAGGGTTCAGCTTTGTGCCGCAAACGGACTTTCTCTTGAAACGGACTACAAGTTTCTTGCTGACTATCTTGAATCCAGGGGGTATGTGGTTTTTAAGACATGCCTTCCGTCTGAGAAAAATGAAGAAAACATATCGTTTGACATGATTGGAAATGTCCCTCTCATAATTCTTGGAAGCCTCAATTATACAAAAACTGATCTTGACATTCTTGAAAAGTATGTGCTTGACGGAAACAAGACGTTCATCGCATCCCAAGGGTATTCCGTGAATCTTGAGGAAGACTGGAAAATAACATCATGCTATTCCCAGAAACTTTTTGAGAGGTTTCTTTTTACGTTTGGAATTTATCCGATGGATTCCGTGACATGTTCGTTTCAGAATGCATCTTTGACGCTTCAGGGAGATGAAAATAGCGAAACTGTGGAGTATCCGTTCTGGTGCCGTGCAAATGACGGAAAAAGAAATCTTACCATGTTCTGGCCGCAGTCTTTTGAAATTGATGAAGATGTCGCATCCCTTGCTTCCGTAAAAACGGAGCCGTTGCTGTATGCCGGTAACGGTTCATGGCAGCAAAAAAGCATTGACGGCGAGTATGATACAAATCCATTTCTTTTTAAGTGGCAGGATGTGGATGAAAAGTCACTTCAGCGTTATCCTCTTGCTTCGTGCATCAGTATAGGGGGCGGTGATGTTTCTGCCATATATTTTGCCGATCAGTATGCGTTTGATTCTAGGATGATTTCCTATGCATCGTCCGGTAAAATAGATTTAGGAAGTCTTGAATTCCTTCATGACAGCCTTATGGTTCTTGATGGCCAAAATGAACTTTTACAAATTAAGAATAAATCAATTTTTAAGAACAAATCACGAAGCCTGAAGTATGGGGAATATGTTTCTTCCATGTCATCAGGCTTCATCCTCATGATTCTTGCTCCATTTATTTGCAATTTTATACTGTTTATTATTAAAATTTTCTTAAGAAAGAGGATTTTCAATGAAAAAATTTGACAGAAAACAGACTTTGATTTTTTTTTATGGATTTGACGTTTTTCTTTTCCTTATTGTCCTTTTGCTTTTGATACCGTTTTCCGGGAAAAAAAGTCCTGACAGCAGGATGTATTCTTTTATAGAAAGGGATATGGTCAATGAAATATCTTCGTTTGAGATTCTTGACCTGGAAGAAGGAATCTGTGTTGAAGTTTCAAGGGTCGGAAGGCTTTGGGTCGGCACAGACTCGAATTCTGAAAAAACTTTCCGCTGGCCGGCTGATGGCAAAAAAATTACTTCTTTTTTAAGATTGCTTTCAGAAGAACGCAAGGTGAACAAAAAGACTGACAATGCCGCTCTCTGGCATGATTTTGGTGTTGGAAGCCATGAGGCACTGTGCGTGAAGTTTTTTGATTTTTCGGGCAGAACCGTCAGTGAAATTTATGTCGGGAATGAAAATTCTCTTGAACGCAGGGTATGTTTTCGAGACATGTCTTGCAGCACCGTATGGGATGTTGATTCTTCTGTTTTTGGAATTTTGTCGTCATCTCCCGATTTTTGGTGCGAAACCGGCATTTTTCCTTCTTTTCTGGAAGAAGGCGACATGAATCTTACTCACGGAAAGCTTGTTTACCTTAAGCCCTCTGCTGAAGTTGTGCCCATGGATGTCCTTACCGTGAATTTTGCCAATTCTTCGAAGGCTGTGTTTTCCGTTTATGAAAAAGACGGTGCGTGCATTGTGCTTCCTTCGTTTTTGGCTCCTGATTTTTATTCTGATGATGAAAAAAAAGCTGTCGGCATGATGAATTACAGGTATTCTGTAAGCATGCAGACATATGATAAATTTAAGAATTATTTAAGGAAGTTGGGTGATGACTGTGAATAAAAAGAATCCTGTGGAAATTTTCAATGATTTTGCTGAAGATTATCTTAATTTTGAAAAAAATCCGACAAAAGGAATATTCTGGCTTGATACAATGAAATTTCTTTGCGAGAAGTTTGGACATCCTGAAAAGTGCTGCAGGTGCGTTCATGTAGCGGGATCCAAGGGCAAAGGGTCTGTGTCCATGATGATTGCGTCTGTTCTTGAAGAGGCGGGGTATAAGGTTGGCGTTTATTCGTCTCCCCATATTGTTGATTTCAGGGAGAGGATAAGGCTGCCGAATCGATTTTTTGATGATGAAGTTTACCTTGATTCTGTAAATGAACTTATTGGCGGAATCAAGTCCTTGAGTGAAGATGAGCTTCCTGACAAAAGGCGTCTTACATGGTTTGAGCTTGCAACCTTGTATGGCATGCTTTGCTTCAGAAATGCCCATGTGGATTATGCAGTGTATGAAGTTGGTCTTGGCGGCAGGCTTGATTCCACGAATGTTGTTGTTCCTGATGTCTGCTGCATAACGCAGATTGAGCTTGAGCATACGGAATTTCTTGGTGATACGCTTGAAAAAATTGCCTATGAAAAGGGAGGAATCATCAAGGAAGGGGTTCCTGTTGTCGTAAGCCGAAACTGTTCTTGTGTTGATGAAGTCTTTGAAAAAATCGCAAATGAGAAAAAATCCAGCGTGTTTTACAGTGATAAAATGTCGAAAATGTCTGAAATTGTCTATAAAAACATACAGTGTGATAAAATTTCTAACTTTATGAGAATGAATTTAAGTGTAAAATCAGATTTTTTTAAGAGAGACTTAAATTTTAACATGAGGCTTCTTGGGCAGTTTCAGGCGGACAATGCATGCACGGCTTCGATTGCAAGCAGGCTTTTGCTGCCGGAAATTGGTGAAGACGTTATCGAAAGGGGAATCAATCGTGCGTATCTTGAAGGCCGGCTTGAAATTCTCGGTTCGGTTTCCGGTCATGAAGGCATGGGCGGACTTGTGCTTGACGGCGCCCACACCGTAAACAGCATAAGGTTTACGCTTGACACTGTGATGGCTCTTTTTGGAAAGTCTGGCAAAAGGCTGCATCTTCTTTTTGCCTGTGCCCAGGACAAGGATGTTGATGACATGGCTCCGTTTTTCAAGAATGTGTTTTCCGAGGTGACGGTCACAAAGCCCGGAGCCGTGAAGGCAACTGACCTGGTCCGCGTAAAGAATGCCTTAGGCAGGTGCGGTGTAGGTTTTTGCTGCATTGAGGACTTCAATGAGGCCATTTTGCGCTCTTTTGATGCTGCGGCCACCGACAATGCAATTCTTGTCGTTACAGGAAGCTTTTATCTCGTGTCCGAGGTAAAGAAATACATGCAAAATATCTTGGATGATTGAATGTGAACATGTGAAAATGAGCTCCGTCAATGCATGATTTTGCCTTGACGGATGAAAGTGTGCATCGGCTTTTCGTTTTGGGGCTTTTCAGGAAAACCGCAAAAGGCTTTCCCGGTGGATTTTTAAGCTTGATTCCCTTGGTTTATGAATATCCTTTCAACTCGAGGCGAAATGCCGGTGGTGATTTCATATGATATTGTGTTTGTCTTAAGCGCAATGTCATCTGCATCCTCAATCGCGCCCATTTCCTTGTCTCCGAATATCACTGCTTCTGAAAACCTTTCGATATCGTCATTGCCGATGTCCACCATGCATTGGTCCATGCATATCCTGCCCCTGATCGGGTAGCTTTTTCCGTTTATTCCGATTTTTACGCCTGCTGTCGAGAATGCACGGAGCATGCCGTCTCCGTATCCTGCAGGAAGTACCGCAATTTTCGTGTCCGCATCCGAAGTCCATGTCCTTCCGTAGCTTATGCTTTGTCCCCGGCTGAAGTTTCTTATGGCGCATACTTTTGTCTTAAGTGTCATGACAGGCTTCAAGTCTACCGGATTTCCGCTCTTTTCAAAATATTCCCTCGTAAGGTCTCCCGGGTAGTATCCGTAGCAGACAATTCCCGGCCTCACCATGTCGAGGTGGAATTCCTTTCTGGAAAGTGTTGCCGGGCTGTTGCAGCAGTGCCTTAGCCCAACCTTTATTCCTGCCGACTCTACGTTTCCCACGGCTTCCATGAAATTCTTGAACTGCATGTCCGTATATTCAATGTCTTCAGGTTTTACCGAATCTGCGACTGAAAAATGCGTGCACATGCCTTCGACGTTGAGGCCCACGCTTTTTGCATACAGTGCGATTTCTGCAACATCTTCCTTAAGGGCACCGATTCTTCCCATTCCGGTATCAACCGCAATGTGGATGTTGTAATTCCTTATTCCTTCTTTTCTGCATTCATCGGCAAAAAGCGATATGTATTCCCTGTCAAACGCAAGGGGGGTAATGCAGTTCTTGACCGCATCATGAATCTCTCCTGGGTCGCAAAGGCTCAGCATTAGTATTCTTGCCTTTATTCCGTTTTTCCTCAGCTCAATTCCTTCGCCAACAGTTGCGACGGCAAGAAATTCCGCACCGCACTCAACTGCGGTCCTTGCACATTCTACAGCGCCGTGACCATATGCATTTGCCTTTACTGCCACGCACATTTTTGTGTTTTCACCGATGTTTCTTTTTATTTCCCTAAGATTATTTCTGAAACTTGAAAGATTTATTATAGCTTTTGTACTTCGCATTTTTACCTTCTTGTGGATGACGCCTCCTTGAATTTCGCAATCCCTGCATCAGCGTGATGCCCGTAGGTTCGCTCGTTGTTTCGGTGCAATTGTGAAATCAAGTTTGCAAGACATCTATACAGTTTAGCCAATTTATCTTTTTTTTCAAGAGGTTATGTTGACAAAATGCGAGTTTTGTGTATAAAATGAAAGTGCATAAGGAATTTTCAAAATATTTAGAGAATCCGTGTTTTATGTAATCTTTTCTAATCTCATTACGATGAGAACCTCTATATTAGACAAGTCAATTTTAAATCAAAATAAACAAGTTTGGAGTAATTCATGGCAATGATAAAAAGCCGTAATTCAGAGAATCCTGAAGAAACTCAAGGTGAGATTTCGGACAATCAAAATTTACAGCAGGAAGAAAAACAGTTTGAACTGCAAAATGAGGCGGAACCGCCAAAACCTAGAAAGAGAAGGATTGTAAAGAAAGTTGTTTCGGAAAATGCCGATGCCAATACGGAAAAAGCGGAAAATGTTGAAAATCAAGCGGGTGAAGACCAGTCAAGCACGGAACCCATTCATGAAACATCTACCGAGACTCCTGATGCGGAACAGGTAGATTCAAGTCAGTCTGCTTCACAAAATGAAAATCAGGAACAAAATCTGCAAAGCAATCATCAGACATTCCATTCTTCAAGACCAAAATACAATAACAGATTCAGCGGCAACAATAATGGCCGAAACGGAAATAACGGTCGCTACAACAATCGCAGAAATGATTATGAGAGAAAACTCCAGGCAAGGCTTGAAGCCGTAAAGGAAGCTCAGAAAATAGAAAATCCTGAAGAGTATGAGTCAAAACCTCGTCTTTTGATAAATGATTTGACGAAGATGAGCATGCCGGGTCTCCGTGAAATGGGAATGCAGTATGGAATCAGTGCCGATGACATGGCTCCAATGAAAAAGCAGGATCTCATATTCAGCATTCTTCGTGCCCATACAGAGCATGGCGGAATAATCTTTGCGTCTGGTGCCTTGGAAATTCTTCCTGACGGATACGGTTTCCTTCGTTCCCCTCAGAATTCATATTTGTCCGGACCTGATGACATTTACATTTCGCCAAGTCAGATACGGCTCTTTAACCTTAAGACAGGCGATACCATTTATGGCCAGACAAGAAGTCCAAAGGAAGGTGAAAAATTTTTTGCCCTTTTGAGGATAGAGACTGTCAATTATGAAGATCCTTATGTTGCTCAGACTCGTGTTCCTTTTGAAAACCTTACTCCTTTGTATCCTAAGGAGAAACTTCATCTTGAGACTGTTTCCACAGAGCTCAGCACCCGTATCGTTGATCTTTTTGCACCTATCGGAAAAGGCCAGCGCCTATTGATTGTCGCTCCTCCAAAAGCCGGAAAGACGACACTCATGCAGAAAATAGCAAATTCAATAACCACGAACAATCCTGAGGTACATCTCATTGTCCTTCTTATCGATGAGCGTCCTGAGGAAGTTACTGAAATGGAACGAGCCATAAAGGGCGAAGTTATTTCATCTACGTTTGACGAGCAGGCTACAAGGCATGTTCAGGTTGCGGAGATGGTTCTTGAAAAGGCAAAGAGACTTGTTGAGCACAGAAAGGATGTAGTCATTCTTCTTGACTCAATAACGCGTCTTGCACGTGCGTATAACCAGACACAGCCGACATCAGGAAAAGTCCTTTCCGGTGGTGTTGATTCAAATGCACTTCATAAGCCAAAGCGATTTTTTGGTGCTGCCAGAAACATCGAGGAGGGCGGTTCTCTTACAATCATATCTACAGCCTTGATTGAGACCGGCAGCCGAATGGATGAAGTCATTTTTGAGGAATTCAAGGTAACTGGAAATTCTGAAATTGACCTTGACCGAAAGCTTGCTGAAAGAAGGCTTTTCCCGGCAATTAACATAAAGAAATCTGGAACGCGACGCGAGGAACTTTTGCTTACGAATGCGGAATTGAGGCGCATGTGGGTTTTGCGTGAGGTTCTTAATCCAATGGAAGATGCCGACATGCTTCAGTTTGTGCGTGAACAGATGAAAAAGACAAAGGACAACCAGGCTTTCCTTAATTCAATGAATGCCGGTGCTTTCCCGGAATCTGATGAATAAACTTTATACCCGGAGCTTTTGTTCCGGGTTTTTTTATGGGCTTTAGCCTGTGAAAAATATGGAGCGCAAGCGGAATGTTTTTCATAAAAAACACCTGCTGTGCGGGTAGAGTCAAAGAGCTTATGGCAAAAAAAAACTTTCCCCATGGTGTACAATAAGATTGTTCAAGTTTATTGCGTTTCACCAAGGATGAAAGTAATATTTCAAATATTAAGAAGGTATTGGGCTTAGGCTGTTTTTTTTGCAAAACAACATGCTCTGTTTTTAGAACCCACAAGAAGTCCGCATGATTTTGAGGAGGCTTGTTTTGATTTACGAATCATGTGTCGGACTGCCTGTTTTGTGAGTTTTCAAATCATGATGATCCGCTGGCTTTTTGCTAATTCCTGCACCTTACGATAATGAATGCAAATATGACGACAAGTACAATGATGCATGGAAGAAACAGCCATGTCGGAACATCGTCCCCTGTGTTTTTCCCATTTGTCTTACCCCTGAATGCCTTTTTTATGGAATTGTGCGACTTTCTCGAAAGCTTGTGCTTCATTCCGTCCAAAGTCTTGGACTCGCCGTTTTTTTCCTGCTGACCGTTTTGCGGAAAAGCGTAATGGCATGCAGGACATCCTTCGGCAAAAGCCTTTGCAGTTCCTATGTGTCCGCAATTCGGGCATCGTACTGCTGCGAAAAATCTTCCGCATTTCTTGCAAAATTTTGCGTTGGAAGGCACTTCGGCTCCACATCCTTCGCAAAAGAATTTTGCCTTTTTGCTTTCATCCATTACTCAGTTCCCAAGTTGTCTACTGTGTAGTCGTAAATCTGCCAGATTCCGTCACGCTGGCGAACATAGTATGTATAGCGTTTCTTCTCAAGATACGTATCGTTCTTGAACCATTCTATTACTTTTACAGTACCTTCTGTCTGAGAGTAGGTGGTTGTCTCGATTATGAATTTTGATGGAATTGCAACTATGTCGTAGTCGATTCTCTGGAGCATCAAGTCTGCCTTGAATGTTCTGAGCATCTCGGCCCTGTCGTCGGCGCTTGATGTCGTGTACTTTGCATTTCTCGTAGAATTTCTCCTGAGCATTTCCTCAAGATCCATGTAAAGGAAGAACTGGTCCCAAAGACTTTTCTGTCTTGCTATTATTGTCTGTTCTATAACCTTGTCTGGACTTATTTCTTCCGGCTGAAGGATTATGTTGGAATCTGATGCAACTGCAATCTGTGTTGATGATGCTGCTGTCGGTGTTGGCATTATTTCAAGACTGAGCCTGTTTGATGCAAGAGCATTGTCCTTGCTTCTGTAAAGTTCAGGATAGAATTTCATTTCAACGTAATAGATTGACGGATCTTTTATGTCAAGGTAATCCTTGAGGTTTTCTCTGAACGAATACTGTTCTCCAGGTTCAAGTGAAATTTCCCTGAAGTAAACCGTCTGGTTTGTTGTTCTCTTTCTTATGAGGCTCTGTGTTGAAGGAAGCTGAGTCTTCTTTACATTGAATGCAACAAAATCGATGGAGAACATTTTGTCGTCTGCAATCTTGAATCTGAGCGTGTCATCGCTTGTATTTGAAACTGTTATATGAACGTATACGGGATTATTTTCTGCATCTCCCGGATAATACATGGTTCTGTCATAGAATTTAATTGAAACTTCTGCGTCGCTGCTTATGTTTTTTGCATGCAGACTCTGTCCAAACATGGTAAAAAGTGATACAATCAAAAGAAATGTACGTTTAATTTTCATAACGGCCCCTCGCACGATTTGTAAATCTATGTATATTCTCGGAAAAAACTATGAATACATTATTGTCAAAATCAAAAAATTCGTTATTTTACCTTTTGAAATCCTCCGGAGCCTTTCGTGATGGGCTTTCTGAGTGCATGAAAAAAAACATGGAAGTTCCTGTTCAGCTTTCGGGACTCAAGGGAAGTCTTCCGTCTTTTTTCTTTTCTGAACTTGTAAGGCAGTCAAAAATCGATGATCTGCACATGATGCAGTATGAGCACAGGTATTCCCAGTTTCAGAAGGATTTTTATGCGGTCGTGCTTTCGAAAAAGGAAGCTGATGAGCTTGAAACCGACATCAATGCCGTCCTTGGCGATGACGTGCAGGTCATAAAGTTTCCCTGGTGGGAGACGATGCCGTACAGGCCGGTAGCAAGAAATTCTATTGTTTTTGGCGAGCGTGCCGGTGCACTTGCAAAGCTTGCGTCAAAAAATCCTTCCGGTGAAAAACCTCGTATCTTCATATTTTCGGAGCGTTCGCTCATAACTCCCGTAACTTCTCCTGAATATACAAGGGGGCTTTTGACAACAATAAGAAAAGGTCAGTCTCTTGATTCCGAAGAATTGGCTGAAAAACTCGTAAAGCAGGGCTATACAAGAGTTTCCAGGGTTGGAGTGAAGGGAGAATTTGCACTTCGAGGTGAGGTTTTGGACATCTTCATGTGCAGCGATCCGTATCCTTTCCGCATTGTTTTTGATTTTGATACAGTTTGCCAGATAAAGGAATTTGAAGTTGAAGGGCAGAATTCCCGCAAGGTGACCCATGATTTCCTTGTTGTTTATCCAATGAAGGAAGTTGTCTGGACTGACGAGTTTGTTTCAGATCTTGAGAGGGCTTTTGAAAAAGAAGATTCTGGCGGCATCAGGAATGATTTTGCAAGTTATGATGCAAACCGGCACGGAAGGGAAAAAAACGAGAAAAACGAACAGTCGTTAGTTAGCGGCACGGACACTCACTTTCGTTCGTCTGGAGGTGAAAAAGAAGGTGGTTTGACTAACAAACGGTTGTTTGATGCGGGTACCGAAGTAAATCTTGCCCTTACTGCAGAAGCAGAAAAACAAAAGGACAGAATTCTCACTGAACTTTCAGTAAACGGAACATCGGAAGGCGAAGAATTATTCTATAATTGTCTTTTTGAAAGAAGGTATTCGGTTCTGGATTATCTTCCTGATGACGCATGTGTTTTTGTTTTTGACTGGGACAAGCTTTTAAATGCTGAGAAAATGATTCAGAATGAATATAACGTTTCATATCGCATCGCAAGGCAGACGTTGCCTGTTTTTAAGCCTTCAAAAATGTGCCTTTCGTACAGTGAGCTTCTTTCTTCGGAAAAGCGTTTTTTTGCATTCAGGTCGCTTGAGACAATGGATGATGTTGACGGAATTTCAGATTATTTTAAGACGGAGTTGAAATTTCATTCGGAACCGAGCCAGTCGTATTTTGGAAACATAAATTACCTTAAGGAACAGTTGAAAAACTATCAGAAGGAAAAGTATCACGTTTATGTTTATGCTGACAATCCAAACCAGGCCCTCAGGGTGAATGAAATCTTGAAGGAATTTGTCGAGCTTCCTGCAGGTGAGACTGATGTGTATCCTCTTGAGGTTTTTCCGGAATCGATAACGTCAGGGTTTTCCATTGAGTCGGAAAAAATCATAGTCATTCAGGAAAACGAGATATTCGGAAGGAAAAAGAACGCTCCTGCATCCATAAGAAAGGCAAAATCAAAGCCCATAGAGACTTTTGTCGAATTGAATCCGGGGGATTATGTCGTTCATGTGAATTATGGAATCGGACTTTTTAAGGGAATTGAGCGCGTCAAGGCGATGGGAACCGAGAGGGACTACATAAAGCTTGAATATGCGGATGAGGAATTCATTTTTGTTCCGATTGAGCAGGTGAATCTTGTCCAGCATTACATAGGTGCTGGTGATTCCAAACCGAAACTCGACAAGATAGGAAGCAAAAGCTGGTCTTCGAGAAAGGCAAAGGTTCAGGCCCGCGTTGAGGAGATTGCTGAAAAGCTTATTGACCTTTATTCAAAAAGAAAGGCGTCAAGGGGTTTCCCGTTTCCGAAAGACACTGAATGGAGTGCTGCGTTTGAAGCTGCGTTTCCGTATGAGGATACCCAGGATCAAGCCACGGCCACCATTGAAATCAAGCGGGATATGGAAAGGGATGTTCCAATGGACAGGCTTGTTTGTGGTGATGTCGGATATGGAAAGACAGAGATTGCCATGAGGGCTGCATTCAAGGCTGTCATGGGTGGAAAGCAGGTTGCGTTTCTTGCACCGACGACGATTCTTGCGGAGCAGCATTATGAAAACTGCGTGGAAAGGTTCAAGAATTTTCCCATAAAGATTGCCCATCTTTCAAGATTTGTGACTCCTTCAGAGCAGAAAAAGGTTCTTTCAAGGCTTCTTGCCGGGGATGTTGACATACTTGTCGGCACCCACAGAATCATACAGAAGGATGTCCTGTACAAGGATCTTGGACTCTTGATAATTGATGAGGAGCAGCGTTTTGGCGTAAAGGATAAGGAAAAGCTCAAGGTCATGAAGACGAACATTGACTGTCTTGCCATGAGTGCGACTCCAATACCGAGAACTCTTCACATGAGCCTTCTTAAGATAAGGGACATGAGTTTGCTTACGACACCTCCGCAGAACAGGCAGAGTGTCGAGACTGCGATTGAAGAATACAATGAGGAAAAGCTCGTACGGGCGATAAGGAATGAAATATCCAGGGGCGGTCAGGTTTTCTACCTTCATAACAGGGTCGAGTCCCTTGAGGAAGTAAGGATAAAGCTTGAAAAACTCATGCCGGATCTTCTTGTTGATGTTGCGCACGGACAGATGACGAGTGCGGAACTTGACGACATATTCAGAAGGTTCAAGATGGGCGGTTTTCACATACTTGTTGCTACGACGATTATTGAAAATGGAATTGACATTCCGAATGTCAATACGATAATCATAGACCGCGCGGACATGTATGGCGTAAGTCAGCTTTATCAGCTGAGGGGTCGTGTCGGCAGAAGCGACAGAAAAGCCTATGCCTATCTTTTCTATCCAAGGGACAAGGCTCTTTCGGAAATTGCGATGAAGAGGCTTCAGGTTATAAGCGATTTTACGGAACTTGGCTCCGGTTTCAAGATTGCCATGAAAGACATGGAAATAAGGGGTGCGGGAAATCTTCTTGGACGTGACCAAAGCGGTGAAGTGTATGCAATCGGTTTCGAGATGTATTTGAATCTTCTCAATTCTGCAATCGAGCGGCTTTCGAATTCCGACTGGCAAGCTCCTAGCGAGGTTCTTCTTGAGCTTGAATATACTGGATTCATTCCTGATTCTTACATACGTGATGCGCAGACAAAAATGGAGCTTTACAAGAAAATTGCGTCCATAAAGACCCAGGATGAGCTTAATGATGTCTGGTCGGAACTTTTGGACAGGTTCGGACCTCTTCCTGATGAAGTTGAAAGCCTCATAAGTCTTGCAAAGATAAGGATAATCTGCTGCAGGCTTTCCATACGTTCCCTTAGGGAAAAGAAGGGCATTGTCTCTGTGGAATTCGGGGAAGTCGGAAAGATAAATGTTGACAAGGTCTTGAAGCTTATAGGAAGGAGCGCGGGGCTTGTAAGGCTGAATCCTGATGCACCAAACCAGCTTATAATGAAGACTGACATGATAGACCTCAAGAACAAGAGTGATTTCATCAAGGAAAAACTTGAGATGCTTTTTTAGGCTATATAATGGAAGGAAATTGTGCAAAATTGAAATGGTGAAGGGCATGTGTTAAAAAAATATATACATGATGGCATGAAATCTGGAGTGCAGTTCTTGAAATTGCATTGCTGATTTGCAGGCTTGACAAGCGAATGATTTCGAATGACAATTGAAATCAATATGGCATGAAATTTACCGCCTTCAATCGCTGCTGAAAGTTGATTTAAGGAATAAAACATGCGGAAGGCCTTGAAATTGAATTTTTGAAGCCGATTTGACATGGGGCAGATTGTGAAAAATGTTCCAAAAAAATACGGGAGAAACAGTTTATGAAAAAAAATAATCGAAAACTACATTTGGTGATTTCCTTTGGTCTTGCATTGTGTCTTTTTTCTTGCAAGACTCTTGAACCTGGAGAAAAACATCCCGGAGTCTGTTCGTTCCAGCCTGTTCCTCTGGAGTACAAGCATGCGAATGTAAAAACAGAAGGTTTTTTGCCTTTGTTTTTGGATGAAAGGCTTTCCGGCTTTAATGAGGTGCTGTCCAATTTTAAGGATACTTGCATAAAAAAGTACATTTCTGATGTTGCGGAATCTTATGCCGACCATCTGGAAGAATTGCGGCAGTACGGTGGGGAAACTGGCGGCATGATGGTTTTCCGGCCGGGTGATTTTTACTATGCTCTTGATGTTTCTGCTACATATGGAAATGATTTTGTAAGCGTTGTCCTGTCTCATTCCAATTATACAGGCGGTGCGCATGGTTCTTTCTGGACAAATACCTTTACGTGGGACGTTTCAAACAACCGCCTTGCAAACATACATGACGTAACCGGATATTCAAGCAAAGAAATATCTGAAATCTGCATTCGGAAAATCAGGAATGAATTTTACGCCGATTTAAGCGATGCGGAGTACAATGATGATGTCAGGGAATGGGTAACAAGTGGAGCCGGAGTGGAGCAGGTGGATTCCTTCAAATTTTACGTGAACGGAAACCGTGTATTTGTGCGCTTTGATCCTTATGAAGTCGGATGCTGGGCAATGGGGGAATGTGTCGTACAGATAAAATAAGGACATCTCTAAAATTGCAATTTTGGGATGTTCCCAAATCAGTTCCTGTGTCAGTTTTCAGACAGCAATAGGGATGTTCATGCATTTGCATGTTTTTTATGGCAATGGAGTTCAATATGAAAAAAAATCTGCTTGCGTTTGCATTATGCTTGATGGCATTGGTGTTTTGTTCGTGCAAGGGCAAAAAAATCCCTGAAAGCGAATTTGATTATTTCAGTGATTTTGAATTTGGAATGGATAAGGAACATATCCTGTTGATGATGGAGGTTGCAGGAATGGAAGACCTTGAGCTTGTCGCACCGTTAAGCAATCCTGACATCTATCATGAAGGCCGTGACTATAATATTGTGACGATGGAAGATTTCATCTGGGGTTTTGAGTTTGAGGGATTGTACAGGTTTTATTTTTCTGAAGATGACAAGCTTGAGCACGTGTCGGTTTATATTCCGTTTGACGTGGCAACCAGACCGAAAAAATTTGTGAAACAGAATCTTGACGCATACAAGATTTGCAAGAAAAAGATAGAAGAATATCTTTTGTCAATAAACAAGGCCCATGACGTTAAGAAATGGACAGAAGATTATTTTGGCCAAACCGATGCGAGAATTCACACTTCCTACATCTGTGAAGACGAGTATTTTGACGTAAGCTTGTTGGGCAATGCCTGGCTTGTTGTCTACAGGGGAAAGGACATACATAAATGCGGCTATGACATGAAAAAGTTTGAGTAGGCATTTTCATGAAAACGAAGGAGATGTGTTGAGAATCATGAAGCTTGTTTTTGAAAACGATGAAATGGCAGGGAAAAAATCAGTGCGTTTTAAGATTTTGATTTTTTCGTTGCTTATGTTTCTCATGCAGGGGTTGTCTGCTCAGGTCAAGGGAAAAGTTCTCAGGCTTTCAGGATCGATGAGTCTTGAGGCATTGAAAACTCACGTGGATTCTGCCGTCAAAAAAAACAGCGATTTGTACATCCTTGATTTTTCAAAGGTGATTTGCGCAGACTGGCAGGGAGACGCGGGGTTTTATTTTGAATCAGAGAATGACCGCATTCAAGGTGTAATACTTCCTGATGCCGTAAAATATTTTTCCTGTTGTGTTTGTCCTGATTTGAAATTCGTGCAGCTTTCATCTTGTGTCACGGGTTTTCCTTATGCGTCATTTTGCAGCGATACATTGCGCTACATCTTCATTACTGATGGCGGATCAGATGTTGAAAGGGCAGAGGAGGCAACTTTTCGTCATTTTAATTCTGCGAAAATCATGCATGAAGACTGTTTTGAATTTGCAAGGGAAAAAGGGATGAGTCTTTTCAGACTGAACCCTGCATGCAGGGAAAAAGATTTTTCATTATGCATTCCACCGGAAGAAGTTGAAGTTTCAACGAAGGTTTCGTATGACTGCAGTCTTTACAGCATCTTTACAACAACGGAGAATTCTGACCGCAGGAGTTTTGAAGTTTCGTGGCTGGAACTTAAGGAAAAAAAATACAGGTCTTTCTGCTGAAATGCTTGAAAACTACAGAATTGTATTTGACAAAATGAATGAATTTGTCAGTTGGAATAGAAACAGATTTTGCAGCAAGATTGTGAATCAATGGCGGCTGAGAGATTTCCGCAAGTATTTTTCTGTTACCGCACCGGAAATTTCTTTGTACGGACCATACATAAGCATATGCTGTTTTTTTACTTATGATACGGGGTTTCCGCATGAAACTCATGAATTCAAATCTTTCTGCTACAATACAAAAACAAAAAGTTTTGCAAATCTTTCCGATGTTTCAGGCTGGACTTGTGAGGAACTTCACGAAATCATATTGAATGCAGATTTTGATGATGGATTCAATATGTCCAAAGACCTGCAGAATTTGGATTTTCAGACAATCGAAAATCTTGATTTTGAAGTCATGGAAAATGGAAAGATAAAAATATTGTTCAACGATTATATTTTGGACCGTTATATGCATGAATATGTAATTGAAAGAAAGAAATGACTTTTGATGAAGGAATCAAATGCACGTTGATTGTGTGTGAATATGTGTATTGAAATAAACTAAAAATGATACTGATGACGGAAAATCTTGTTGTGTTCTTGCAACCGTGTCCTGTTTCAAGCGACTTAAATGTCCTGCCGTATTTGAAATGTTGTTTCCAAGTTTATTCATTTATGGATGAGCCAATTTAGCGCTTGCGTTTTGTTTTCTGATGTTTTTCTATGAATTTGATTGAAATTACATTAAAAATCCGAATTCTGTATTTTCCAGTTTATAGAAGTAGACAGAATATACATTATAGTAAGTATTGGATTTTACTGAAAATGCCTGTTTTTATTGGGTTTTGCCCCATTTTGTGACAGATGGAATAAACCTGCTCTTTTCGTTGAACCATTGAAAACTTTGCTGCCATATTCAGATTTTTTTCTTCAGAAGAAGTTTGTGTAAAACGCTGTAAAAATCATCATGCAGTATGATTCAACAAGAAAGCTTGAAAAAAGGTTAATTATTTTTTATTAAAATATGCTATAATATTTGATGGAGATTTGAAAATGTCAGAAGAAAAAACTGTAAACGAAACGAAAACACCAAACACAATTTCAACTCTCGTAAATGATTTTATCAATCTTGGAATAAAAAGCGGAATGAATCTTATTGTTCATTCATCACTCAGTTCAATCGGCTGGGTGTGCGGTGGAGCGCAGAGCGTCATCATGGCGCTTGAAGAAGTTCTGGCGGAAGATGGAACTTTAGTAATGCCGGCTCACTCGTGCAATTTATCAGATCCGTCGCACTGGGGAAATCCTTCTGTTCCGGAAAACTGGTGGCAGACAATAAAAGACGAAATGCCGGCCTTTGATAAAGATTTGACTCCTGCTTGCGGAATGGGAATTATTGCAGAAACTTTTCGTAAACAGAACAGTGTTGTAAGAAGTAGTCATCCTTCATGTTCGTTTGCAGCATGGGGAAAAAATAAAGATTACATTGTTCAGGATAATCATTATGATTTTGCGCAGAATGATTTGAGTCCGATTGGCCGTCTGAATGAACTTGATGGCTTTGTCCTTTTGCTCGGTGTTGATTATGATAAAAATACATCGCTTCATCTTGCAGAATACCGGGCTGACTATAAAGATAAAATTATTGTTCCAGACGGATTTCCTGTTATTGAAAATGGAAAGAAAACTTGGCTTGAGATAAAAGACATTCTTTATAACGATGAAGATTTTTGTGAAATTGGAAATGAGTTTGAAAAAACTGGAAAAGTTATTACCGGCAAAGTTGGAAATGCAGTTTGCAAATTAATGAAGCAGAGAGAGCTTGTTGATTTTGCAAAAGGCTGGATGGAAAAGAACAGATAAAAAATAGTTTTAGGAAAAGTAAAAAATGTTAAATTTAGAAAAGTATGCTGATGTATTAAAAAAAGTAAATGATGTCCTTCTTAAAATCGGGATTATTCCTCTCTGGTTGATTGTATTAG
>JAZQMW010000069.1:0-60054 GCA_045627025.1 Treponema sp. | reverse complement strand
CACATTTACAATACCCATCCTGATTTTTTCTGGCTCGGACAGTGGGCTGAATGCTGGATGCTCAATTCAGTGTGGAAGACTTGCAATTTTGCGACAATCGGCCACATGTACTACAGGCTTGCAAAGAAATATTATGACTTGACGACAGATGGTGCTGATCCTCACCTGGCGGCATCTGATTTTGGAATGCGTGGAATGTCATGCATGGAAGAGGCTGAAAAATGTTCAGCTTCATGGCTTCTGTCATTCAACAAGACGTCTACTGTGCCATCCCTTTCATGGCTTGACAAGTATTATGATGCTGACTGTTCGTTCAATCATCTTGGAATTGGAGCCGTATCTACCGAACATTCCGTAATGGCAAGCAATTTTGCGGTTGACGGGGATGAGGTTTCCTTTTTCAGGAGAATGCTTGCGGAGCTTTACCCTGAGACAAGTTTCAGCATTGTTTCCGATACTTACGACTATTGGAATGTCGTTGAGAATGTTTTGCCTTCATTGAAAAAAGAAGTCATGGCCCATAAGGGAAAAATACTTTTGCGTCCGGATTCCGGGGATCAGTATGAGAATGTAATAAAAACCATACAGTTGCTTTGGGAATCTTTTGGCGGCACTGAAAACAAGAAGGGATACAAGATTCTTGACAGTCACGTTGGCATAATCCTTGGAGACGGATGTACTCTCAAGCAGGTTGAAAAAATATGGAAAAAACTTGCCGACATGAAGTTTGCCGCATCCAATGTTGCTTTTGGAGTCGGAGCATTCTGTTTCAGTGCTGTTTTCGAGGGTGACAAGATGGTTGTCAACACTCGCGACACGTGGGGTTTTGCATGCAAGGCAACGGCAGGTCTTGTAAACGGAAAATACATACCGATTTTCAAGGATCCAAAAACGGATACGGAAAATTTGAAAAAATCACATAAGGGACTTTGCCGTGTTTCAAGGGATGAAAACGGAAACTATTGTGTGACGGATGGTTTTAAGTATGACGACATTGATTCGCTGAATGACGGAAATCTTCTCAAGCTGATGTTCATGGACGGAAAGTTTTACAATAAGGAAAACATCATGAAGATACGAAAGAGACTTGAATGTGAAAAGGACTGATTTGGAGAAAAAAGATGGAATATGTTTTTGATGTTGAAAGGGAGATTTTTGGGCTCAAGGCCCATATGGAGAAATGGTTTTCCCAGTTTGGAAAGAAAAAGGCAATTGTTGGCGTTTCTGGAGGAAAGGATTCTTCCGTATGCCTCAAGATTGCGTGTGATGTGCTTGGAAAGGAAAATGTTCTTGGTGTGATGATGCCAAACGGCGTTCAGCATGATATTGCGGATTCTGAAAAAATCATTGCACATTGCGGATGCAATTCTTTGACCATAAACATTAAGGATGCTTATGACGGACTTTTGTCCAGTTTTGAAAAAAACTTTTCAAATCCCGGGGAGAATCATGGATTCAAGACAAATACTCCTGCCCGCCTCCGCATGACGACGCTTTATGGCATTGCCGCGATTCAGGGTGGAATCGTGATAAATACGTGCAATCTTTCCGAGGATTGCGCATATGGAAATTTCAGCACGCTTTTCGGTGACAATGCGGGCTCTTATTCCCTGCTTCAGGGATTTACAGTGACTGAGGTAAGGGCCATTGGAGATGCTCTTGCACTGCCCCATGACCTTGTCCATAAGGCTCCTTCCGACGGAATGTGCGGTTCGACCGACGAGATAAGGATTTCTGCTGTTTCCGGTGTCGAAGGCTTTACTTACGAAAGGTTTGACAGGCTCATCAGATGCCAGAAGCATGATTTTACCGATGAGGAAGTCTCAAAGCTTGTTAAGGGGTATGAAGTTGGAAAATTCAAGAATGAAATAGTCCATATTCCTCATTATGTTCCAGAACTTCCCGTATATTTTTTAAAGTAAGGTCATCTTTTCGTTTTCTTTCATCTGTTTGGGCCGGTGATTTTTGATTGGCATGAGCTGGTGGACGAAAACGGATGCCGTGCCGCTGATTGGAATCCAATTCTTGAAAAACAGGGATTGGATTTTTTTTTTCTTTTTTTTTGATGCGTTTGGTCTTGAAAATTTTCCTGCTGTAAAAAACTTTTAAACACTTCTCAAGGTTAATTTCAGTCTGCCGATAACAGTTATATGAAAGAAGATTGTAAATTCAACTATAAATATATTGTTGCGGCAATCGTGATTGCTGCAGTCGTCTTGGCGGTTTTGTTTTTTGTAAAAGGGTGTGGAAAGGATACTGATGTTGAACCTGCGCCACAGATTGTTTACGAAGAACGAAAGCCTGAGGAGGAAAAAATTCCAGTTGAGCCTGTCGAGCAGTTGCCGCTTTTTCCTGAAATGAAATCTCCTGTTTTCAAGAGCGACAGGGCTGTTTTTGTTGATGAAAAGGAAGCTGAGAATTGGTTTTCCGAGCAGGCATTTAAAATTATTGAAACATACAGAAATCATCCTGAATTCAAACTTAAAATATCAGGTTATGTTGCTGATTTTGCCAATGAGATTGATGACTACAGGCTTGCTTTTAGTCGTGCGGAAATGGTAAAAAAAGGTCTTGCTGAGAAAGGTGTTCCTGAAAGCATCATGCATACGGTTTCCATGGGAAAAACGAGCCGCTGGGGCAATGACAAGGCTGAGAATCGTCATGCAGCCGTGGAATCGGTTTCTGATGATGCAGTTTATGGTTTAAGACTGATTTCAGAAACTAAATCCCCTGTTTTCAGGAGCGACAGGCGCGATTTTGTCAGTTCGTCTGATGCAGAGGACTGGTTTGTGAGCCAGGCTGAAAAAATAACTGGGATTCTCGAAAATCATCCTGAACTTAGAATCAACATATGCGGTTATGTTGCTGATTTTGCAAATGAGGTTGACGATTACAAGCTTTCCCTTGAGCGTGCCAGAAATGTCAAAAAAGGTCTTGTCAGAAATGGAGTTCCTGAAAAAATCATAGCCGTCATATCGATGGGTAAAACAAGCCGCTGGGGAGAAGACAGGGCCTTGAACAGGTTTGCGACAATAGAATCTCTGAATTAGTTGGCTAACCTGGGTGTGGTCAGGATATTGATTTGTGACAATCCAATCCTGTTTTCTGCGGATTTGCGGGGGCATTCATTATTGAAGTATGCTGATGCTTTCAGATTGGAGTTCCCGACTTTGTCATGTTTCGTAATGGTGTGTCTTTTATAAAATGGACAGTCTTTGCAGACTGTCCACTATGACCTATTTTGCTGAGTTCTTGATTTTAAGTGCCAGTTCCGTAAGTTCTGCTCGCTTTTCTATCAGTTCACTGTTTATTTTTGCAATATGTCTGTATAGTTCCATGAATTCGACAGGAGCTGAAGAAATTTCTATTGTTGATGCCTTTGAAAATTCCTTGTTTTCCCTTCTCCATTTGTCTTCATCAGCTGCCGTCCAGCCTTCGATTACGGGTTTTGCAAGGGTTTTTGTTTTCGTTATTCTTGCAATGTCGAACCATTTCCTGCCGGTAAATTCTTCTAGGGCTGTTCGGAATTTTTTGTCGCTTACCGGAATCTTTAATGTTTTTCCGTCAAAACTGAAATCCAGGTCGTTTTTGAGTTTTTCGTAACAGTCGCTTTTCATGAATCCTGTGCAATCTGATTCGTCCTTGAAAACATAGCTGTATTCTGCGCCCCAAAGCATCGTGCTTAGTGATTCCCTCTTCCTTAGTGTCGTTACCGGGAATATCATGGCGTCATTTACGTGGAGGTTTTCCGGCAGCACATTGTTGAGCTTCATGATGAAGTCTTTTGAATCTGTGTTTTCATAAAGAAGACATGATGCCGTTTCCTGCATGCTTGGAAGTCCGAGTGTTATAGCTGTTGCGAATTCAAGTCTTGGCAATGGATTGAAACCTGCCGTGAATACGAAATTCATTCCGCTTCTTAGCATTGCCTTGTGGAAAATCTCAACTTGGGAAAGGTATGGCGTGAATTCTCCTCCTGAGACTCTCGTGAAGTTGAAAATCACCCTGTAAAGGACTGGTATGTTTGAAGTTTCGTATTCTTTGGGTGTTGGAAGTGTATTAAGTTTTATACATCTTGATACGTTTTCTACATCTTCAAGCTTGTGAACTTTGATGTTTTCTTTTGGATTGCATATTCCGCATTTATGTGTGCATTCGGCCGCACATTTTGGCGTAAGTGCATGCTCCCTTGACTTGGACATTTCTTTTGCATAGAAGAATCTTGCAGGTCCAAGGCTTACTGTTTCCCATGGAAGCGACTCGTCATCCGTAAAATCGTGATAAATCCATTCTTTTACGTCATAATCTGCTTCATTGAATGCCTCTTTCCAGAGATTTGCATCATTCTGGAGGTATTCATCCCACGCATCGAATCTTGCTCCCTTTTTGTAAGCATTCAAGATGACTTTTGAAGCCTTGAAATCTCCCCTGCTCAAAAGCCCTTCAAGCACTGTTGCGTCATAATTATGGCGTCCGATTTTGAATTTGCCTCGCGGAAGGTTTTCGTAGATATAGTCGATTTTTGCTTTTGCTTCTTCCGGTGTAAGCTGCCTTATCCTTTCATATGCCGTGTGCGGTTTTGGAATGAATACTCCTACGTTTACGTTGCATTGTATTCTTGTCCTCGACTGAATCCTGAGCATGAAATCAACTATTGCCTTCTCTTCGTTTATGTCGAGTGGCAGTCCTATCATGAAATAGAATTTTGCACTGCTCCAGCCCCTTTTTTTTGCTTCAAGTATTATTTCTTCAAGATGCTGGGCATATACTTCCTTATTCAGGCTAAGCTGGCTCATTTCATCCGGTGTCTCTACGGCAAATGTCAGTCCTGATTTTCTTACCTTTGAAAGTTTTTCCAAAAGGTCGAGAGAAAGGCTGTTTACCTTGAGTGACGGAAGCTGGAATGAAACATTATATCCCCTGTATCGCTCATTCAGCATGTCCAAAAGTCCGCCTACATCAGGAAAATCTGCACTGCTGAGGGAATTCAGGCTTATTTCGCGGTATCCCGCATCGAATACAAGATGGTCTATTTCGTTTATTATGAGATTGAGGGCCTTGATTCTCATTGGCCTGTAATATATGCCGGCATGGCAAAACCTGCATCCGTTCGGACATCCCCTCATGATTTCGACTACACCATGGTCTTGTACCGGCCTGTTTGTTGCAAGCGGAAAATATGCAGGCACTGAAGGCACGAGACCGAAATCGTTTTGCACGGCCCTTTTTGCAATTTTTCCGTCAGATGCTTTCTTTTTTGTCCATATGAAATACATGGATTCCATAAAGCTTAGCATTTCATTTCTTGCCGAGCCATTTTTTTTCATGTCCCGAAGTTTTTCCACAAGGTCAAAAAGACTGTTTTCTGCTTCTCCGATAAAAACTGCATCAAAAAAATCTGCAATTGGCGCAGGATTGGTTACTCCGCATCCTCCGCATATGACAATTGGATCCTTTTCATTTCTGTCTTTTGAAAGAAGCGGTATTTTTCCGTTTTCAAGCATTGCGAGAACTTCCGTGATTCCAAGCTCATATCCGATTGAAAAGCCAATCATGTCTGTGTTGCAAAGTGGAATTCCCGTTTCAAGCGTGTAAAGCGGAATGTCTTTTTCCTTTAAGAGTTTTTCAAAGTCAATGTCTGGGGCAAAAACCCTTTCGCACCTGATTCCTTCAATGCGGTTCAGTCCATTGTAAATGATTTTTATGGCTGAATTTGACATTGCTATTTCGTAAAGATCAGGAAAAGCTATTGCAAAATTGTAATATGCATCGTTTTCAGAATGCGGCTTTATTGTTGTGCCGAATTCTCCTCCAAGATATCTTGACGGAGACTGTACTGTGTTGAGTGACGGACCGAAAGCCTGAATTGGTTGAATTAAGTTTAAATTAATCATAATGTAACATTAAAGTTTAATCGACGACTGTTTATACTCATCAAAAGGCCTATGGCAATCATGTTTGTGAGTAATGCAGATCCACCATATGACAGGAACGGCAAAGGAATTCCTGTTATTGGCATCATTCCCATGACCATTCCTATGTTTACTATGAAGTGCGTAAGGAACATGCCGAAAATTCCTATGGCAATGTAGGTGCTGTATACGTTCGTTGTCTGTTTTACTATGTAAAGTATCCTCAAAAGAATCAGGAAGAATAGAAAAAACAATATGACACCACCTGCAAATCCTGCTTCCTCGGAGAAAATGCTGAATATGAAGTCCGTGTTTTGTTCCGGAAGAAAGTGAAGATGGCTTTGGACTCCGTTTAAAAATCCCATTCCGAAAAGGCTTCCCGAACCGATGGCCGTTTTGGACTGGATTATGTTCCATCCTGTTCCTCTCGGATCTGTGTATGGATCAATGAATACTATAAGTCTTGATATCTGATAATCCTTGAGTTTTTTGCTTCCTGCGTATGACAGAAGGAGTGCTAACGCGAGAATTCCGAATACGTATGCAATATAATAATAATACTTCCTGCCATAGAAAATGTATCCGAGAATTCCAATTATCATGATTCCAAGCGATGCCGCAAATACAAGAACCCTTATCTTGAAATTCGTGAGGATGTGTACGAATGTGACCGTTTTTTTCAGTATGTCCGTCTCCCAAACTGGAAGTATCGTGAATACTATGGTCAACACTCCTATTGAAAGGACAAGCATTATATATTTTGTCGGTATGTTTGCCATGAAGCACATGAACAGGAATATCGGGAAAAAAACGCTTGCTGTTCCAAGGTCAGGCTGGAGAAGTATCAATCCCATCGGAATGCACATTATTAAAAAGGCCGTAATGAATCTTTTTGTCTGATTTTCATTCTGTGAGCCTTCAAGATATTTTGCAAGAAAAAGTATGAAAATTATCTTTGCAAGTTCTGATGGCTGTATTCCAAGATTTCCGAATCCAATCCAGCTTTTTGCACCGTTGCTTACTTTTCCGAAGAAACGCACGTATATGAGAACGAATGTCATTCCAAGAAACATGTACTGGGAATATCGGCTTAGCTTTCTGTAATCTATGAGGGATGTTGAAACCATCAATATGAATCCTGCTATGAACCATATTGTCTGCTTTATGTATTCCCTTGATTCTTGAATTCCGTTTGAATCTACTCCCGCCGAGTAAATGAAAAGTATTCCTATTGTTGTCAATGTCACGACACAGAAAAGCAACAGATAGTCAATGGCTGAAAAAATTTTTAGTTTCATTCCCTTCTGCCTCCCTGGGAGTTGTTGTTTGTGAATAGATGCTTGAAATGCAGTGCGTTTACAGACTGTTCAAATGTCTGGTTGTTGAATATGCCCTGGATTATGATGTTCGTGCAGTATGGTGCCCACCATTCCCATTTGTTGACTGCTTCAACAAGCGTTGCAACTACAACCTGGTCTTCGGGAGGTGCATCGAAAGGCGCATAGGCAATCATCCATGAGTGCCAGTGGTCTTTGCCGACACCGTTGACTTCTGCCGTACCTGTTTTTCCGGCTATCTGCACAGTCTTGTTTCCCATTGGAAATACTGCCGTTCCGTCTGTTATTGTATATCTTAGATGCCTTTGCACTTCTTTCCATACTTCTTTTGAAACCGTTGATTCATGAAGGATTTCTGGCTGTACATCCCTGATTACCTTGTTGTTTTGGGCTGGGTCGCGTACCTGCTTCAAAAGATGCGGCTTGTATATCTTTCCGCTGTTGCATACCATGGCCATCATGTTTGCGACGTGAAGCGGTGTCACGAGAGTGAATCCCTGACCGATTGACATGTTCATGGTATCTCCGCCGAGCCATTTTTCGTGGAAGCGCCTTTCTTTCCATTGTGGTGTCGGAACGAAACCTGATGTCTGTGACGGAAGGTCTATCATGAGGCTCTTTCCGAATCCGAATTCCTGTGCGTAACTTGATATCATGTCTACGCCAAGATGCTCCGTTCCTACAACCCAGTAGTAAATGTCACAGCTTTGTGCAAGTGCGTTTTTCATGTCAAGCCATCCGTGTCCGTTGCCCCTGATATGGCATCTGAACACCCTGTCTCCATATGTCATCTTTCCCTGGCATTCTATTTTCTTTTCTGCAGGAAATGCTTTTTCTGAGAGAAGTGCCGTAGTCATTATTGTCTTGAATGTAGATGCCGGCGGATATTCTGCATCTACCGCCCTGTTTAGGAGGGGTTTTCTCGTATCCTTTATGAGTTTTAAATACTGGCTGCTTGCATCATCTGAAGAGAATATGTTTGCGTCAAAATTTGGATATGAAACGAGCGCAAGAATTTCTCCCGTTGCCGGTTTCAAGACTACAACTGCCCCTACACGCTCTCCAAGCGCTTCCTCCGCCAGCGTCTGTATTTTCGAGTCGATTGTAAGAATCAGGTTGTTTCCGCTTTTTGGAGGCTCTATGACAGGTGCGTCATTCAATACTCGTCCGTGGACATCAACTTTTCGTGTAATGGTACCTGCCTTGCCCTGGAGAAGATCGTCATATTGTTTTTCAATTCCGATTTTTCCGACAATTGAGTTTGACGAGTATCCCTTGTTGTACATTATCTTTATTTCTTCATTCGTGATGTTTCCAACATATCCGAGAATATGGCAGAATGAACCTGTCTTTACGTAGTTTCTGGTCGGCTTGTTGAACCATGAAATGCCTGGAAGGTCATGAAGGTTTTCTGCTATGTTTGATATTACGTCAAAGGATACGTTTGACCTTACTTCTATAGATGAGAAGGATCTTCTGTATTCCGGTGGAATTCTTTTTTCAAGAGTTGCCTTTGATGTTCCAAGATAGGATGCAAGTTTTGTGAGCACGGTGTCAAGCCTGTCTTTCTCAATTTCTCCAGGTGTTATGTTGACGGCAAAAGAATCCGTGTTTATTACCATAGGAACTTCCGCGTTCCTGTCATATATTTCTCCTCGCTGGGGAAGTATCGTGGTGACCGTTTTTGAAATGCGTGCCGAACGGTCCCTGTACTGCTGGCCGTCAATAATCTGAAGGTAGAAAAGTCTGACTGTATACAGTATGAAAATCACTGAAATGAGCAAAAACAAAAACAAAAGCTTGTAATTCTTTTTTGTCGCATTGTCCGTATGCCTGACATCTTCAAAAAAGGAATTATAGCGGACGTTAAATCCTTCGAACATCAGTAGCTGCTCTCCATTTTTACGATTACGGAATTCTTGAACAGTGAAAGGAACTTGAACACAAAAGGTGTCAGAATGGAATTCAAAGCAAGCTCGAATGCAAATTCAATGCTGAATATCCTGTATGTCGCTATGAGTGCAAAAGGAAAGAGGATTGAAACGACAAACGTCAAAATCACTTTCAAGATTGTTGCGGCAAATCCCATGAACATGAGTACGAAAAATCCGTCAAGATTGAGGGTTTTTTTGAAGATTCCGCCTGCATAGCCTGTTACTGACCTTATCAGGCAGTTGAGTCCAAACGGACATGCGCTCAGGACGTCAAGGAAAAGGCCTGAGACAAATCCAGTGGTCTCTCCGAGAAGTTTCCCGTTTTGTATTGAAAAATAAAGGACGCATAAAAGCGTCAAGTCGGGAATCGACGGAAGAAAAGCTATGTTTGAAAGTATTGCGGATTCAAATATAGAAAAAACCAGCAGGATGAATGTGCTTGCAAAAAAAGAACGAATCATGGCTATTTCTCCTTTTTCTTTGTGTGCAGATCCAGTATGTTCCTGTCATTCGGAATGTGCTGGTCTACGATTATTACATTTTCAAGACGCAGGAAATCAATTATCGGTTCGATTTCAATGTCCAGTGACGAGTCATAGTCAAGGACATTGATTTTGGATATGCGTCCGATAGGAATGTCTTTCATGTAATTTTCATTTTCTCCGCTTGTGACGACTATGTCTCCCTTGTTGAGGCTGTCAAGCACCCTTTTTCGGATGTACTGGAGCTTGAGCGGTGTATCATAGGAACCTGTTCCTGAAACGATTCCTATATCTCTTGTGTTTTGTATGCGCGTCGAAATGTAACAGTTGCTGTCATAAACTGGCATTATGAGGCTTGTGTAGGTTCCGACAGTAATTACCTTGCCTACGACACCTACGTTGCCATTCTGTATGGCAATGACCGGAAGCCCCTTTTTGATGCCGTGTTTTGCACCCTTGTTTATTGTGACGCCTGAATAAAGGTTGTCTGGATCCCGACCGATTATCTGGGCGGAAATGTTCTTGTATTCGACTTCCGTAGCATATTTAAGCTGCTGCCTCAGCCTTTCGTTTTCTTTGCGGATTTCCGTATTGGAACGCTGCATGTACTCGTAGTCTTTCAATTTTTCCGCAAGCAGGTTGTACTCTTTTTTTAGGTTTGCAAGCTGCCTGATTGACGTGAAAAAACTTGTAACACCATTTGTGACATAGTGTATCTTGTCCTGGGCTGTAGACAGGATGGAAAAACCAATCCTGTTTGCGTCTACAATAAATCCGCCTCCTGAAAATCCCAGTGAAATTCCACTGAGAAAAATCAAGACTGCAAGAACAATTTCTGCGGTTTTGAGCTTGACAGAAAATCTGTTTCGTTTTGACATATGATGCTTCACCGTATGTTAATCGTTCAGGTTTTCGTAAATTGAACGGTTTGAAGACATGTTCTTGAAAAGTTCGAAAGCTTCTCCTGCACCCTTTGCAACACACTCAAGAGGTTTTTCAACAAGGAAAACAGGAACTCCAGTTTCCTTTTTTATGAGGTCCTTGAGACCACGAAGCATAGATCCTCCTCCTGACATGACAATTCCGCGTTCAACTATGTCTGCTGCAAGTTCTGGAGGCGTACGTCCCAATGTTTTCTTTATCTCATCAACAATTTTGGATACTGGCTCCTTGAGGGCTTCCCTGACTTCAACAGAATCTACTTCAAGTTTTCTTGGAAGTCCTGTTATGGCATCTGTACCCTTTATTTCCATTTTGAGGATTTTGTCATCTCCAAGGTTTTTCTCTGCAACTGCATTTCCAATTTCTATCTTGAGTCTTTCAGCTGACTGCTGGCCTATGGAAAGATTGTGCACTGTCTTGATGTGGTCGATTATCGCAACATCAAATGCATTTCCTCCGACACGGATTGAACTTGTTACGACCATACCTCCGAGTGATATTACGGATACTTCTGTCGTACCGCCTCCAATGTCGCATACCATGTGGCCTGCAGGCTCATAAATAGGAATTTCTGCTCCGATGGCGGCTGCAAGACTTTCTTCAATGAGTTTTACCTCTTTTGCACCTGCCTTGAGTGCTGCTGCCATTACCGCATCCTGCTGAACCTGTGTTATGCATGACGGAATTCCAATTTTCATGCGTATTGACTTGAAGAAATGATGTCTTGGCATAACCTTGGAAATGAAATACTTGAGCATTTTTTCCGTTGAATCGCTGTCAGATATGACTCCGTCTGCCAAAGGCCTGATTGCCACAATGTCTCCTGGAGTTTTCCAGAGCATTCGTTTTGCATCAACTCCAACGGCCACAACTTTTCCCGTGCCCTTTTCGACTGCAACTACGGATGGCTCATCAACAATGATTCCTTTTCCCCTTACAAAAATCAGGGTATTGCACGTACCCAAGTCTATACCGATATCAGTTGTAAAACTATCAAAAAAACCCATTTTATTCCTCACTTTGTTTCTGACATTTTTTTTAATGCCCCAGGATGATTGAACTGAATTTTCAGGCAGTTTCTCCATTCTGAGCGCGCTTTGACGGCATCTCCCTTTTTTTCATACAATATGCCGAGCACAAAATGAGCGTCAGCAAAGTTTTCATTTTTCTCAAGCAAAAAATTGATTTCTTTCTCTGCGTCTGTAAATTGCTGCTCTTCAATATATATCTGTCCCAAAAGGAGATGGCTGCTGTTTATTATATCTTCATTTTCGGAAACTTCCAACACTCTCTGTAAGTATTGTTTTGAAACCGAAAACTGTTCGTTCGAGAAATACTGTTTTGCAATGTTGAATAAAAGCGTGTCGTTTTCCCTGACCAGAAGTGCTTCCGTAAAAGATGATATGCTGTTGTCCGTCTCTCCGAGTGATGCATATGAAAGTCCCAGAAGAAGCGGAATGTCATCCGACTGATAACCGTGGTTCTTGGCCGCAAGGAGATATTTGACTACAAGATCCGAATAGTAATGAAAGGCTGAAAGTTTGTTTTTATAAAAGTATGCACGTCCAAGCATGTATTCAATCTGGGGAACTGTGCTTTTTCTGGAATTCTGGAGTGCGACCCTCAGCGAGAAGATTGCCTTGTCCAAAAACTGCTGTGCCTTTGTGTTGTCCGTTTCATATTCCGCAAGCATGAATGAACTGTATCCCAAAAATGTCAAGGCTGTATTGTGAAATGTTTTTTTTGAGAGGATTCCGGAAGAAATTTCATTTACTTTTCGGTAACCTTCTTCCGTATGCATATTCCATGAGCTGTAAAGCAAGTCAATTGAATCGCAGTGCAGAATTTTGTTTCTTACAAAACGTATTGAAAGAACAACAAATACAACAATGGCAATGAAAATGAAAAAAAAGAGACTAATCTTAATAAAAAATGATCTTTTCGTATGGTATACTTTTTCTAGCCCATATCTCCTTTTCATTTTCATCCACCCTAAATATATAAAAAGGATATAGTAAGCCGGGTTCTGGAACATGCGAACATGTGTGACCATCTATCCGCGGTGCCAGTTGCCTGACATCTCCAGCAATCTACCCGCAGTATAAGCTCGGAACAACAAACTGCTTCTCGATTTTGCTCCAAATGAGGTTTACTTGTACCGCTGCTGTTGCCAGCAGTGTGGTGAGCTCTTGCCTCGCCTTTTCACCCTTACCTTTTCAGGCGGTTATTTTCTGTAGCACTGTCTGTCAGACTGAGGGTTATGCTGAATATCAGCAACTACCTTTATCTGCCCGGTTATTATCCGGCATTTTTTCCGATGGAGCCCGGACTTTACCTCACGCGGCATAAGTTTCATCACCCATCCGCGTGCGATCACATATCCTTGAATTTACTTAACCTTCGTAATCGAGGGATTTGATTTCATCATCTTCGATTTCATCATCCTCAATGTCAATCAAATCCTCGTCTTCCTCAAGAAGATCTTCGTCATCTGCTGTGCCAGAATCATCATTGAGCGAGTAGTAGTTGTTTTCTGAATCCAAAGACTCTTCGTAATAAAGTATTCGGCTGCAATATGGACAGAAGAGAATCTTGTCTCCATGCCTTACTTCGTTTGCAAACTGTGCAGGAAGCACCATGTGGCAACCGTCACAAACATTGCCCCTTACCGCAACAATACCGTTTGAATTGTGCTTGATGATTCTTCTGAATTTGATGACTGTTTCCGGATCTATTCCAGCAGAGGCTTCTTCTTCCTGTTTTTCAAGCTCTGAAAGTCTTTCTGTAAGTCCCTTTACTTCCTTTTCGATGCTTTCGCTTTCTTCTGCAAGGTCGCTCTCGTTGGAGGCAATCGTCTGCTCAAGAAAACTCAAGTCGTCCTTGAGTTCTTCAAGGTTCTTTTCCTTTTCCTGAAGTTCCTTTCGCTTTGCATCTTCCAAAGATTGGTTTTCGGAAATCTGCTTTTCCAAAATTTCATAATCCCTGTGGGTAGAGACTGCATCCATACCCTTTTCTGCTTCCTCACGCTTTCTGGTAATTTCCTCAAGCTCTGTGCGAAGCTTTGCTACAACACTTTTTTTCTCTTCGTATTTTGTATTCTTTTCGATGTAATCTTTCTTGTCGCGAGAAAGACCTTCTTTGCGCGTCTCAATATCTCTTGGCAAATCCTGCTTTTTTGCTTCTATTTCATACTTTTCTTTAAGTATTTTTTGTAATTCTTTAAATCTGTCCAATTCTTCTGACATCTGCATGGGAATAAACCTCTTATAAAAGTTTGTAGTGTAGTATTCTACACAATTTTGCTTGTTATGTCTATAGAGCATCTTAAAGTTATTTTCAAGATGCCCTGATTGCTACTCGATGAAGTCCCTGAGTCCGCTGGCTCTTCGCGGGTGTCTGAGCCTTCTCAATGCCTTTGCCTCAATCTGCCTGATTCTTTCCCTTGTGACATTGAAATAAAGTCCCACTTCCTCAAGTGTCAATGAATATCCATCCTCAAGACCGAAACGCATCTTCAGGACTTCCTGCTCTCTTGCCGGCAATGTGCTCAGAACCTGTTTGAGCTGCTCCTGAAGAAGCGTATAGGCTGTCTGGTTTGCTGGATTTTCAACTTCCTTGTCTTCTATGAAGTCTCCGAGTGAAGAATCCTCTTCTTCTCCAATAGGTGTCTCAAGTGATATAGGTTCCCTTGCGACATTCTTGACCTGCTTGACCTTGCTGATTGGCCATGAAAGCTGTGCCGCAATTTCCTCGTCTGTAGGTTCCCTTCCGAGTTTCTGCATGAGCTGCCTGCTTTCCCTTACGACCTTGTTTATCTGTTCAATCATGTGGACCGGAACACGAATTGTTCTTGCCTGGTCGGATATTGAGCGCGTGATGGCCTGCCTTATCCACCATGTGGCATAAGTCGAGAATTTGTAACCCTTTCTGTATTCAAATTTCTCAACAGCCTTTATGAGTCCTATGTTTCCTTCCTGTATGAGGTCAAAAAGCTGAAGTCCCCTGTTTGTGTATTTCTTTGCAATTGACACTACAAGGCGAAGGTTTGCGTTTATGAGCTTGTTTTTTGCCTTTTCAAGCTGAATGCGACCCCTTTCAATTTCTTTTTTCATTTCGATGATTTCATCAACGGAATTTTCAAAGTCGTATTCGAGTTCACGGAGTTTTCTGTCTATTTTCTGTATTTCAGTGTAATCAGTTCGAATTTCATCAGCTGTCATTGCAAGTTCTTTTTCAAGCTTCATGCATTCAGTTCTGATTGCAAGTCTTCGTCCTATGCTTCTGAGTCCCACGGCATCGCGAATTCTCAGCTTTTTCATGCGGCGTTCCTGAATCATGTGGTATTCATCGATTTTTTTTGCCGCAACGATGAATTTTGCGCTGAAGCGTTCGATTTCTTCCGTCTGGAGTTCTGCATTTACAAGGACTTTCTTTATGGAATTCCTATATTTCAGGAGTTTCTCATCATTGAAAATGTTTGTCGTCGGATCATCGGCATGCAGCTGCTTCTTGAACTGTATGTACTCGTTCATTTGGTCGCGAATTGGTTTTACATACTCTATGTAGCAGCTTCTGAGCCTCTTTCGTTCTGCCATTTCGTCGTTTATTTCTTTTCTGGCCCTTCCCGGCTCGTGCGGGTCTATTTTCTTGTATATCGAATGGCAAATCGAATAGAATTCCGGAATTATCATTCCTGATGCCTTTATGACGCTTTTTATGATGTTCTGTCCGTCTTCCATCTGTTTTGAAAGAACGACTTCCTGTTCTGCGTTCAAGAGGTTTTCTTTTCCGATTTCCCTGAGGTAAAGCCTTATCGGATCGTCTATGCTTGAATCTTTCGAATTGGATACGAGACGGTGTTTTTCGGCTTCCTCAAGCTCTGCCTTGTCGCTGTCAGGCATCTCGTCGTCGTCTTCATCCGTGTCATCATCCTCGTCGTCAAAGATGTCATCGTCTTCGACAACCTGAATGTTGTTTTTCGTGAGTATCTGGAGAACAACTTCCATTTTTGATGAGTTGATGAAATCCGTTCCGAGAATTTCCGTTATCTTGTCCCATGTTATGAATGGGTTCGAGCTTCCAAAATCTATGAGAGACTTGACGTTGGGATCGTTTTTTATGTCTGTTTCGCTGACTTCGGATTCCGCACCGTCTTTTATGTCTGCAAGTACGGCTTCGTCGTCATCTTCAAGTTCAGCTTCGCTTACCTTGCTGTCCTGGGGAAGTTCATAATCTTCTTCGTCGTCATCTTCATCTTCATTTTCTTCTGAATTTGCGGCAACGGTTTCTTTTTCTTCTATGTCTATTTTTGTCTTTTTTACAATTATTTTTTTCTTACCAGTACTTTTTTTTACTTTTTTTTCAGATTCATCTTCAGTTGACTTTATAGCCATTTGCCAAATCCTTCATTTGCTCAATTTTTGAACCAATTTCCATTTTCTGCCTGATTATGTCTGACAGCATTTTCCTGTCTTCCGGCAACGGACTGTTTGACAATGAAACTATTCGCTGCTGAATGTTTTTCTGCTGCCTTTCAAGGGCACTTTTCTGTAAATAAGCTATACATCCATTGATATAAGAATCTGTGTGTACAGAAGGATTATTCATTGATTGAATGATCACACTCCTGAACTCATCGCCTTGTATCCTGTTCAGTATATTGTTTACGGAGAAATTGCCTTCATTAAGACACTTCTGCATGATAATGAACAATTGTTTTGAAAGTTCGCCTTCAAGATCTTCTTCATGGATTATTTCCTGCATTTTCTTGAAAAGACTGACATCGTCAGTTACGGCTGTCATAACAGCTTTCAGTTCTACTGTCGGAATCATGTGTTTTTCTTCCGATTGTTTGTTCTGATTGTTCGTAGCAACATTTCTTGATTGTGCAAAAACTTTGTCCCGGTTGAGAAAATCTTTCTGGGCTGCCTCCCGTTCGATATGGAATGCCTGACATAACTGGTCAAGGCATGCCTGTTTCTGCACCTCCAACTGAAGAGAATCTATATACTCAAAAAAATCTAATGACGCTTTAGATTTGCCTACAGGGGAATCCTTAGAATATAATTCTTGCAGTTTAGATAACAGATAATCGGAGTCAAGTATAGCACTGTCTACTTCATTAGTCAAGTATTCTTTTCCAAATTTCAGCATGATTTCTGCAGGGTCTTTACCGCCGTGAAGCTGTATGACCCTTACCGTTATCCCCTGCCTCCTGCACATGTATATGGCCCGTTTCGTTGCGTTTTGTCCGGCTCCGTCACTGTCGAAGGAAAGCAGTATTTCCTCAACGAACGGTTTCACGAGCTTTATCTGGTCATCCGTGAGCGCGGTTCCAAGCGGTGCGACTGCATGCGTGATTCCGCACTGGTGGTATGAAATGCAGTCCATGTATCCTTCGCAGAATATGGCCTTCTTTTTTTCCCTTATGGACTGTTTTGCGAAATTGAAAGCGTAAAGCGTATTTCCTTTCTTGTACTGTATCAGGTCTCCGGAATTAAGGTATTTGGGGGATTTGTCCGCATTGCCCCTTAAGAATCTTCCACCCATGGCAACGACATCGCCTTTTCTGTCGAATATCGGAAACATGAGCCTGTCGCAGAAAAATGAAAATTCCGGATTTTTCCTGTTGAAAAGGCCTGACTTGTTGAGGAAGTCTTCCGTGTAGTTTTTTTTCAGAAGGAATGACCTCAGCCATCTTATGTCGCTTGGACTGTATCCTATCTTGAATTTTTCAAGAGTTTCCTTGGAAATTCCTCTTTGTGTTATGTAGTCGAGCGCGAATTTTCCGCCCTTTGTTTCCATCAGGAGATAATGGAAAGAACCGGCCACCCTGGTGTACAGAGCCTTGTATTCTTCCTTGAGTTTTGCGGCGGGATCTTCTTTCGGACCTTTGGAATTTCCTGTGTAGTTCAGGACGATTCCCGCTTTTTTTGCAAGAAATTCAACCGATTCCGCATATGAAAGTTTTTCCATCTGCATTATGAAATTGAATGCAGTTCCAGATGCATGGCAGCCGAAGCAGTAGTAGAATTTCTTGTCGGCAGATACGCTGAATGACGGTGTCTTCTCGTTGTGGAAGGGACAGCAACCCCACCAGTCGTTTCCCCTCTGTTCAAGCGGGACGTATTCTGACACGAGGCGCACGATGTCGGTTCTTTCTGAGACTTCGTCTATAGATTCCTGAGAGATGAATCCAGCCATGTGACCTACCTTTTTGATTTGTAGTTTGCCGCATTGTCGGCGGCTTTGTGCTGGTCGAAATTCTTTGAGAATGTGTGGGTTCCCTTTTTCCTGTCCGTAAGCACGAAAAAGAAATAGTCGGTTTCAGGCGGTGCTGCGACTGCCTCCAGGGCCACGAGTCCGGGATTCGATATCGGTCCGTATGGAAGTCCCGCCCACTTGTAAGTGTTGTATGGGCTGTCAAGCTCAAGATCCTTGTATGTGATTCTTTCGGGATGCGGTTTGCCCTGGATTTCCGTAATTATGTATTCTATCGTTGCGCATGAATAAAGGCCGATGTTGTTCCTGATTCTGTTTACGAATACGCTTGCGATGAGCGGTGCTTCTTCCCTTGCCCTGTATTCCCTTTCTACGATTGAGGCAAGTTTTACTGCATCATGAAGTTTTTCACCGTCAAGTGACGCAAGGTCTGGAATTCCTGCTATTTTTTCGTGAAAATTGTCGAGAAGCCTTTCAAGGACGTCTTCTGCCTTCATGCCGGGCATGAAGAAATATGTGTCTGGGAAAAGGTATCCCTCGAAGCTTTCTGCAGGAATTTTGTGCTTTTCAAGAAGTGCTTGGTCTCTGCATGCCTTTATGAATTCATCGCAGGAACATACTTTTTTCTGTTCGAGAAGTCTTGCCGTCTTTGTCATGGTGAGACCTTCCGGTATGCTGACCTTTGTGTATTCCTGACATCCTTCCTGAAGCGCGTTGTAGATCTCTTCAAGGCTCATTGTGTTTTTCAGCGTATACGTTCCGCTTTTCAGGACAAATGGATCCGAAGGGTCAAAGATGCTGAATCGCACGGATATGTAGAAGGCATCTTCACTCCGAACAAGCTTTTTCTCCTTTAGGATGTGTGCGACGTCTTTTGTCGACATTCCCTGTGGAACTTCTATTTTTTCCACCGTTTCATTTTCGCCTGACGACACAGGGCTTGATATGTACATCCATGACAGAAACGATGTAACTGACACCAAAACAAGTGCCAGTACGACAAACACCACGAGGTTGATTGAGAATTTTACGAATTTATTCATTTGACTTCAACTTCCTGACATTCTTTTGCCAAAAAAATGTTCAGATCCTGGGATGAATGGTATGAACTGTAGTCTATGCCTGTCGTGAGGATTGATTCAAGTTTTTTGTCATCATATGTCGGTTCATGGTGAAACAGGTAAAGGTTCCTGCATTTCCATGTTTTTGCGAATTCTATTGCCGCAGTAAAAGAATTGTGTCCCCAATTGACCTTTTTTATGGCCTCAGGCCGCGTGTACTGGCTGTCCAGGACAATCACGTCCGCGTCCTTGAAAAAAAAGTTGGATGAGACACTCGTATCGAAATCTTTTTCCTGAAGCTCAACGTCTGTTGCATAGATGAATTTTTTTCCGTCTTCCACGAAGGAATATGAACAGGAGCCTCCCGGATGAACCATTTTCTTGCTGTTTACCGTCATGCCGCAAAGCTCGAACGGTTCCCCTTCTTTTATTGTGTGAAATGTTATCTGGTTTTTTACGAATTTCCAGCATCCGTTTGGAGGAAAAAAAGGAATGGAACTCTGCTTTTCGAATGATTCTTCGGCATTTTCAAACGGAGAATATATGTCTATTTTCGTCTTGGGATTGAAAGACTGTCCGAAGAATGGAAATCCCTGCATGTGATCCCAGTGAAGGTGCGACATGAACATGTGGTAGTGCAAATCCTGCGGATGCTTTCCCAACTGGGAAAATGCCCTCAGTCCCGTTCCTGCGTCAAGAATGATGACATCACCTGTTTTGGTCCTGAGCTCAACGCAAGCCGTGTTTCCTCCGACTGTTCCGTAAAGCCAGTCTGGAAGCATGGATATGAACCTCATTTTTGCTTCCTGTGACTTTACGTCTTTTTCCGTGACTCTTGAAAGGACTGCGTTTATCTTTGCTTTTATCTGATCTCCTGTCAGTGGAGTCGGCAGGGAACCTCTTACACCCCAAAATTTTATCTTCATAAAGTATTCCTTTGTTTTTTTTTCTGAAACTCAGAATCTGCTTGCTATATTTTCATGTTCATTGCTTCGCGGACCTCTTCGAGTGTCTTTACGGCAATTTCCCTTGCCCTGTCTACACCCTGTAATAAAACCTGCCTTATGTAGTCCTCGTTTTTTTCAAGCTCCGCCCTTTTTGCCCTGAGCGGACGCAATTCTTCGTTGAGGCTTTCCGTAAGCATTGCTTTTAGCACGCCGGATCCCCTGTCGCCTATTTTTTCTGCAATTGCTTCTGGCGTTTCCTTCGTGCACAGTGATATGAGCGAAAGAAGGTTTGCGACTTCTGGACGGTTTTCCGGATCATATGTGATAACCCTTTCGCCGTCTGTCTTTGCCTTTTTTATGAGGGAAGCCGTTTCGTCTTCCGTATTGCATAGGAATATCGCATTGTTGCGGCTCTTTGACATTTTTTGGTTTCCGTCAAGCCCCATGATGCTTGGAGTTTTTGAAAGAAGTGCCTGCGGAAGCGGAAATACAGGCTCCCTGTTCTTGCAGAATTTTTTATTGAAAGCCTTTGCTATGTTCCTTGTAAGTTCTATGTGCGGAAGCTGGTCTTTTCCGACAGGAACAACATTTCCCTTGCAGAAAAGGATGTCACAAGCCTGGTGTATTGGATATGTGTACATTCCTGCATTCACGTTCGTAAGGCCCGCGCTTTGGATTTCTTCCTTCACGGTTGGATTCCTGCTCAATTCTGAATTTGACACAAGCGTCATGAACGGAAGCATCAGCTGGTTACATTCCGGAATGTATGAATGCGGGTAAATCATTACGTCTTCGCCGGGTTCTATTCCTGCGGCAAGGTAGTCTATCACAAGCTGTTTTGTGTTCTGGCTTATTTTGTCGAAAGCGTCATGGTCCGTGAGAACCTGGTAGTCTGCGATGAGAATCATGGTAGGAACGCCCATCTTTGAAATCCTTACGCGATTCTGAAGCGAGCCGAAATAATGGCCGATGTGAAGCCTTCCTGTCGGCCTGTCTCCCGTAAGAACCCTGTACTTCTTTGGATTTGTCTTTATGTCTTCCTCAAGCTGTTTCGATCTTGCCACAGCTGCCTCAAATGTTTTGTTCGGATCAAAATCCTGATTTTCGTCTGCCATTGTCTTTTCCTTTTAAAATGCTATACCCAATTATATACCGATTCACCGTAAAAATCAAGAATGCATGATTTTGATGCTTGGGTTCAAGGGTTTGTAAATCTATTATCGACTATAATGTGCCTTGTGTTAGTTTTTTTTACAGAATGCAATGGATTGCGCGTTGCAGGCTTTTTCATGATACTGCGGAGTTGTTCTTTGTTTTTCTTGCAAAAAAAACACCCCAGTGACTTTGGGGTGACTGTGTGCCCGGAACGAGACTTGAACTCGTACATCCGTTAGGACTCTAGTACCTGAAACTAGCGTGTCTACCAATTCCACCACCCGGGCTTTCAAAACTGTTTCGCATTATAAAATAATTTTAATATTTTGTCAAATCATTCTTGTTTATAAATTGTTTATTTATTATAATTGGACATCTATTGGATAATTTTCCTAGATTTTTAAAGATGCCTTGGTGCAGTTTTGCACCAGACGGAATGAAGGCGTGCAGTTCGCTATCCTTCGGCCAGGGCATCTTCAGAGCAGCTTCAGAAACGGTGTTTTTGGAACGAAAATTCATGTCGGTTTTACAATGGCCGATAAACGGCGGCATTTTCTGCTTTTGAGCATGAGTTGTGCTGCGCAAGGAGTACATATGGAAAAAAGACTTATCACTTCGGCATTGCCTTATGTCAACAACATTCCGCATCTCGGCAACCTCATCCAGATGCTTTCTGCTGATGTTTTCGCGAGGTTTTGCAGAAGCCGCGGATATGAGACGATGTATGTCTTTGGAACCGACGAATATGGAACGGCTACCGAGACAAAGGCTCTTGAGGAAAAGAAGACACCTCGTGAGCTGTGCGATTTTTATTACGGCGAGCATAAGAAAATATATGAATGGTTCAAGATAGACGCAGACTGCTTTGGACGCACGTCAAACGACGAATGTACCGAAATCACCCAGGAGCTGTATGGTGACCTTGAGAAGAACGGGTTCATAAAGGAGCATGTAAACAAGCAGCTTTTCTGCCCTGAGTGCGGAAGGTTTCTTGCAGACCGCTATGTAAACGGAACGTGTCCTAAATGTGGAAGCGAAAAGGCCCGTGGTGACCAGTGCGACGACTGCGGATCCCTTCTTGATCCGATTGAGCTCAAGAATCCGAAATGTTCTGTATGCGGTGCAACGCCTGAAGTTCGCGAGACAAAGCACCTTTACATAGACCTTCCTTCCATAAGCGGAAAACTTGGCGAATATGTTGAAAAGACTTCCGTGGAAGGAAAATGGTCTGACAATGCGATCAACATGACAAAGGCATGGATTCGTGACGGCCTTAACGAGCGTGCCATTACGCGTGATTTGAAATGGGGAATAAAGGTTCCTCGTGAAGGTTATGAAAACAAGGTTTTCTATGTATGGTTCAATGCGCCTATCGGGTACATCTCAATTACCAAGCAGCTCGAAAACCAGCTCAAAAAGGAAGGAAAGAAGAGTTTTGACTGGCGGGACTGGTGGCTTAGGGGTGATGATACTGAAAACCTCAAGCTTTTTCAGTTCATAGGAAAAGACAACATTCCTTTCCATACCGTCATTTTCCCATGCACGTTGCTTGGAAGCGGAAGAAACTGGACTAAACTTTTCCACATGAGCTCCACCGAATACCTGAATTACGAGAATGCTAAGTTTTCAAAGAGCCGCGGCGTGGGTGTTTTTGGAACTGATGCCATAGAGACAGGCATAAAGGCTGATGCATGGAGGTTCTTCATCTTCTATAACAGGCCTGAAAAACAGGATTATCAGTTTACATGGAAAGAGTTCCGCGAAAAGTACAACGGCGAGCTCATAGGAAATCTCGGAAACCTCATAAACCGTACCCTTCTTTTCGTTCAGAAATATTATGAATCGAAGATTCCTGACGCTCCGCTCAATGAAGAAATATGGAACAAGGTGAAGGAGCTTGAGTCAAGGATTACTGAAAACCTTGAGTGGGCAAACCTTAAGGATGCGTTCCATCTGATATTTCAGATTTCGGATATCGGAAACAAGGCTTTCCAGGATGCAGAGCCTTGGAAAACGAGGACGACGGATCCTGAACGTGCTTCAAGCCTCATAAAGACGCTTTGCTACATGATCAAGGACCTCATGATAATGGCTCATCCGTACATGCCTCAGTTCTCTGAGAAAATACTTTCGTATTTCGGCAAAACTGTGTGTGAAAGAAAGTTCAATGAGCTTGACGTTGCAAAGTGTGACGGCGAGCTTTCTTGGGCTGATCTTGGAAATGTTTCGGGTCTTTCAACTGTCGGTGCCACTGAAGTGTATTTTACGCCGCTTGACCAAAAGGCAGCGGATGCATTCAGGGCAAAGTTTTCCGGAAGCCAGAAAGAGCGTGCTGATGATGGAAAAAAATCCGCTGACGCCAAGAAGAAAAGCAGTAAGAAGGCAAAGGAAGAACCTGTTTCCCTTCCGAGGGACATGTGGGCGTCTCATTTCAATTCGAAGGTTGAGCTTACGGTTGCAAAGGTCCTCAAGGTTGAGAACAATCCTGATTCGGACAAGCTTTATGTCGAGACCCTTGATGACGGAAGCGGAAAGGAACGCATAGTGCAGTCAGGCCTTCGCGAATATTTGCGTGCTGATGAGATTCTTGGAAAGAATGTCGTTCTTGCGTCAAATCTTGCTCCGAGGAAGATGCGTGGAATCGAGAGCCATGGAATGCTTCTTGCGACGGATTACAAGGATGCTGACGGAAAGGATTGTGTTGAGCTTCTTGAGGCTCCATGGGCAAATCCTGGAACAAAAATCATTCTTGAAGGTGCGGATGCGTCTTTTGCCAAGCCTGAAGAAATTTCTGCCGATGACTTTTTTGCCATCGAGATGAATGTGACTGACGGAGTCTGCAATGTTGCGGGGGTTCCTCTTCTTGCGGATGGAAAGGTTTTGGAATCATCGAAGACAAAAAATGGAGTCATAAACTGACTTTTTGATTGATTTTGTGATGGCGGGGACTTGCATGCCTTGTTTTTCCTGTTTTGGAATGTGGAAAAATTGATGCGCAAGGTCCCCGTTTTTTTGTTTTGCCTGAAAAAGGCATTGTTTATAATCTAAGGAAAGTTTTAAATTTCAGTTTTTAGAACTTCCCTTTTGGAATACATTTTCTTTGTAAGGATGAAGTATGGAAAAAAGATTTTTGCAGACTGATTTCTGGTGTGACTTTAAGTCAAGGCATGGCTGGAAAAAGCTGACTGTTTTTTGCGAAGGTGTTGATGTAAATGTTCTTGTCCGCTCTTTTAGCTTGAAATTCAAGAAATTCAGCATAGCGTATGTTCCGATGTTTCCCGAATTTGGCGATGACGCAGATGCTGGTGAAGTTAAGGAAAAATTAAGTTTGATTTCTGAAACCATCAGGGGAAAACTTCCTGAGAATACCATATGTATACGTTATGATCCTAAGATTGATTATGAGAATGTAGAAAAAAGTAGACAATTTGTCGATAAATTTATACATGATAATATAAAATCTAGGTTGACAATTTTAAAATCTTTGTCAAATATACAGCCCCCTGATACAGTGCTTCTTCCCCTTTCATCCACGGAAGATGAGATTCTTTCCCAGATGAAAAGCAAATGGCGATACAACATAAGGCTTGCCGAAAAAAAAGGTGTCGCTGTTGAAAAATATGACTGGAAATCCCAGGAATTTGAAAAAGTCTTTGACGAATTCTTCAAGCTTTTCATGCAGACAAGCGCAAGAGATGGCGTACAGTTCCATGACAGGAGCTACTATCTTGACTTGCTTGAAAAGTCTGCTGAAAATGAGGAAAATCCACTTGTTCAGCTTTATGTTGCAAGGCATGAAGGTGACTATCTTGCCGGAATCATAACGCTGTTTTGCAAAAGTGAGGCCGTATATCTTTACGGGGCATCGGGAAACATCAAGAGGAATTTCATGAGCGCATACCTTCTTCAGTGGACTGCCATAAAGGATGCAAAAGAATATGGATGTCCTGTTTATGATTTTTACGGATGTCCGCCGACTGATGATGAAAAGCATCCGATGCATGGTCTGTTTCTCTTTAAGACTGGTTTTGGAGGAAAGCTTGTTCACAGGCCGGGAAGTTTTGACGCAGTCTTGAGACCGTGTGATTATCGTCTGTATGTAATTGCCGAAAAGGCTCGCGCCTGGTATTACAAGGTGTTCAAGAAACGTCTTGCCGGAAGGTGATGCCACGTGGACAAGGCTGCATGCCTGCAAAATGGAGTCTTGTCCGTTTTTTTTGATGTCTTTCTCGCGTTCAACGCCATTTGCACCTGAAGAATCTGTGCATGACTAGAACCTGATTCCAAAATGAAATGCCGGGACTGCGCTGACCCTGTCGCTTATTCTGACGGAATTTATTTCTTCGAATCTGAGTTCATTGCTGAAAGGTTTGTCATTGTAGTCTTTTATGTTTATGTCAAATATCGATGAAACATAAAAATGCATTTTTTTCCTTGGTTTTATGCTGAGTGAAAATCTTATTGACGGTATTATGTCGAAGTATCCCGTTTCATTTTCATCTATTTCTATGAATGACCATGTGAATTTGCAGAAAAACTCCGTGTCAAGAAATATGTTTCTGTAAAGGCAATGCTGGTTTCCAAGTCCCGGAACAAGCTGCAGTGTTTTTCCGAGCTTGAAAGTGTTGTTTCCGATGAAAAAAGATCCATATATCGGCTGAATGCCTGCATGAAGACCCATTGCAAAAAAGGAATCCGTGGAAAAAACTATTTCCTTTTGAACCTTGAAATCATTATAGGCCTTCAAGTCGGCTTTTTTTCTTATTTCATATGCCGTCAATCCATAATTTGTCTTGATGTCAAGTTCCTTCTCATTTGATGTCGCACTGCCCGCCTTTATCGTGTATATTTTTCCGTCTCTTGGAAGAAGAAGCTTGTCCTTAGTCTTGTAGCTTAATACGCCTCTTTCCGTAAACTGTTCCATCCTTATTTTTACCGGCGTGTAAAAAATTGAACTTTTTCCGACAATCACGCTGTAATCTCCTTCTGATGGAAATCCTATTACGGTTATTCTCGGAAACTGCATGGCTGTTATCGGTTTTTCAACACTTTCATAGGAAAGGATTCCGTCCTCAATTTTCAGTAGCACTTTTCCGTCTGGAGAAAGGACTGAGCTGTCAAAATTGCTTGCTATGATAAGCTGGCTGTTTGGCTTTGTCGTATAAAGTTCGTCCTGTTCAAGCGCCATAAGCCACGAGAGATATGTTTCGCATGCATGCATGTCTGAAAGTTTTTGCAGTATCTGTTCATGCGACTCAAGCTGGCTGTTGATTTTCTTTTCAATGTATCTCCTTACGAAATTTTTTTTTGTCTTTTCATTATCGCCCTTTTTGGGTGTAAATGCTTTTTTCAGTATTTTTTCACCAAATCCCCTGAGCGAAAAGAAATCCTCGTAATAGCTTTGTATGTCGGAGTGAAAGTATGATATGCCCCTTGCAACCTGGGATGGATAGAAAGAGCCGCTTCTGAAAGGCACGTATTTCCTTCCCGTCATGAGTGAGAAAAAACTGTTGACCCTTGGAAGGTAGTCTTCTTCATAAGTTTTTTCATCACTTGTCCAGTAATTCGTAAAAGTAATCGTGTTTCCGTATTTCTTGAATTTCCAGTTGTCCCTTTCCGGTGGAACCATAGGAACCATGTCTTCCGCATTTATGATGTTCCATATGAATTTGTATTTTGAATCATCAACTTCGTCTTTTGCGCTTACATTTGGTGTAGCAAATGTATATGTGTATATGTTTTCTGTGTTGAAAATGTTGTCATCTGCAATCATTGCAGAAAGCCTGTTTGCAATCGCAGCTCCACGGCTGTGTCCCGTTATGAAGAAAAAGGAGCTGTCAGGATCTATCTTTTTTTTCAGCAGGTAGTGAAGCAGCGCTGAATGTACGTCGGCACTAGCCTTTGCAAATCCTTCATGCTCATTGTTGCTGAAATTCTTGCTGTCGCTGACATTCAGGTTTGAAATCCATTCTTCCGCATTTAGGGGTGTTCCCCTTATCAGTATGAAAACCAGAACCTGGTCTCCGTTTGAGCTTTTTATTTTCTTGCAGGCAAAACTGTATGCTGCCTGATTTTTGCCGGAAACTGCATTTCCATAGTCAATGTCGTAGTTTGTGAGGATGTCGTTTTCCTGTATTCCGAGTGTTCGGCATGCAGATATGAAAGTGTCATTTTCATTGTCATGCTTTGGCGTAAAGTACGATATGTCTGACAGAAATGCCGCCATTCTTGCCAAACCATGGTTGTATTCTGTAGGGGAATTTTTTCCAAACCATTTCTCATCCCATTCCATGCCAAATTCTATCAAATTGCCTGTTCTTGACGGAATGGAAAATTTCAGGTTTTCCGCGTACAAAGAGGATATTATGGCTAAAATGACAAGTCGTGCAAAAAAAAACTTCATGTCAATTCTTCATGTTCACTATGCTCAAGTTTACGGTTTTCTCTTTTTCCATTCCTGGTCCAAGACTTATGTTCCAGTAAAGGCTTGTTGAGTATGTGTATGAAATTTCCCTGGGCTCCATTGAATCGACAGGTCTCGCAAATTTTATGACTGATGATACAAGTCCTGATTCCTCATTAGGCTCTATCACGAAGATTATCTTGTCTGCGTTGTCTTTTATCTGCAGAAAAGAAATTCCCGTATTTTCGTTGATTTTCTTTTCCTCGTTAAGTGAAATCCTGTTGCCGTCATGGATTATTTCCGTAGAATATTGCATGCTTTCTCCATTTCTTTGATCAAAGCCTGTCTGTGCAAAATTCAATTCTATTGCGAAAAAGCCCTTTAATTCGAGAGGACTTTCGTTTCTCAAAATGTATTGCACTGATATTCCGCTGGAAGAGAATATGTAATTTTTCCTGAGTGTGACAGGAAGATTCATGAGAGAGAACAAACCTTTTCCCTCAAGATATATCTCCTTTCTTTTTGCCTCAAATTTTCTTTCCTTGAACTGCACGTTTGAAAACAGCGGAGAAATGCTTTTTCTGCTTGATATATAGTCTTCAAGGTCTGAAAGCTCTCCAAGGTGCTCGACAAAAAGCCCCCTTTTGTATGTGTCCGATATTTCGTCAAATTTTTCAATTCTGGAAAGGCTTGCCGCATAATTTGCAGAAGACTTCAACAGGTTGAAATCTGAAATCATGCCCCCGTTCAGGGAGATTACCACGTGATAGTTTTCCATCTGGCATGCATATTCGTTAAGGCCGTCTCCGTTATAGTCATATGCGCAAAGTGATTCCGTGAATTTCTTGCTTGCTTCCCGGATGAACCTTTCTGCCTCATTGAGCATCCTGAATGCCTGCTGCCGTTTTTCTGCAATTGCAGGCAAACCTAGCGTCGGGTTTACGTAATTTGTTCCGCACTGGGCTTCCCACAAGGATTCTGAGGCTGCCTGTTTCCTCATTTTGTCTCCACCCTTGCATTGCGATATGATCATGCTCAAATACATCATCCTTTCATAAAGCTTCCTGTTCTGGGGATATGTATTGAGGAAATCATATATCGTGAGCGGAAAATGCCCGTTGTTGTCCATTTTTTCAAAAGCCCTGTTTGCCCACTTTGAAATTTCAAGATTCATGCCGGCCGGAATGTATGTCGGTATGAATGATGTTGCAGTCTTTAGGTATGAGCCTGGAAGGTCAAGCTTGACAGAATGCCCGTTTTCGCTTGTTCCGTCAGCAATTGTCCTGATGCTTTCAAATGAACTTGATTTCATGAAAATTGCGAACTCCTCAAGCGTAAATGATATTGCAATCACCTTGTCGGCACTGGAGTCGTATTCCCTGATGCAGTCATCTTCGTATGAAGTGTTTATGAATTTCTTAATCCTCATGATCCATGCATCGTCAGATTCTATTTCAAGAGGCCTTAGTTCGTTGAAAACCGGAAAAACCTTGAGAGTCTTGCCCTGCTCGTTTACGATAAGCGGATAGAAAGCAAGCTGTTTTGGGGGAATCAGAGTGCTGTCCAAAAGCACATATTCCATTCCGCATGACTGGAATGTGGTAATCAGTGAAGAATCCCATATGCTTCCGAAAATTTCAAGTCCGCATGGCCTTTTTCCTATGGAAGACCTGAACAGCGTATTCATTTTTTCAATTTGCCCGCTTCTGTCTACTGGAAAAAGCAACGGGAAAATAGGCGAATAATATCCTCCGCCAATTATTTCTATCTGTTTTCTTGAAATCAATTCCCTTAAAATCGATATTGATTCAGGATGTTTCCTTTCGTAAAAGAGAAGCTGGTCTCCCGTAAACGCAATTGAAATGCTAAAAGAAGAATTTGCATATAAAAAGGTCAAAAGGTGTTTGAAACAGCTTTGGTAGTTTCCTTCAAGAGAAATACAGTCGTTTGCACTGCTTGTGTCACCTTTCAAGGTGATGCATAGTCTTATCATCTTATTCTTTTCCACAGATTAGTTTATAGAATCCCTTCCAGAATTTTATTGCACCGCTTGTTGTTCTTTTTAAGCTTGATTTTGCACATTTTTTGCTGCATGAAATTTTGCCGTTCAGGGGAGCATTGCACAGAACGCATTCTTCCTGACTGGATGGAATGATTTTTATCAATTTCTGCGGACAGATGTCAATACAGTTTCCGCAGCCGTTGCAAAGTTCGTTTACAACCGCAGTCTTGCCGGATATTGAGATGGCGTTTCTCGTGCATGCCCTTGCACAGTCTCCGAATCCAAAGCATCCGAAAATGCAGTCTGTTTCAGTATCATACAGCGTCTTGTATATTGCACAGCTCTGTTCTCCGTTATATACATATCTCTTGCTTTCAAAACTTTTTTCAGGCGAACAGAGAATGACTGCACGGTTTCCATTTGCATTTGAAAAGGATTCAATGTATGAAGGCTTGATTCTTATCTCGGATTCCGAAAACAGTGTTCTTTCAAGAGGAACTTTTTGGGCTTTCAAAGACGGAACCAGAATGTCGAATATGAAAACAAGTACCGTTGACAGCACAATTATGAAAATCAAACTGAATACGATAAACAAAATCATTTGTATGCCCCCATATTTAGCCACGTGTTGTTCCAAAACAGAAGGATGAGCATTATTATGGCAAGGCTTATGAGTACGTAAGATGTCTTGTCTGATTCTTTTTTGAATGCATTCAAGTCAAGTCTGTAGTGGATTGAATATATGATCGGAATGGTTGCAAAAAGTGAAAGCACGCATATGCATGAAATCAATACGCTGTCTGCAAGCGAAAGTCCCTCGGAAAGACTGATGAATATGAAAAGAAGTGACGTGCCGAATTCATTTGCACTTACTTTTGACGTTATGCGTATGATGGTTTCTACAAAGACTGAAATTGAAATGAAAATCAAAATCGTGAAAAATGGATACAAATCTGCGTATCCTGCAGGAACAAGAAGCCCCTTTACGAAAAGATATGAAAGAGATGTCGTGGATGTTACGCAAATGAGCATTTTGATTGCCTTTATGAAAAGCCTGTTCTGTTTTTTTGACAATGCTCCTGCCCTTTCTATTCCTATGCCATATACAAGTACAACAGAAGAATAAATCAGGTAATAGAAAAGATTCTGTAGCATCTATTTGTCCTCCGATGTTGCAATGATTTCAAGATTCTTCATTGTATATGAAAAAAGCAATATCATCAATGTAAAAAGGATTATTCCTCCTGGAATTGATGAAAAGAATATGCCCACGCAGGAAGATGTCTGGTTGTCGAAGATTTTTATTGCATGAATTCCTTCCGGTATCGGAAAAGATAGCGTTCCATATCCGAAAATATCCCTTATTGCAAAGAAAATCAGTGAATAGAGTGAAAATGCAAGGCTTTTTGAAAGATTTGCAACAAGATCGTCAATCAATGGTTTTTCGCTTTTGTTGTAAAGGTTTCCAAGAACAAATGATGTCAGCACCGGCATGAAAAAAAGGATTCCGAGCGTAAGCGCAATTATGGGCGAGTAAATCACGATGACCTGCTTGAAAAGGATGCAGAAAGATATTAGTAGAACGGTTATGAGCACATTCTGAAGGTCATCGTAGAAAAAATTGTTCACAAGTTTTCTGAATATCGTTCCGACGAGGATGAGTATGTTGAGCATCACGATCATTACAAGTCCGTATGCAAATCTTGCCGGAGATGGCACGAGCATTGCAAGGGACAGGGTAACATAAGTGTACAGTTCGTTTTTTTTCATTCTATTCGCCCTCCTTCATCATGCATGGAATTTTGTTTCGCCAGAATTCTATCTGTGATTTTTCAGATGCATCGATTATCTTGGCTTCAATCTTTTGAGGAACATTTGCAAAACCCACAAAACTGACCTGTTCGCGTGTCTTGTTGTAGACATATACGGCCGCCTGTGGTCCAAACAGCGTCGGAACCCTTATGAGCGCAAAGTAAATCCTGTCCTGTGATGAGGCGTCGTTTTCAAAAAATATGGCCTGCGTCGAGATGATTGAATCTATTTTCCTGTTTTTTCCGACAACATATTGCGTAAGGTCTTTTTCCTGCAGAACATTTTCGATTTCTTTTTTAAGTCCCTTTTCCCATGATTTTTTTCCAAGGTGAACGAAAAAAACAAGAATCATCAGCATGACAAAAAGAATTACTGCAAAAATTCCGCATTTTGAGAGCATCTTCTTGTAGAATGCACTGCTTACATGTTCTTCCTGACTGTCTGAAACATATGACTCAATCATGATATACCTCTTTTAATTCATTTACATGCGGCATTATGTTCCTGATGACTTTTGTCTGCATTTTTTTATCTTCAAAAACCTGTATTACCGTCGATATGAGATTCATCAAGAGTATGGTGAATGCATAGCCTATTGCAGATGTTCCGAATCCCATTACAAAAAAGGCCGTTATTCCTGAGAAAACCGAGTAAAAGAATTTTCCCGATGATGTCATGGGGGTTGTTCCGTACCACTGCAAAAGGAATATTGCCGTGAAAAGCGTTCCTCCGGTCATCAGTGAAAGAATCATGTCTCCCTGCATTGGTATTCCGTTGACAAAAACAGGTCCTGCGAATCTTACGAGAACCGAATAGACAATGAGGAATATTACAGGAATCGTTGATTCTATCAGGTTGAGCGAAAAGAATACGATTGATGATATCATGAGGAAGAAATTGAACCTGAATGCAGGAATTTCAGAACAGTTGTCCCAAAAGAAGCTTACGTATCCATCTGGAATGGATACTCCGAGTATTTTGAACACTGTCGTGTTAAGGAATTCCGTAATTTTGAAATCACAGTTTAGGATTCTGACTGAACCGCCCTGAATCAGTGCCAGCGATGCATTTTTTGACTGAAGGTCTGAAAGTGAAATCTGGGTACTCGGAAATAAATCGGCATTAAGAAAATACATTATGATTACGCATAGTGCCGTAAGGTTTATCCATGAATCCGAAAATTCCCCAAAGAAGATTTTTCCGCACAGAAAGGTTGCAAGTACAATCAGAAAGACTGCATAAAGAGGATATGCCGACGGTATGAGAAGGCCCGTCAAAAGCCCCTGTATGATAGATGCCCTCCATGTGTGGTTCATGTGCCTGTATTTGCAGGAGTAATAATAAATGGCTTCTGCCAATGCCGATGCCGATGCCGAACACAAAACCGTAATTGCGGCCCTGTAGCTTTGGGTAAGCAGCAGGAATGCAACCTGCATCACAAGTACTGCAATAATGAAATAGAATGTTGTTCCAAGCGAATAGGTTATGTATTTGTAAGGATTTGACGTTACCTTTTGGCATCCTTCCTTTAGCGTGAGGTTAATCATTGTTGTTCTCCTTGCTTGAAATTACAGCGATTGACTGGCTGAGCGAAAGCCTTGACGGACATATGGAATTGCAAAGCGAACACTGGGAACACAGAACTGCCGTTGATTTCACGTCTCTTGACAGATGGTAGCCCAATATTACGTGCTTGTAGAGCAAATCTGGAAAAAGACCTGCCGGGCACACTTCGCGGCATTTTCCGCACCTGATGCATGGGTTTCTCTTTTGGTCGCAAAGTTCCCTGCCCATTAGAAATTCTATGGACTTGAGTCCTTTTGTGACAGGCAGATCAAGGCTTGTTATGGAATTTCCAGAAACAAGTCCGTTGACAATGGCCTTTGACGGGCTTACCTTGAATCCTCCGCATTGTTCCACAAGAAATGATATGGGAGTTCCAATCCTTGCCCTTAAGATGCATGTGGATTTCAGGCAGTTTCCGGTTATGTGTATGAATCTTTCCATTACGGGTATTCCAAGCACGATGGCTTCGTATACGGAATAGGCCGTCTCTGGATCAATGAATATGCATTTGTGGTTTACCCTTTCAAAAAGCTTGTTCTCGTTGTTTTTCGTATAGCTTCTGATATGTGCGATCAAATTGTGCTTGTAGCCGGACGGATATGTGTTTGTGTCGACGGGAATGCAGCAATAGTTCTGTTCCCTGAGAAAGTCATGGTCAAAGTTGAGCGATTGGTTTTTGCCATGCATGAATACAAGTCCTTCCGCACCATATGATTTTGCTATGATCATTGTCCCGATTATCACTTCCATTGTATACTTTTCAGAAATGAATGAATCTGTGTATCGGCTTGGATCTTCGTCAAAAAGCCTGATTACGACAAATTTGTTTCTTGAGAGAATGGCCTTTTTTATCTGGCTTGAAAGTGATACCGGATTTTTGCCGAAAGTATTTACGATGCCCTTGTTCTTGAATTCATCAAGCAGGACACTGTCGAAAAGAAATGCCCAATCCTGCTTGTCCTGTTTTTTGCCGAGGAAGCTGAAGGAACCTGACGTACCTATGCTTATTGCCTGGCACAGTTTCCCGGTTGGAAGAGTACACTGTTCGATTGACAAGACTTTTCCCGGAACTGAAGAATGTATGTTTGCATTGTCTGATGAAAATACTTCCCTTGAGGATGCAATGACCTGTCCTTCTTTTACTGTATCCCCCATGCTTACTGCGCATTCGTATTCTTTATTGTCAGATTGGTTTAGCGGTATTATGACTTTTCCCGGTATGAAAGCCCGAACTGATTTATTGAGCATTTCGTAGCCGGGGGTAACAAATTTATTTACGGTTTTCATTTTCTTTTCCTATACGATTTAAGTTTATATGCAGATAAAAGTATGATCGGAACCAAGAGGCTTGACAGAATCATCATGAGGCTGAAGCTGTCTTTCTGCTGGCGGGTGTTTGTCTTTGTTCCATATGCTACTTTTACGTCTTTGTCCTGCTTGGCAAGAAATTTTTCTATTGCATCATATTCAAGCCCGTCAATTTCCCTGTTTATCTTTTCTATAAATTTATCGTCACATTTCATTATTTCTGTATCGACCTTTACAATTCCGCTGTCCGTGGATTCAAATCGAGGTATGATGACAGTGTCGCTTTCTTCGCTGTCCTGGTCATTCAAATTCCTGTAGGGATATGTCCTTGCGTTCCATGACCATCTGTAGTAGTCTTCGATTCCTGGCAGGCGGTCGGAAGTTTCAATTTCTTTTTCCATTGGTATCGGAAGGTCTATTTTTGCTATTGCGGCAGGAGCAAATCGTGCCGACATGACGAAAGAAACCAAGACTGCGGTAAGTGGAATCAAGGTCAGGATTGTGTGTAGCGCCGTTTTCGGATACATTACCGGAAGCTGCGGTGACGAGAAAATTTTCACAAACTGGAATCTTGATTTTGAATTGCGGTATTCTTCAATTACATAAGCTGTCTTTAGTGCCGAATATGCGGAGGTGAACGTCAGTGCTCCGATTATTATGCTTTGCCAGCCGCATGATGAATAGATTACGAGAGATATTGTGATTGGAATTATTATGTAAAGGCTTGATTTTATGACATGCAGCGCCTTTTTCCTGTTCCATATGCGCATTCCAAGATAGCATGGAAGCAGAAAAAGAATTGAGGCTGCCGCAATCGGATAGAAAGGCCTTGACAAAGTCGTCAACACTGGAAATATTCCTGCGGCTGCAAAAGGAATCCGGTTTTTTGTAAGCACGAGAAAAATCATGAAAACGGAAACCGATATGAGGGGAACTACAAATGGAAACTGCTGTTTGCCGTCGATTCCTGCATTTATGGATTTTTCCCTTACAAGATATTCCAGAGCCTTTACGGCATTGGAGTCACAGCTTTGTGGAATGTAATAAAGCGCATAGTTGCTTGTCGCATCAAAAAAGTAAAGAAGCCTTTTCTGCAGATATGCATTTTCACTTCCCGGAAGAACTGGCGTGAAATCAGAGACAAAAGGAATCCTTTGCTTCCTCAAGCTGATTACGTTGCTGCATCCATAATCCGATAGAATCTTCAGGACTTCATCTTCCTGTACAGTCCTGTCTACATATAAGACCGTATAGTTGTTCCATATCTTGGACACCGGAACGCTTCTGAAAAAAAAGTATGAGAACAAAGTTGCAATGATTACTGCCAGTCTTAGACCGAAATTGCTGATTTTCATTACTTTAAGACACTGAAAGCAAGACCGATGAAAAATCCCAGAAAACATCCCATTATTACTTCTGAAGGAGTATGTCCCTGGACTTCCTTTATCGGTTTGTAATCAACGATTTCCTTTTCTGCAAGTGATTTTCCTATGTGGTTCAGCAGTTTTGCCTGAATTCCGTTTGCCCTTCTTACTCCAAGAGCATCTCTTATCGTGACGAAAAAGAATGCCAGTGACAGGATGAAAACGTCGCTTGTTATTCCCGAGCGAAAGCCTATTGTCGTGCATAGTGACGTTACGAGCGCGGAATGGCTTGAAGGCATGCTTCCTGTTCTCCATAGCAGGAGTTCGAATAATTCTTTCAGGCTATGTATTTTTCTGGAAAAAAGCTTTATCAGAGTTTTTATAAGTTGTGCGCACAGCCAGCTGAATAATCCCGCAAGAAATGCAGGCTGCGTAAAAAATAGTTGTATTTGCTCTTTTAAAATCATAAATTAAATTATAGCATATTATTTTCTTTTATTCTATAATTGTTTTATGGAATTTAAGAATTTTGAGGTCCTTCATGATGATGAAGGAAGGCGTCTTGACAGGATTGTGAGGAGAATCTTTGAATCTGAGTCAATAATTCCGGATGCGAACTTTTTTGCCCTGTTCAGAAAAAGACTTGTAAGGCTTAATGATCGTTCGGCAAAACCTGAATCAAAGCCGGTTTTTGGCGATAAGATTTCCATAGCGTCATTTCTTCTTGAAAATCATCCGAGTCTTTATCCTGGGCGGGATTTGAAAAAATCTGAATTGCCTGCATTATGTGTTAAGACTGTTTTCAGAAATAAATATGTATGGATAATCGACAAGCCGAAGGGAATAAACGTGCAGCCTTCTTTTGCAGGTGACGCCGCACTGTCAGAATATGTTCTTGACGATTACGGGAAGTCATGTTCCGAAAAGTCACTTTCGTTTGTGCCAGGTCCCCTTCACAGGTTGGATTGCGATACGACGGGACTCGTGTGTTTTTCCCAAAACCTTGAGGGTGCGAGATGGGTTTCCGAAAACATAAGGACCCATGCAATCAAAAAGACGTACCTTGCTGTTGTCGAAGGCAATCTGTGTCCCTTGGGCAAAACTCTTGAGCTTGAATCCTCTGTCGGCGGAAAAGAGGCCCTTACCCGGGTTCGTACGCTTTGTGTGGGGCAATATGGAAAGGTTCCCGTATCCCTTGCCGAGTTCAGGATTTTAACGGGGCGGAAACACCAGATAAGGATTCATGCTTCGGAAAACGGACATCCCCTTCTTGGTGATGAAAAATATGGAGGAATGCATTTGGAAAATGGATTTTTACTTCATGCCGCAATTCTTCGGTTTCCTCTTGATAATCCATGTGGCATTCCGGCCTGTGTGATGGCTGAAATTCCTGGAAAATTCAATGAATTCATAAAAAAGTTCTTGAAAAATTTTGATATCGATTTATACTTTAAGGATAGTGTTTTGAATTAGCTTCAATTTCTTGACGGCATCCCCAAACTTCATGCATGGAGTCTGCTTGTTTCCCGAATGATTTGTTTTGGCAACTTGCGGAATCTGCAAATCCTGGGACTGGGGATTAGAAAATAAAATATCAGGTAAAAAATAATGAATGTCTTGTCGATTTTAACAAAGCGGGGAATGACTGTTTTTGCGCTTGTTGGAGAAAGCGGTACCGGAAAAAGTTTCAGGGCCAATCTTTTGTCTAAGAAATATAATCTCGATGCAATAATAGACGACGGTCTTTTGATAAAGGATGACAAGATTCTTGCGGGAAAAACCGCCAAGCACGAAAAGACTTACATGGGTGCCGTGAGGGTTGCTTTGTTTGATGACAAGTTCCACAGGGATGATGTTGCCCGAGCCTTGCAGAAAAACAAGATACACAGGCTTCTCATCATTGGCACAAGCGAAAAGATGGTGACCAAAATCACTTCAAGGCTTCAGATTCCTCCTGTGTCGAAACTCATAAAGATTGAGGACATAGCGAACCGTGATGAGATAGAAAAGGCCATCAGGAGTCGCCAGATTGAGGGAAAGCACGTGATTCCCGTTCCTGCGATTGAGGTAAGGAAAAACTATTCTCAGATATTCCATAAGGCTGTCAGGGAATTCATAACGAGAGGAACGCTCAGGTTTTTGAAAAAAGACACGACAATGTCTGAAAAATCTATTGTCACGCCTGAATTCAGCAAGAAAGGCCGTATTGAAATATCCGCGGCTGCATTGAGCCAAATGACGCTTCACTGCGTATCTGAATTTTCAGATGACATCCGCATAAGAAAGCTTTCCATAAAGACTTCCTCACACGGATATAAGCTTGTCCTTACGATAGATGTTCCTTTTGGAAAACAGCTCACCGGAGAAATACACAAGCTTCAGCAGTACATCATAGAAAACATCGAACGCTATACCGGCATCCTGATTGAGGAAGTCAGCATAATAATCGACAAGATTTCAATCAAGAAAACTTCGTGATGCCTTTGCCCGAGAAATCTACTGCTGCTGTTTTTTCTTTTTTGACTTGAGCTGCACGCCTTGGGCCAGCAGTGCTTTTCTTATGGCATGGTCAAGTTCCGTCCTTTGTGGATTCATCGGAAGCACAAAATTCCTGCATACTGCCCATGTCCTTTTGTAAAGGTCTGCCGCAGAACTTTTGGATGTTATTTCCTGTTTCCAGTCAGTGAGCTGTTCCACAAAATCCTTTATTATGAAATAAAGCCTGTCTCCAAGCCTTGAATCAGGATTTGCTTTTACAAATCCGTCAAGTTCCTTGAGGCTTGCAAGGTATTTTTTTGCAAATCCCTTGTTTTCCATCATCAGGTTTGTGGCCGCCGGCTGAAGGTATATGTAAAGATCCGTTTCCAGGGCTTTTGATATGATGTCAAAAGAATGACCTCCGTTGACAATCTTCAAAAGTTCTTCAGTAAGCCTGGATGGAGAAATCGGAAATAGGAGTTCTGACGAATTGATTATTTTTTTCTTTAGCTTGTGTGGCAGCTTGCATCCTGTCACTGCACTGTATTTTATCGCGCGTATCATTCGTACTGGATCTTCAATGAAAATTCTGTCAAGAGGAATGACAGGCTGAATGAGTCCCTTCTTTATGTCGCCTACACCGCCTACATAGTCGATTACCTGTTCCCTTATCGGGTCGTAATAAAGGGCATTCAACGTAAAATCCCTTCTCATTACATCTTCATCCATTGTTCCGAAGGCATTTCCGACCGAGCCGTCAATTGTAGACCTGAAAGTACTTACTTCAAATATCTTGTCACCGAAGAAAATGTGGACAAGCCTGAACCTTTTTCCAATGATTCTTGAGTTTCTGAATATTTTCTTGATTCTGCTTGGCGTAGCATCCGTTACTATGTCGAAATCTTTTGGCGTTCTTTTACCAATAAGATCCCTTACTGCTCCACCAACAATATATGCATCAAAACCGTTTTTTTTCAAACAGTCAACTATGTATATTGCATCCGGGTCTATTGACCCCAGATTGATTTTATGTTCGCCTTTTGTATAAACGACAGCTTTCTGCACAGGACGCCCTTTTGCGTCCGTTGAATATCTAACTAACACAATTTCTGTATTCTAATGTTATGAAGGAAAACTGTCAATGGGATTGATATTTCACAGGTCTTCTCCTTGCACTGCCTTCATGGATGATGCTTTGTTTTGCAGGTGCATGAGGTTTTGTCTTTTTCTCAAGAAAATCCGGGCTAGGGAGTTGAATCCCAAGCACCCTGAACCCGGTTGAAATTCCTGAAAAAACTCTATTTTTCCGTAAGGTTGAAAACACCATCCCAGTCTGCAGGCCGAGGATTCTTGTAAAGTGTCACGCAACGGTCCATGTAGAATTTTGAGACATTGTCCGTATTGTCGGCGTCATTGAGAGCCTTGAAAATCTTGTATGCTTCCTTGTATTCCTTTTTTTCAAACAGAATCATGGCAGATTCCCATTTTTCCACACCTTTGAGCATTTTTTCATCTGCAGAGCTTTTTTCGTCAAGAAGCTCATATAATCTTAAAGGTGTGCTTACGCCTACAACGCGAACCCGGTCAAGACTCCTGAAAACAAAATCATCCTTGTTGCAGAGATTTCTCGTGGTTTCGCTTACAAGTATTCCGTGCGTGAAATACTGCTTGTTTACACCTTCGAGTCGTGATGCGAGGTTTACATTGTTTCCCATCATCGTGTAGTTCTTTTTGTTTTCCGAACCCATGAATCCCGCAACCATTTCTCCGGAATTTATGCCGACACGCGTGTAAATTGTTTTTCCGTTTTTAACCATGATCTTGAATGCAGTGAAGAGGTCTTCCTCTATGTTTTCCGGTTTTGCATCCATTTTTCCGATTTCATAGATTTCCTTGTTCATGTCAACTTCTGACTTCTTCATTTTTATGGCGGCACGGCATGCCCTTATGGCATGATCTTCCATTTCAAGAGGTGCTCCTACGAGGGCTATGATGGCATCTCCCTCATATTTGTCGACAGTACCTCGTTCTTCCATTATGATGTCTGACATCTTTGTCAAATAGTAGTTCAGGAGGGCTACAAGCTGTGCGGCATTGAGCAGTTCGCTGAAAGTAGAGAACTTCTGTATGTCGGTGAAGATTGCCGACATGACTCTTGTAACGCCACCAAGCTTAAGGCTTGAAGGGTTCGAGATGATGTCGTTGACAACATCCTTTGAAAGACACTGGCTGAATGCATTCGTGATGAATTTCTTGTCTTTTGACGCAGTAAGGAATCCCAGTACAATGATGCTGATGTACGTAATGGACAGTGATGCAAAAGGTATGATGATTCCGAGGTAAGTTCTTGTAATGTAAAAGAACAGCCAAAGTATGACTGTGGAGCCTGCCACCATGAAGATGCCTATGAGGATCTGCTTTACGGTGTCGAGCTTTTTCGTTATGAAACTGTATGAATAGCAGAGGATGAGTGCGATTATGACGCTTATGAACCATGGGCTGTCATCAATGAAATCCTCTGAAAGTATCATGTTTGCAACACTTGAATGTATTCCGACATTAGGATAGTTTTCCTCATACATCGTAAGGCCGTAGTCTGTGGTACTTGATGCGCATGTGCCGACTATGCATGTGGCGTTCTTTAATTTTGCCGCAATGTCTTTTCTTGCGCTGACGAGCTGAGTGAACTGCATGCGGCATGTATCGAAACATTCGTTGACGAATTCAATTGTCTCTGTGTCGTCACCACATGCGTCTACGATAATCTGCTGTGATTCTCCATTCAGGTAAGTGTTTGCGGTTGAGTAGAAATTTTCCTTTGCCTCAAGATATGATTTGTACGTTTCGCTGTTTTCACCGTCTCCCTTGTATAGGATTTCCCTTATACTGTCTGATTCCTCGTAATACTGGAGAGGTGTTGTTTCGCCCTGGAAGAAATCTTCTCCGAAAAAGCCGCTGTCTTCCATGATTGAAAGGTTTTTCAGGAATTCTGATTCCAAAACCTTCATTCGATAGATTGACCATACGTTTACATGGTTGTAGTCTACGAATTTTTTGTTCGGATATCGGAGCAAAACCTTTCCGTCCTGCCCTCTTGGAATGATGATGTCTTTTGTGACTTTGTCATTGATTTTTGCATTTTTGAGGACAATCCTTTCATTTGAAATGACGATGTCTGGATTTCCAAATCTGTTCAGAAGCGGTACGAGAACAAGCTGGCCGTAGTATTTGCCGTTATGCTTTATGAAAAGGTCTATTCGTCTTCTGTAAAGGTCCTTGTCTGGACTGGAGTTTACGAAACCTGCTTTTTTTGCTTTTTTCAGGAGCATGTCTATTGCTGGCATGACGCCTTTTATTTCTGGCGTCAATGTATCATTTTCAGCAGTTATGTTTTCAATTGCTATTTTTTCCGAAAGATAGTCTGTGTCCACGTTTTCCATGGAGAATGCCTCATCGAACGTCAATGTGAGGTATGCGTTGTTGAAAAGCGTTATACAGTCTGCAAAGTATGAGTCAACATCCTGCGATACTCCTGACAGAGCTTCGCTTAAAAGAGTCGACCTGATTCTGTCTGAATCCTTGAGTATTGTCCTTTTTCCTTCATCAAGATTGCCTGTGCCCACCTTTTGGGAGTCAATGCCTTCAATTACGCTTTCCACAGAATTGTTGATGTCGTCGAAGCTTGAATTGATGTAGTCCGGAAGATCCGTCGTTATGAAGTCCATGTTTACTTTTTTTGGACTCTTATCGAGATAGCTTAAATCGAATACTACCGATTCTGCACCAAGTTCCCTCATGTATACTATTGTATCTGCAATGATGTCTCGGCTCCAAGGCCATACTCCGATGTTTTCAACCGAGTCGTCGTCAATATCCACAAGAAGAATGCTTTTGTCCTCCTTAAGTTCCGGAAGCGTTCTTATGCAAATGTCGTTGACTTTTTTGTCAACGGATGAAAAAATAAAAAGCGAGCACAATGCAACGGCCGCTGCAGGTACAAAGTAATGAAATCCGTTTTTCATATAAATATCCTGTCTGAAAGTAAATGTAGTCTCTGAAAAAAAAAGAGACAGTGTTGAAATCTATGGTTCTGGGCATGCATTTGCAAAGTCCAGAATTCGCTTGACATCCCAAAAACATGGTGGTGGATTTTCAGTAATGTCCAAACTTTAATTTCCAATGGATTCATAAAATCCATTTCTAGATAAAAAAAGGGTAAATTCAATCCCTGAATTCACCCTTCATTTGATTAATGCTGATGGCTATTCATCCCATTCAACATCAGCTTTTGCTTCACTTGCACGTGATGAAGCTGTTGATGTACCTTTTGTTGTATCTCCGGCAGCCTTTACGTCAGTCTTTGAAAGTTCTCCAGAACGTTTGATTCCTGAAGCCATTTTTGCAGTCAATGCAGAAAGCTGACCTTCCTGAAGTGCCTTTACAGTTGATTTTTTGCCATCAACTGTTACGACAAGAGTTGAATTAACTCCTGTTTTGATTACAGTCTCATCTGTGAGGACTGTATCCTTTGTGACAGATTTCCACTCGCTGCCATCCTGATATTGAACCTTTCCCTTAACAGAATTTACGCTGTAGTCTTTTGCAAACAAAACTGTTGCAAAACTCATGAGAACAGCAACAAGCAATGTTTTCTTAATCATACTCAAAACCTCCTTTAAGTTTCTCACTAGTATTATACAACATGCGAAAAAAAAAACAAGCTTTTGGGTATAAAAAATACTAAAAATTCAAAAAAAAGAAACAAAAAAAATGGCGGAAAATTTCAAAAGGACCTTTCGTGCGCGAATGTTAAAATCGGAAGGCTGAAAATTGAATTTTTCATCATTTCCATGTAGAATGTCATCATGAGGATTTTTACTTTTTTTCTATTTTTTACTGCTTTTTTCATGAATTTTTCCTGCGTTACCGGCAATGTTGCATCAAATGAAATGCCAGGGACTGATTTTTGTTTTTCTGGAAAGGGCATTAAGATTGAGGCTGAGTCCATGAAGGGCATTGATTCTTGTGTTGAAGAAAATGATTCTGCTTCCGGGGGAAAATGCGTCTGCATGAAATTCGGATCTGTTCTTTCTTTTTCGGTTTCAATGGAACAGGGATTGTATGAATGCCTCGTGCAGGGAAAGGCTTTTGACGGTGAAAAAAACATGATTTTTCTGACACATGATGAAAGCGTTTCTGAAATATCTACAAGCAGCCCTCCTTTGGGAAAATGGGAACTAATGGTCAGAAATCCTGTCGAAATTGAGCTGGATGCGAATTCTTCGGTGAATTTTTCCATCCGAAATCCTGATGACGGCCTGTTTATGGTTGATTTCGTGCAGCTGGTTAAAAAAAACTAAGCTGTTTCTTGATTTGTTGCAGATACTGCATTATAATTATGGATGTATTGGGTAGCTGGAACCTTTACGATTTCATACAAAAAGTGGATTATTGATGATAAGTTTTTTTATTGATTTTTTTCAAAGCCAGCTGAATGGCACAAACATTTCTCATAGGACTTCCATAGCCCTCGTGTATATTTTATCCTTTATCATCACTCTTGTCCTTTTTGTCATTGCCCTTTTGATATTGATCATTCATAAAAAAAATCATCAGATTGAATTTGACAACATAACAGGAATTCCCGCATACAGCAATTTTGAGCGAAATGTCAGGAAGGCATTGAAGAATGCCAAGGCCAACGAATACTTGATTCTGTCGCTCAACATTGACAATTTCAGGATTATAAACGAAAGCTATGGGGTTCTGTGCGGCAACAGGATTTTGAACAGGCTTGGAACGCATTTCATGAACCACTGCAGGGACGGAGAATTCCTTTGCAGGTTTTACGCCGATAATTTTGTTTTCTTTATGAAAAGTCCTGATTTTTTCTGGAATATCGAGGAACAGGTCTTTAACATGACGAATGTGGACGGCATAATTCGCGACCTTCTTCCTGAAAAGTACAATTTGACGTTTACGACAAGCGTTTATTACATTGATGATTTTGAATTGAACATAGATGCCATGATTGACAATGCGAACCTTGCCCAGAAGCTCTGCAAGAATGATTTTGCTACGCACCGTGTCATAGAATATACGAAAGAGATGCAGAAATCCCATGAATGGAACAGGGAACTCATGCTTACAATGGACAGGGCCATTGAAAACAATGAATTTGAGGTTTTTTTCCAGCCGAAGTTTAATTTCTCGAATGATGTTGTGATTGGTGCTGAGGCTCTCGTCCGATGGAATAATCCAAGAGAGGGTTTTCTGTATCCCGACAAGTTTATTCCTCAGTTTGAGGATAACGGATTCATTGAGCGAATTGACAAGTTTGTTCTTGTCAAGGTTTGCAGGTTTCTTGACAGCTGGAACAAGAATGAAAAGTCCGGTGAAAAACATCCGTTGACGATATCGTTTAATTTGTCGAGGTGCCATCTCTTTAATCCGAATCTCATTGCCGAGCTCAAGATGATTTCCGATTCTTATGATATTGGACCGCATAAAATTGAGGTGGAGCTTACGGAAAGCGTGATGTTTGACAATCAAAAGCGACTCATAAAGGTTATGAATGACATCAAGAACGCAGGTTTTAGCGTGTCCGTGGATGATTTCGGTTCTGGTTTTTCTTCACTCAACATGCTCAAGAACATGCCTGCGGATGTCATAAAGCTTGATAAGGAATTCCTTTCTTCTGCACCTGAAAATGCAAAGGAAAACATAATCATATCTTCTGTCATTGACATGGCAAAGAAACTTAACATAACGACTGTTGCGGAAGGGGTTGAAACGGAAAAGCAGAGAAACATGCTGAAGAGTGCCGGATGCGATATTGCGCAGGGATTCTATTATGCCCGCCCGATGCCGGAAAACAGTTTTCTGGAGCTTTTGAAAAATTCGGCTTCCTTGGGTGAAAAGCAATGACGGGATTTTCTGAATGCGTCTTGATGGTGCATGCTGAATTTCAAGGCGCATTTTGAAAAATGTCTGTAAAAATCAAGAGAGGGCTTTTTTCATGCAGTTTGATTTATGTGCTGATTGAGAAAAGCTCGTGACGGTTGCAGAATGCAAGTATGGTTCCTTTGCCCTGTATCCGAAAACATGCCTCTGCATCCATCTCAGGATAGAGTTTTTTTACCTGGACGGAATCTTTCGCAAGATATGCAATGAAGCTTATGTAGTGTTCTTTCGTCATCGGGTGGTTTATTCTTGCATAGTATTCCCCATCGATTTTTTTCATGTCGATATTGTGATTTTCATCAGGAAGCACGCTCTCCTTTTCGAAAAGAGATATGCCGCAACATGAAAAGCTTCCTTTTCCTGCTGAAAAAATCACGTTTCCGCATATGGGACAGACGTAGCAGCAGGTCTTTTCCATATCGGACTGGATGTTTGTGTTTGTCTGGACTTTTCCCGTCAAAAGCTCAATCTGAGATACGCCAAGTGTTTTTGCAAGATCTGCAATGATTCCAATGTCTGGAAGCCCACGGTCATTTTCCCATTTGGAGACGGCCTTGTCCGACACGTTGATTTTTGCCGCAAGCTCGCTTTGCGTAAGATGTTTTTTTTCCCGCAAGAAGCGGATTGTTTTTCCTGTTATATAGTTCATGACCGCAAGCTTATCATGCATAAGCCATGGATTCAACCTACTTATCGTAGAGTTGGGCTTGATAAATCCTGACGTTAGTCAATTTTTTTAATATTAGGCGGTAACAATTTTAAGTCGGATGTTCTGGCTTGTGATGGTTTTTCATTTTGTAATTTGCCTTAAATTGTCCTTGATATAATTTTAATTTATATGAAGGACAATCCGGTGCAGAAATTCAGCCTGTTTTAATTTAAAATCAAGCTTATTGGCAGCCAGATGTTCTTTTAAAACCGGCATCCTTTTTCACAATCATCCAGATTATGATCAACAGTTTTTTTTCCGGCTTCCCAGAAAAAGTAAAAACTTTCCTGCCCAAAAATTGTGTTTTCGGTTTTGCCGCTTTTTTGTTTACGGATTACACTTCCTTTGTACTATCTGCAAGCGCAATTTTACCGTCTGCAAGTATTATTGCCCTTGCAGATGGCTGGCGGAAACTTTTCCATGGGGATCGTATTTTTAAAATCAATTGCAAATAACCGTCTCGTAATGTCTTACAGATGTTTCGGACTTTTTATGCCTTCAAAGCCAACCGTACATCATCAGAAACTGTTTTCCTGAAGGGCTGATGTGTTTTCCATGACAATGTCCTCTTCTGGTGAAATGTCAGACGGGCTGTTTTTGTCATCATCTTCATCCGCCTTGTCCCTGTTTGCCTGCTCCTCAATCTGGTCATAAGCTTCCTTGAGTTCCTTTTTGTCTTCTGGCATGATGTTGTATACATAGCTCAGGATGAGGTTTTTCATTTCTGGAAGTATTTTCGTGCATTCAAAATGAAGTCTTGACTGGTCAAGTTTTTCATTGTATTCGACTGCGCGCACGACACCGCACATTATTACGAGGGAATCGTTTATCGTAAACTGAAGCTTTATCTGTATGTTGTTTTTTGCCTTTCCCCCTGTTCGTATCATGGCTCCGTCTTCACTTATGTCTTCAAGGAGACACTTGTATCCGTTTTCGTATTCCGGCTCGCTTTCGATGTTTTCCTTTTCTTCCGTTATGAAAAAAAGGCTTGCGTATATCTGGCAGTCGCATCTTATGGATTTTCTTTTCTGAATTCGTTCAAGTTCAAATGAGTGCTTGAGATAGAGTGCCATGTCGCTTCTGAAATATGCCGCATTGAAAACCGTCGTGTCAAATGTGTAGCATGCGTCCTTTTTTCTCCATAGGTATATTGCAATTTCCTTTCCCACCCAGTCTTCTGCCGCAAGGTAGTCAATCCTTTTTGTTGTCTTGTCTATCCTCATAGGCAGCGTGACTACAAGTTCGTGTCCGTTGCTTAATACTTTTGAGAAAAACACACCCCTTCCCTTGAGGATTATGGAAATTCTCTGTCCGACGTCAATGGAACGTGAACTGTCAAGTCCTCTTTTCTTATCAAGCTCAAGCGCAACTTTCGTCTTGAATTTATAAAGTTTTTCCAGAAAAGACTGTACCTTGAAAGATGATTCCGTTCCGTTTTCCCTTACCTGCTCAAGATATGCCGTAATGCATTTGTTCAATGCGTTTTCTGAAACGAAAAGTGCAAACGCATCTTCAAGATCGCTTTCTTTTGCAAGTTTCCATAATATTGCTATTTCTTTTGAATGAAACCCAAAGCTTAATCCCTGAGAGAAAAAATCAATCTTCTGTCTGTTCATGCTGTATGTTTTCATTACTGCCACCAGAACAAGAAGAGTTATTAGTACTGAAAAAAAGTAATTCACAAATTGACCTCAAACCGTTTTTGATATAATATGTCATTCATGGACTTTGCTTCTGCATTTCCAATCATGACTTTTGACCTTCCATTCTATATTATTTGCAATGAAAAATAAATATATCTATATAGAATTCATTTTAATTTTTCTCCTTTTGGTGGTTCCTCCGATTTTCAACAGAAACGAATCTGATTTTTCTGCCCTTGCAGGATTCAACTTGACTTCAATAATCCTGTTTTCCGTGTCGGCCGTCATTTTTGCTCAGTGCAGGATGCTTGAAATTGAAAAAAGAAGGAGCTGCCGTATCCTCGTGCTCAGTACGGGGACAAAAACATTTGCATATTTGATGCTTGTTTTTGCTTTTTTTCAGGCAATCGACCTAATATTCAATATCGACTTAAAATCCGTTAACCTGAACGGAAATGAAATGGATTTTTTTTCATGGACAGCACTTGTTGTCAACGTGGCTTTTTCAGCTTTTTATGAAGAAGTCATTTACAGAATGTACGTTCCTGACATGCTTTTGCATTTTGCGCGGTCGAAGAAAAGGCTTTTCATCCCCATTGAAATTGGAACAGATGTGCTTTTTGCCCTTGCCCATGGATATCTTGGAATCCTTCCCGTCATAAATGCGTTCATTTGCGGACTTGTCTTGAGAAGATGCAAGAAACTTACCGGTTCCGTGATTCCCGGATTGGTTTCCCATTTTGCATATAACTTTACACTTCTTTTGTTTTCTGCTATACTTTGAAAAATTTCAATATTCGGCATAAGCAGGAATTTAATATGATTTATACAGATACAAGAGACAGTAGTGTCAGAGTTGACTTCAGAACAGCAGTTCTTGGCGGAATGAATCCTCTTACTGGAGGACTTTACATTCCTGTGGAGTTTCCAAAGCTTGATTCGGCTTGGCTTTCAAAGATTCCAGAGCCTTCTTTCAGGGAAGTTGCATTTGAAATGGCAAAACCATATGTAAAAGATGAGATTCCTGAAAATGACCTTGAGTCAATCATTCAGGATTGCTATCCTTTTACTTCCCAGGTAGTGCCTATTGACCCTACGACTTATGTCCTTGAGCTTTTTTATGGTCCTACATGCGCATTCAAGGATTTTGGTGCTCGTTTCATGGCTCGAACCATGAGCTATTTCAACAGGAATGAGAACGACAACCTTCATATTCTCGTTGCAACATCAGGTGATACAGGAAGTGCAGTCGGAAGCGCTTTCCACAATGTTCCTGGTATTGACGTTACAATCCTTTATCCTGAAGGAAAGATTTCTCCTCTTCAGGAAAAACAGCTTTCCACATTTACTGGAAACGTACGTGCCCTCAAGGTAAAGGGTACTTTTGATGATTGCCAGGCTCTTGTCAAGAAGGCCTTTACTGACAAGGATTTGCGTGCAAAGTTCCGCCTTTCTTCAGCAAACTCCATCAACATCAGCCGCCTTTTGCCACAGTCATTCTACTATATGTACTCTTCCCTTGTTGTGAAGAACAGAATTCCTCATGACAGCAAGATAGACGATCCTTCAATCATTGTTGTCGTTCCAAGCGGAAATTTCGGTAACCTTACTTCTGGTCTTATTGCACGTGAAATGGGTGCTCCAATTGCAGGTTTTGTTGCCGCAACAAACTCAAACCACACTGTTCCTGACTGGATTGCAACGGGCGACTATAATGCTCGTCCTTCTGTTTCCACATTGAGCAATGCAATGGATGTCGGTGCTCCTTCAAATTATGAGAGAATCAAGGCAATGTATTCCCTTGAGCAGGTTCGTGAACTCTTTGCATCTTACTGGACTGATGACGAGGGTACGAAAGACGGAATCAAGTCATGTTATTCAAGAACCGGATACATTATTGATCCTCATGGTGCTGTGGCATGGAAAGCATGGGATGACATGAGAAAGGGTCAGATGAAAGATCTTCTTGACGGCAAGAAGAATGATTTCAACAAGCCGGGACTTACACCAAATGTTCCTTCATGGGCAAAGAGTGTTGTAGAAAAGAAGGCTTGCGGCATCATCCTCGAAACGGCACATCCTGCTAAGTTTGGTTCGATTGTTGTCGATGCAATTGGCCGCGATCCAACTATTCCTGAAAGGCTTGAAAAGGTAATGAAGCTTCCTGACCATGCAATTTCAATGGACAAGGATTATGAATCATTCAAGGATTGGCTTGTTGCCAATTTGTAGTTAGTCATCTGGATGGCTTGAAAACTGCATGAAGAGGATGAAGTGTCCTTGTCATGCAGTTTTTTTGTTTCTTTTTTGATTTTAAATATCATCTTGATTTTTTAAGAATTTTTCAATGGCTGAAATCATGTTGTGTCGCCATTTATGGATGGGAATCCCGCTTCCACAAAATGCATGAAACTGCACTTTGTGGAAACTTGAAATGTTTGAGGTTATTTGCTTACAACCGCAAGGTCTGCAAGTGAAAGGAGAATTGAAGAGCCTGATGCGTCTGTTACGATGATTCCCTGAGGTGTTACTGTAATTGGTGTGGATTCGCTTACCGTTATCTGGCTTTTTGACACAACCGCAAGGTTTTTGTCATATTTTGCAAGATAGCAGCCTGAATCATCTTTTACGATGCAGAAATATCCGCTTCCTGAATTTACGAGCATTGATTTTCCGGACAGTATTTCTTCGCTTTCTTTCTGGATTTCAAGTTTATATGCATCAATGAGGCATAACTTTATGGCACCTGAATCTTCTCCGCATACGGCCATATAGAGTGCCACGTCTTCGGAAGATGTCTGTGCGAAAGATTCGTCAGAAGCAATTCCCGTAACTGCGCCCTGAATAGGAATGAGGGTCCTGTTCCTGATGGAAGTTACCGGTGATTCCTTTATTACGGCTCCAGTTTTTCCGTTGATCTTTACCATTGCGCTTAAAAGCCTGTCATTATCAGTGACTTTAAGTCCGACTACGACACCATCTTTGGATTCCTTGAGTGCTTCATTCATGAGCTTCTGCTGGTCTTCTGCAATTTCCTTGCGCTCATTCTGGGCTTCGTCAAGCTTTTTGTCTGCCTTTTTCTGCTGGTTTGCGGCTTCTTCTGCCTTTTCATCAACTACTTTTTGCTGCTCTGCTGTTTTCTGCTGTTCGTTTTCAGCATTCTTCTTTGCCTCATCAGCATTCTTTTCTGCCTCGGCTGCCCCTTTTGCCGCATTATCAGCATTTTTTTCTGCTTCGGCTGCCTCTTTTGCCGCATCCTTTGCGGCTTTCTGCTTTTCTGCATCATTTGGATTCGCTGCAGCTTCTTTTTTTGCTTCCTCAGCTTTCTTTTCTGCCTCTACGGCTTCCTTTTCTGCCTTGTCAGCATCTTTCTTGGCTTCAGCGGCATCTTTTTCCGCTTTGTCAGCATCTTTCTTGGCTTCAGCGGCATCTTTTTCCGCACTCTGCTGTGCCTTTTTCTGCTCTGCAAGCTTTTCGTTTTCTTCCGACAGCTCCTGAGCGCTTTCCTGAGCCTTTTCATAGGCATCTTCTGCTTCACGTTCCTTTATGTCAACCATGTTCTTGCGTTCCGTGATGTTCTTGTCATCATCATCCTGCATTGAACTTACGACATTTTTGTCACTTATGACAGAAGTTTCTACTGAAGAAAGTCCTCCAGCCGCAAATTCTCCGAGCGGAATCACGATTTCTGAATTTCCCGCCCATTCATTCCATTTTACTGAAAGTCCGCATTTTTCCTTCACAAGGTACTTTTTTACGACATCCTTGTATTTTGCGGAGAATGTGTCAAGATCGTTTCTGTAAACGGCATTGTATACGGTTACGAATGTTGCGACCGTAAATGCATCTTTCTGGCTGTATCCGTAGGCTTCCTCAAGATATGCTCCGATGATTCGCCTGAGGTTTGTTATGTGGTCAACCTGTGCGTCGTTTCCCAGTATGAAAATATCGGCATCTAGCTTTTCCTTTGTATCAGGATCTATTGCATGGATTACTGAATATTTTTCACCTGTCGCAAAGGCTTTTGCTTCCGTGCTGTGGGATCTGACCTGGGAGCCGAGATTGATTCCTATGGAACGGATTGCGTCAATTGTCTCAATCTTCGTATGTGGGCCAGAATAGTTTTCGAATACAATGGTTTCACTTCCGGCGCTTTGAAGTTCCTTTTCATTGATACCTATTGCATAAGAATTTAAAGAAAAAAATGCAAGCGACGTCAATAACAATATGGTACATTTTTTCATATAGAAATCCTCCATGGATATTTTGTCCTTTATGATGTTACAATAATTATAACATTGTATTTGATAAAAGACTACAAATAAATTTTCGGCACAATATTGCGTTTCCAACCCTATAATTTAAGTTTCATCAGCTTTTCAAGCTTTTTTCTCGAATATTCCTTTGTTTCGCTGTCGAATTGAGGGTACATTGTGTATGAAAATATCTCCTGCCCTTTCTTGAAAAACATTGGGCGTCCCATGAACCTGCATATTTCGTATGTTGCGTCTATGACCGCATATGACAGCATCTTTGTTTTTTTCCCGCATTTCTGCTTTATGACCATTTCAAGCGCCTTGATGAATTCTTCATTTGGATCGTATGCAATTTTCCCCATTGCCCTTACAAGATGATATGTCATGAGGGGATCCTTGCATGAGACTGCCAGGGCTGCAATCTTTTTTTGCTCGAATGCAGTTCCTGATTCTGCAACGAGGTCAATCACAAGACTGCTGTATTCCGCATCTTTCTGAAAATATGATTTGTTCATCATGTCTGATTTTGTCGTCCAGTCGGCATACAGCTGGTTCATTTCCATGCGCAAGAGTTCATGAAGCGGTTTTGAGACACTCTGTTCCGCACCTTCATGAAAGCATTTCCTGATTTTTTCTTCCGTTTCATCCGATATGAGTCTTTCTCTGACATAAGCGGATGTTTTTGTTTCGTCAAACCTGAAGTAATACTCCCTGCAGGGGGTCCTTGCTTTTGCATGCCTTGGATTCAGGTTCAGTTTCATCTGGTATGCGTCAAGTGCCCAGTTGTCCATGGCAAAGCACAGGTAGCCTGAATCTGTGGGATAGACGTGGTTCCATTTTTTTGAAGGATCAAGTTTTGCGTGCCATATGATGCATCCGTCTTCTCCATAGCACCATGCATGCCTTGGATTCATGAGAACAAGCCCCTGTTCCGTGTTTCCTTCATATATTTCCGATGTGAGACATGATGTTGCATATGTTCCTTTTATTTTTCCGGTAGCGGATTCTATGGATGTTATTTTTCTTGGTGAGCCTGAAATGATTTGCACCGTTCCGTCGTTTTTGTCGTTCAATATCCTTGGTGAATATCCCAAACCTTCTTTTGATGACTCAATTGTCCATTTTACAATTGTCCGTCCGTTTTGTGATGCCAGAAGGCATATGTCGGCATTGGAAAATGACAGGAGCACTCCGTCGCTGCATGTCACTGCCTGGTTTACGCGTTCGTCAAAAGACACTTCCGCCGCCACCGAGCCATATTGGTTTATTATGGATGCATGGTGCTTACCCTGAATCACTTCTTCCAGAAACACGACTGTGTAGCCGTTGTTCAGCAGTGCGGGTTTTACGTCTGAAAGCTGGCTTCCCGTTTCTGTCTTCCACTTGGGATTTCCGTTTATTCCGTAGCAGGCAAGTTCATTTTTCCCCCTTACGAAAATCCTGCCGTCAATTCCCTGTATCGGCTCGTCGATGATGTCGAAATCGCATTTCCTTTCCCACAGTATGAGGCCGGTGGAATTCATCAGGCATAGTACGGATTTTTCTGAAACAAGCGTTATCATGTCCTGCATGCCGATGCCCATAAATGGTTTTGGCCTGAAAAAGAGGCTTTTCTGCCACAAAAGTTTTCCTTCCTGCGTGAATCCGTATACCTGCTTTCCTTCTCCGACTGCCGCATATCCATATCCTGTTTTTACGGGCTGGCACAGGAGGTTGCCTGCAAGAACAGATATCTTGTCGGGCTCCCTTTTTGAAATGTCCATTTCCTGTGATACGAAAACTGTCTGATGCTCCTTTGCATGAAGTGCCAGGGACATGCATGCAAGCGTTATGAAAACTGTTTTTTTCATTTCTTAAAATACAGAAGGCTCTCTATGTGACCTGTTTGCGGATAGAAATCAAGCAAAAATGCCTTTTCGATTTTATAACCTGCCCGGCAAAGGAATTTTGCGTCACGTGCATGCGTCGATATGTCACACGAAAGGCTTCTTATTACGGGAATGCCTGAAGATGACAGCCATTGGCACACGCTTTTTTCCATGCCGCTTCTTGGCGGATCTATGACTGCGGCATCAAATTTGCCGTTCTTTTTCATGCATGTGTCGGCATGGTATTTTGTCCACACTTCACCAGACACTCCAAAACTTTCATGTTTTTTTGCAAAAAGGTTTTGTTCTGCATAGACTATGGCATTTTTGTTGTGCTCTACAAGTGTCACCGTATCGAACTTGTCTGCAAGAAATACTGAGAACGTACCGCATCCCGAATACATGTCAAGGACATGATTTCCAGAAAGTCCTTCCGTTATGAGGGGGATTGTCTTTGAAAGAACCTCCATGTTTGACTGAAAGAATCCCTGTACGTCAAAAGCAAGTTTTTTCCCGAGAATGTCGACAGAGCATGTTGTTGCCTCACTGCAGGTTGTGCCTTCGTATCGTGCCTTGATTTTTTTCTGTTTTTTGCATTTTGCGCCGCTTGGAGTGCGTTCCATGACCTTTTTCTTTTTCATTTTTACTTCTTCGGGAATTTCTGCGATTATCAGCTTGTCATATCCTTCTGGAATCGATGATATGCTGCTTGAGCCGAAAACATGCACCCTTCCTTCCGACCGCTCGGCAAGAGGAACTTCACTGAGGTAGTGGTTTATTTCCGGTGTCGCGCACGGGCAGCTTTCAACCGGAATTATGTCATTGCTTTTTCTGCCCATGAGTCCGCCTGAATGGAACTGGAATCTTGACCTGTATCCCCTGTCGCTTCCGCTTACGATTTGCACTTCCGGAAGTTCCACTCCTTCCTTTTCAAATGCGTTTTTCAATATTTCGAGCCGAAGTTTGGCTTGATGTTCAGAATCTATGTGCTGAAGGTTGCATCCTCCGCATTTTCCATACAGTGAGCAGAATGGAATTACCCTGTGAGGGGATTTTTCTATTATTTCCTTTATTTCGGCCCTCATGTAGTCTTTTTCATTTTTTACGATTTCCACCCTGACTTTTTCTCCGGGAATGGCATATGGTACGAAGACTTTCTTTCCTTCATATTCTGCAATGCAGTCACCACCAGTTACCATTTTTTCTATGTCAAGTATCATTTTTTCCCCTGTGCGATTCATGTCGAGCATGAAAGATTCGGCTTGCCCTTTTGTTCCGCACGGCTTTGCATCCTGCTTTCATCAAGAAAACATTGATTGTACGCTTGTCGTGCTCTTGAAATTCCCGTCAGCCTTGATTTTATGTCAGGATTCCAAGTAATGCTGCCGCTACATGTATCAGCATAAATTAAATCTGCATATTATTCAATAATTGAAAGGAATTCTGTCGTAAAATATCTTGAACCGCCGATTTCAAGAAAAAAATCTATCTTTTGCTGACAATGCATGTGTACGGTAAAAACATCAGGTATGATCCTTTTTCAACATGAATCTTTATTACACCGCAGGTTGCAAGCGTTTCTTCAGATATTTCGTTTGAAAGACTTGCCATGCCTTCATTTCTGAAAAGGTTGCTTTCCCACTTGAGTCCGTTCGTATGGATTGATGGCTTTACTCCATCTGTTTCTATGGCCTTGAAAGATATTCTGTCTCTGGATTCGGCGTTTGACACGTCATATTCACTTCCTTCCGAAAGGTAATGTGCGGCCTGTTCGTCCGTAAGCCATGCATCTGCATGAAAGTCTTTTTTGAAAGTGTCATATATGGCGAAAAAGTGGTCGACCCTTCCTCCGTTTCCTCCGATCATTATTATTTTCCCACCCTTGTTCCTTTTGATTTCGTATGCATGCATTAAGGCGAGTTCCGTATCTGAAAAATCCTTGTCGTGGGAACATGATTCGATTTTCGAGGATTTGAATTTGTCAAGAAGCGATTTGTCTTTGATGCTGTCCATGTCGCCCAGTATGCAGTCAGGAGTGAAGTCCAGTCTGCCTTCATAATGGCTTTTAAATGAATCGAGCGTGTCCAGTCCTGAATCTGCAGCCACAACGTAGTCGATTGTCTGAATTTGCCTGAAATAATCTTGGGTTTTTTCAGGTCTTGGAGCACTGCCACCGGTAAAAATTACTATATTCATATGGAAATTTCTCCATTAATTGTGTAAAATTGATTATATGATTTTCGAACCGATTATTAAGATACCACAAAACCTGCACAAAGTCTCTAGGATTTTTTCTGAAAATGGATTTAAATCATATCTTGTTGGCGGTGCCGTACGCGACATGCTCATGAAGAAAGAGGTCAATGATTATGACATTGCGACAGATGCGACTCCAAAAGACGTGATGAGGATATTTCATCGTGTCATACCAACAGGAATGGCCCATGGAACGGTTACGATACATTTTGGCGGCGAAGAGTATGAAACAACGACATTTCGGACTGAATCCGTATATTCTGACGGAAGGCATCCTGATAATGTCAGCTTTGCGTCATCGATTGAAGAGGATTTGAGCCGGCGTGATTTTACCATGAATGCAATTGCCGTTGAAATTGAAACCGGAAAAATCGTGGATCCATTTGACGGCCAGAAAGACATAAGGAACAAGCTGATAAGAACTGTCGGAAATCCTCTTGAACGTTTTACGGAAGACGGTCTGAGGCCTGTGCGTGCCATTCGTTTTGCAAGTCAGCTTGGTTTCAGGATAGATGAAGGCACATTTGATGCGATTACGGATCCTGTCGTAAGGAAAAAGACTTCCGGAATATCGCTTGAACGTTTTCGGGATGAATTCTGCAAGATGCTGATGACTGAAAAACCGAGCGTTGCCCTTTTGCTTTTGGAACGTACTGGACTCATGGATGAGTTCATCAGTGAATTTACCGTCTGCCGTGGATGCATTCAGAAAGATTTTCGCGGCTTTCATGAATTTGATGTTGCCGACCACTGCATATACGCATGTGATGGAGCTCCGTCGGACAACCTTATCGTGCGTCTTGCGGCTTTTTATCATGACATTGGAAAACCTGAGGCGAAAAGAACTGAAATTTTTGAGGGAAAAGAGGTGATCCATTTCCATTCGCATGAATCGTACAGTGCGGAAAAGACTGTAAGTTCCATGACAAGGCTGAAATTTTCGAATGAGGAGATAAGGAAAGTCAGTCATCTCGTGAAGGAGCACATGTTCTTTTTTGAGAAAAATTGGACTGATGCTGCGGTAAGAAGGTTTTTGATAAGGGTTGGCGTTGAAAATCTTGATGCTCTTTTTGCCCTGCGGCTTGCCGATACGTATGGAATGCACAACATGGCTGTTGATGCCAGAAGCGACTCTTTCAGGAATATCGTGGAACTTAAGAAAAGGATTGAAAAAGTTGCGGCAGAGAAAAATGCTCTGTCCCTGAAGGATTTGAAGGTAAACGGAAAGGATCTCATGAATCTTGGAATTCCCCATGGCAAGGTGATTGGTGAAATCCTCAAGGAACTTTTCGAGACTGTGACGGATTCTCCTCCCATGAATGACCGTGAAAAGCTTCTCGAGCTTGCGTTTAACATCTGGAAATCAAAATGGATGAAATGAAGCCGATTTCCGTGTGGAATAGCCTTTCAAGTGGGTTCTTCATGGAAATCTATTTTACCGAATAGCAGTCAAATCCCTGGGATCTGAGTTCTTTGCCTATTGTGGAAGCTGAATTTTCCTCGACGACTGCTATGAAATATGTAACTCCGCTTGCCCTTTTTTCCTTGTAATAGTATGCGTCGAATCCTTTTTTCCTTACGTTTTTTACAAGAATTTCCGCATTTTTTTCTTCCTTGAAAAGACCTATCTGCTGTCTTCTGCAAGATGGCTTTGCCCTTTCATATTGTGAGAATTTAACTTCGCTTTCCTTTTTCTGGTTTTCCTGCTTTTTTACGGCCACATCCTGTTTTGGTGCCTGTTTTTCCTTCACAGAGACATTGGAATCTTCTTTTTTTTCATTCCGAACCTCAAGATTTCCCCTTGGCACAAAATACCAGAACGGTACGCTTGCGATTTGGCTTTTCCCGTTTATTATGGCGCTTTCAGGTGATGACGGAAATTCTTTTTTCAATAAATCAGCATATGCGCAATCATTCGTAAGATACCACAATGTAAACAGAATTTGCGGTTTTACGCATGACATGGACTGCATTGTGCTGTATGTCTTGAGGAGGGATACAGAATCTCTTGTTCCTTCCATCGTTTCTGCCTTGCAAAGTACGCACCATACGCTGTAAAGGTTCAGAAATGCCCTGGATTTTGTTTCTGATGTTTCTTTCAATCCTCTTTCAATAAGTTTTTCTGCATCCTCATGGTCTCCTGCGGAAAGAAGTGTCCTTATGGATGCAAGAATCAAGTCGTCTTTTGTGGCCTTTGCCATCTTTTCTGCATCTGGAGCATCAATGAGAGATGCTTCGTGATAGCTTTGCGATGCATCGGTGAAAAGACCTAGCTGTTCCTGGATTGTCCCGGTAAAATAAAGCAGGCTTCTTTCATCCGATCTTGTTGCCGATTCTTTTAAATGCGACTTGAGATATTCGATTGTGTCAAGCACAGCCGGCTTTTTCAGGCTATCAGATTTTATCGAGTATGCACTTCTTCTGCCTTCTGAAAATAGAAGCTGGCTTACTGTTGCGGACAGTACAATTGCGAAAAGAGTTTTTTTCATATGTCAGTTTTGTTCAGATCCTGCGGCCTTTTCTTCCTTTGGTTCATTTTTTCTGTTTTCATCTTTTTTTTCTGCTTTGGAAGCTGCTTTTGCACGTTTTTTTGCCCGACCGACGAACATGCACAGCATAGACGTAAAGACTCCCAAAATGAAAGATGACATGATGGCTGCAAAAACCGGAATGCCGGAAAAATTTCTGAAAAACCAAATCGAGCATGTGTTTTCCAGGTTTTTTCCCGTAAGAACCGCTACCACTACCGCAAAACCAAGTATCCCAATCAGTCTGTATGGCATAAATTTCCTCCAAGTGCACGCTATTGTAATAGTAATATATACTTTGAATAAATTCAATTATTTTTTTTAAGGAAACGTTTGTTTGGTCCCTGTTGGGCGAACGGTTTTGTCATTGCCTTCTTTTGTGAACTTACTTCCCCCCCCCTTGGCCTGCATCAGCGGATGGTTGGCAGGATGGACTTTCCGGTCACAGTCCTGTACAAAACTTGCATATTGATGTAATATTTCCTGGTGGCCTTAAAATGCATCGTTCATCAAGTGCCTGTTTTTTCCAAAATGATGAGTCTCAATCCACGGGCTTTTGGGGGAACACTGGCAAGTTGCCTGTCATTGAAGACTGTGCTGTTTTCTTGGCGGTTTTACTGCATTTTTTTCTTTGGCCTAAAAATCTATCATAAATGGAAAATTTTCTTGATGTTTTGGGAGTAAAATTATGACATATGTTTTTGTATTGACATCTACGGAAAAAGACCTCTACTACGAGCAGTGCCTCATGGCGGCCTATTCATTCAGGCTTTACAATAAATGGGAAAAACTTGTTGTCCTTGTCGACAATAAGACAAATGATTCTTTTACCGAAGAAAACAAGAGGACAGCCCTAAAAGAGTATGCCGACATAATTTCAATCCCTTTTGACGAAACCGTGACGAATGCTGAGCGTTCAAGGCTCATAAAGACATCCATACCGGATTATGTGGATGACGATTTCCTTTACATGGATTGTGACATGATAATATGCGACAGCCTTGATTCGATTAAAAACGAAGACTGCAATCTTGGAGGTGTCCTTGACTGTCATGAAAAGCTCGACCGCCACATTCACAGGGATTATTTTTTGAAGCGTGACAAGAATCTTGGGTTCCACGGAACGAAGGCTTTGAATGGGAATTTCAACGGGGGACTTGTTTTTGCAAGAAAGGGAGATGACCAGAAGCTTCTTTTCAAGGAATGGAACAGGCTTTGGAGATATTCGTCATATGAGAAAAAGGACAGGCATGACCAGCCAAGCCTGAATGAGGCAAATTATCTTACCGGCATGAAGATGAAGGAGCTTTCTGGCATCTGGAACTGCCAGCTGGCGCACGGTGGACTTGGGTATCTTGAGGATGCAAAGATATTGCATTATTTTTCAAGTGAATTCGATGGAAAAAATTATGTCCCATACTATAAGCTTGCGGATTGCAAACTTCAGCTGAGGATAAAGGAAGCAGGATTCATTCCTGACGACATCAAGAAGATGATAAAAAATGCAAAATTTCAGTTCAACAGCGTTCATATCGTAAGTGACAGAAGAATCGTTTGCCTGATGCAGTCTCCCCTGTTGTTTACCCTTGCGGAAATAAAGCAGAAATTTCCTCATGTGTACAAGTTTCTCGAGTTTCAGACATCCATTTTTAGGAAAATGGGCAAGAAGCTTGTTGGAAAAAAATAGGATATTTTATTGCTGTTTTTTACGAATTAAGATTTTATACAAATTATTTTAAGATTAGAATTCTTTTAATTTAAGATAATATAAACATTAATTTAAGTATGAATATATTTAATTTTAAGATTATTTGCATATAAATTTAAATTTTATTCAATAAATAATTGAAATTAATATATGTTTGTTTTAAGTTTATTTATATTCTTGTTTAAGATATATCAGTAAG
>JAZQMW010000068.1:0-22213 GCA_045627025.1 Treponema sp. | reverse complement strand
CGCCACCAGCACCTCAAGCTGGCGTGTCTACCAATTCCACCATCCCCGCTTGCTTATTGCATGACAATAATATATCAGACGGGAAAAAAAATGTCAACATAAGAAATACATGAAAATCAAAAAAATTGAAAAAAAATGTGTAACTCTTATACAATTTTGAGTATTATTAATATATAATATTAGTGCATTTTCTTTTGGTACTTGGAGGATATAATGAAAAAACTGACAAAGAGATTGCTGACGGTGGCTTTTGCGATGCTTGCTTCTTTTGGGCTTTTTACACTGTCATGCAAAGTGAATAAAGGTTCAGCAAATGTTGCATTTGCCCAGGACAGAGGAGCCGCTAAAGTTACACAGGATGCCCTTGCCGTAACTCAGGCTCTTCAGAATACTTTTAGGGGAATAAGTTCATCTGTTCTTCCTACTGTTGTAGAGGTGGACGTAACCGAGACTACGAAAGTAAAGGTATTCAATCCTTTTGATGATTTTGATTTCTTTTTCAATTGGCCACGTGGTAATGATGATGAAAAAAATGGCGATAAAAAAGAAAAATACAGGGAGCAGAAACAGACAGGTCTTGGTTCCGGTGTAATTGTAAAGCACGTTAAGAACAAGTTTTATGTCCTTACAAACAACCATGTTGCAGGAAAAGCCACAGAGATAAAGATTAAGCTCAACGATGAGCGTGAATTTGACGGAAAGCTTGTCGGAAAAGATGAAAGAATGGATATAGCACTTGTATCATTTGAATCTGATGACGATAAAATTCCTGTTTCCAAGCTTGGAGATTCTGATGATGTTCAGCAGGGAGACATTGTTCTTGCCTTGGGAAGTCCTCTTGGCTATTTTGCATCAGTTACGCAGGGTATTGTAAGTGCAACGGGAAGATCTGGCGGTCAGATAGGCTCAATCAGTGACTTTATTCAGACTGATGCCGCAATCAATCAGGGAAATTCAGGCGGTCCGCTTGTAAACATTTTTGGTGAAGTCATAGGAATCAATACATGGATTGCATCTCGTTCAGGTGGCAGTCAGGGACTTGGATTTGCCATACCGATCAATAACATAAAATCTGCAATTGAACAGTTCATTGATAGCGGAAAGATTGTGTATGGATGGCTTGGAGTCAGCCTTCTTGAGATTACGGATGAATATAAGGAACAGCTTGGTCTTCCAAAAAAGCAAAATGGTGCGTTTGCAAGCCAGCTTGTTCTTGACAGCCCAGCATTTAAAGGCGGCATGAGGGCTGGAGATTTCATTACAAAGCTTGATGGTCATAATGTAAAGGATGTAGACCAACTTGTTCGTGAGGTTGGCAATATTCAGGCTGGAAAAATTGCGACATTTACGCTTCTTCGCGGAAAAAAGGAAATGGAACTCAAGATAAAGATTGAGGAAAGAAAGGAAGATGTTTCAGAGAACAACAGCAAGGTTTGGCCAGGATTTATAGCTTCTCCTTTGAATGATGATATGAGGAAAAACCTTAAGCTTGAGGATGATAAGGTCAAGGGTGTTGTTGTTACAAGCATAATTGAAAAATCTCCTGCTGCTGCATTGCGTCTTCAGAAGCTTGACATAATCTGTGCCGTTAATGATACTCCAGTATCTTCTGTTGAGGAGTTCTACAGCCTGCTTGACATAAAGGATAAAAAGGAAATCTGGTTTGACATTTACAGTGAGGGCCATGTGATAAGTACAGGCCGATATAAGCTTGGAAAATGACATTTGCATGAAAATTTTTATAAAAAAGAATTTTTTTTTGTAACCTTTTTGATGACGGGATGTTTATGTTTATGAAGACTTAAGAAAAACAATTTGATACTACATCTTCTTCATAATACGACTCCTTTTTTTTACAGACCTTGGCAGTTTACCAAGGTTTGTTTTTTTTATATAATCGGTTCATGTCGATTTTTGAACTTTTTGTTCTTGCAATTGCTCTTTCAATGGATGCATTTGCAGTTTCTGTATGCAAGGGGCTTGCCTCAAAACGATGCGGAATCAGGGAAATGCTTACGGCAGGAATTTGGTTTGGCGGATTTCAGGCTCTAATGCCTTTTACCGGTTGGATTTTGGGTTCTAGGTTCAGGTTTCTTATAGAAAATTTTGACCATTGGATTGCATTTGTCCTGCTTGCAATTCTTGGAATCAATATGATAAAAGAATCTTTTTCCAAAGAAACTGATGATGTGGACAATTCCTTTGAAGTAAAGACGATGTTTGTTATGGCTGTCGCTACAAGCATTGATGCCTTGGCCGTCGGAATAACGTTTGGATTTCTGCTCGATTCTCTGAAATCAATACTTTTTGCATGTACGCTGATTTTTTGTGTTACGTTTGCTTTTTCTGCATTTGGTGTGGGGCTTGGAAAGAAAATTGGACTTAAATATGAGAAAAAGGCTGAATTTTCGGGAGGAATCATATTGGTTGTTCTTGGAGTCAAGATTCTTTTGGATCATCTTTTTTTTAATTGATTTTTTAATCTGAATGTTTCTCATGAGATTTTTTATTAGTGTTATTTTAAGATGTGCATTATAATCAATCTTAAGGCCTTGGTCTGAAAAAATTTTAGGAGGCGATATATGAGTACTCATATTGCGGCAAAAGATGGCGAGATTGCAGAATGTGTTCTTCTTCCGGGAGATCCTCTTCGTGCAAAATTCATAGCTGAAAATTTTCTTGAGAATGCGGTTTGCTATAATGAAGTTCGCGGGATGTATGGATTTACGGGAACTTATAATGGAAAAAGGGTTTCCGTTCAGGGAACAGGCATGGGGCAGCCTTCACTTAGCATCTATGTTAACGAGCTTTTTCAGTTCTATGGAGTTAAAAAGGCGATTCGTGTAGGAACTTGTGGTGCTGTCACAAAAGATGTTGCTCTTCGTGATGTAATACTTGCGCAAGGTGCATGCAGTGATTCTGGAATAAATACACAGCGGTTTGGAGGTCTTCATTTTGCTCCGATTGCTGATTTTGAGCTTTTGAAGAATGCATATGAAGCTGCTGAAAAGCTTAATGTGAAAACTCATGTCGGAAATTGCGTTTCAAGTGACCTTTTTTATGATGATAACGAAAATTGGAAACTTTGGGCAAAATATGGCATCAAGGGCGTTGAAATGGAAGCTGCCGAGCTTTATACGCTTGCTGCAAAATTTGGAAGAAAGGCACTGGCTGTTCTTACGGTAAGTGACCATATCCTTCTTGGAGGACAGACAACTTCTGAGGAAAGGCAGAAAACTTTTACCAACATGATGAAAATTGCATTGGAAGCAATTACAAAATAGGCACCCTGAAAGCTTTTTTTAGGAGATGCCGAATATTTATATAAAGGAAGATTTATGAAACCTACATTATTGGTGCTGGCTGCTGGAATGGGAAGCCGCTATGGTGGAGTCAAGCAGATTGATTCTGTTGGAAAGAACGGTGAATGTCTTTTGGATTTTTCATCTTTTGATGCAAAGAGGGCTGGATTCGGAAAGGTTGTTTTCATTATCAGGCCTGATATCGAAAAGGATTTCCGTGAAAGGCTTTTCGACAGAGTTGCCGCAAACTTCAATGCCGAGTATGTTTTCCAGACAAAAGAATCTCTTCTTTCTGCCGAGGAAATTAAGCTTTGTGCGGAAAGGACGAAACCTTTGGGAACGATGCATGCTGTTCTTTGTGCGGAAAAAAGCATCAATGAGCCGTTTGCTGTAATCAATAGCGATGACTATTATGGAAGACAGGCTTTCGAAACACTTGCAAGTTATCTTTCTGGCATTTCGAATGAATGTACGGAGCATGCCATGGTCAGCTATATTCTTGGAAATACCATGAGCAAAAGCGGTTCTGTAAGCCGAGGCATTTGTACTGTGAAAAATGGATATCTTGAGTCAATTGTTGAGAATACAAAAATAAGCTACAAGAATGGCGGTATTGTATCGGAAATTGATGGCAAGGATGTGGTGCTTACAGGTAATGAGGGCGTCAGCATGAATCTTTTTGGTTTTACTCCAAAAGCATTTGAAGAGTTTCATCTTTACTGGGAAGACTTTAAGAAGTCATCCCTTATGCTTCCGAAATCAGAGGCATTCCTTCCTTCCGGTGCAAGTAATATCGTGAACCACGGAAAGGGAAAGATACGCGTGTTTACGTCAAATGAACAATGGTTTGGCATGACCTATCCAGAGGATCGTGATGTGGTAAAAGCCGAGATTGCAGGCAAGATAAAATCAGGATATTATCCTGATAGTTTGTGGTAATGTAAGCCAAACCATTTAATGATAAAAACAGGATAATGCATGCGCATTTTCCTGTTTTTTTCGGCCGGGCAGGTTTTGCATGACGTATCCAGAGGATTTGGATGTGGTAAAAGCCTGAGATTGCAGGCAAGATAAAATCAGGATATTATCCTGATAGTTTGTGGTAATGTAAGCCAAACCATTTAATGATAAAAACAGGATAATGCATGCGCATTTTCCTGTTTTTTCTATATTCTTTCTATAAGCATGCTTTTTTCTTGTCTTTTATGAGTAAAGCAATTACAAGTAAAAATGATAAATAATCTGCTATCGCCTGACTCCAGATAATTCCATTTAATCCAATATATCTTGAAAAAATGCAAATCAAAGGAATGTAAAAGAATCCTTGTCTTCCAAGACTTAATAATCCTGCTTCTTTTGCCTTGCCCTTTGCCATAAAGCAGGAGTTTTCAACAGCTTGAAATGAAAAAGTCAAAAATGAAAGTCCCTGGACAATAATAATCATGTTTCCGGTTTCAATAACGGAACTGTCTGTAGAAAAAGCATTCATGATTGAAGTTCTGAACAGTATTAAGACGAGGACAAACAGAAAATTAAATGCTGTCATCCAGGCAATGCATGTTCTGGTTGCTTTTTTTTCACGGTTAAAATCTTTTGCTCCGTAGCAGAATCCGACAATAGGTTGAAGTCCCTTTACAAATCCAAAAATCATCATTGAAAAAAGTGCGAAAATTTTTTGAACGATTCCAAAAGAGGCAATTGCACTGTCACCGTATGTAACGGCAAATTTATTTGTTAAAGTCAATGCAAATGCTGACAAAAACTGGTTGATGAGCATTGTAAGACCGATTTTCATTACATTGGCGAAAAAATCATTAGTAGGCTTGATGTTTCTTAAAGAAAAATTAAAGTTGGATTTTTTTGAAAAAATGTAATGCAGGTAAATTGATGTCGTGACAAGTCTTGAAACCAAAGTTGCCCATGCAGCTCCTGAAACTCCCCAGTTGAAAACATAAATGAAAATTGGATCGAGAATAATGTTTACAATTCCTCCAGAAAGCATTCCCGTCATGCTTAGAGCTGTTGCTCCTTCCGATGCGGCTATGTTGTTTATGGTTGCATTGAAAACGTTAAACATAAGGCCGATTATGAATGGTACTGCATAGGAAACGGCATAGCTCATCATTGTGCTGCTTGTTCCAAGAAAAGTCAGGACTGGATTTAGTAATGCTAAAAGTCCTGTCGCAATAATTATGGAAATCAAAATCGAAAAGAAAACTGCGGTTGATGCGTATTCATCAGCTTTTTTATTTTCTTTTTTTCCAAGTAGTCTTGAAAGGCTTGAACCACTTCCGACCCCGAACAAAAGTCCTATGCCCAAAAAAATCATCGAAAGCGGGAACATTACACTTACCGCTCCCATTTGTGAAGTCCCAAGTCCGCTTACGAAATATGAGTCCAACAGATTATACAATGCAGATGTCATCATTCCAATCATTGTAGGAATTCCAAGTTTTAAAAGTGCTTTTCCGACATTTTCCTTGCTTAAAAGATAAATCTTTTTTTCTTTTGTTATCATATAAACCTCTTTATTTTTCTTATTGTTTATGTGCTATACTGTATAGTGACTAAACAATATCACAGCAATAAATTATGTGCTCTTTTTGCATGCATGAAAAAAGACGTAAAATCCTATTTTTTTTCCTTATAGTTTTCAATTGACTTGATAAGACTTTTGTCCCATTGACGTAAAAAATCTGTCCATGTTTTGATAAATTCTGGAGGATAAGAATACAGCAGGTTAAAAAACTGTTTTCCCCTGGTTTTATGAAAGTTCATGTGCCCTTTATATGCATTTTTTCCCTTCTCTGTTAAATATAGCGAAACTTCGACATCTGAGTTCTTAGAAGGCTGCTTGTCGACAAGGCCCTTTGCGCAAAGTTTGTAAATCATTTGTGATGCGGCGCCCTTTGTAATGCCTCTTTCATTTGCAAGTGCCGTGATGCCAATTCCCGGTGTATTTCCTATGTCAACAATTGTATGGATTTCTGTACGGCTTATGAGGATGTCTGTTCCATAATGGTGTTTTTGCATTTCAACCTGATTGTATTCATGGATTACTTTTTCAAGCAGAATGGCAATTTCTGGAATATCGGTCATTTGTTTACCTCCTAAACTGTATAGTGGCTAAACTATATGTCTTGCAATTTTTTTTGTCAAGCTGATTTTTTGATTTTTGCAACTCTATGCCTATTTTTTTCTAAAAAAACAGATGGTGTTTGGAATTCATTTTGAGTTTTTTGGATTTTTTTTGACATCAATTATCATTTTTTTTTGATGCATGGAATATGCGGGAATTTTATGTTTGCATGATTCCCGCATGATTATTTTTGTTTTTGAAAAATGTTTTCGCCTTGCAAACGGCATCTTTTTGCTGCATTTTACAAGCGAGCGCTCAAGGTCATTTTGATGAGAGTGCTTTTACGATTCCGTAGACAATAACTGCATAAACCAAGAGTATTATTCCTGTAGTTACAATATAAGGTGCTTTTGGAAGCGTATTCATGACTGAAAATATAATCTGTTCTATGAGCACTATGATGAAGAATACTGCAGATGTTATTTTGACGTTTACTGATGTGCCACCGTCTTTTGAACCGAGGGCAAGCAAGCCTCCCAACGTCATGAAGAGTGAAATTCCACTTCCAAGACATTGCAGGAGAACATACTCTGTGCCTGAGTTTGCCGCATAAAATCCGTATCCTGCAAGAGAAGCTATTGCAAGAGATATTAAAAGCATAAAAATGTTTATTTTCATATTTTACTCCAAAAAGGTATGTCGCAATTTTCAATGTTGATTCTAAAAATGCGTTTTTTAGGGAGAGGATGATTAATTTATGTGTAATCAATAATCCTCTCCATTTCATTGTTTTACTAAGGGTTTACATTTGTGATTGGTGGAGGACAAAGAGCGATTATCTTGAGTACTTCAGGTACGTCTTCGGCTTTTTTCCATTCACTCATTCCCGGCATCCAAACAAGAGTGTCTTTTGTCAACGTCTTTTCAAATACGAGCCTTGCAATTTCACTTTCGTTAAAAGGACCTGCCTGTTTTCCTTCAAATACCGTATAAATCAGCTTTGCAGGCATTGCTGCTTCCATATTGTTCGGCGGGGTTATCTGGCAGTAGGAATACGAGTTTCCCTTTATCTGCTGCATTGATGATGTCATGGCTTCATTCATTGCCTGTGTCATCTGCTTTGCAACAGTCATGCCCATTCCGAATTCAACAAGTTTATCCATTGAGAAGAAACTGTTATTACTCATAATCATCCTCCTGTAAAACTTTTTCATAGTAAAGCCTTGAAAAAAAATTGTTATTGCTTTTCAAAATCAGTTTGCCGGTGGAGGAGGCATCTGTGTTGAAAAGAGTGCTGCGATTTCAGGAATTGAACCTGCCTGCGTCCACGAAACCATGCCCTGTGACCAGACTTGCGTTGTTGCATTTATCTGTCCGGAAGCGGCCATTGCTGCAATTGTCTGCATGTCGAATGGTCCTGTTGCCTGACCGTTTACCGCTATGTTGTATTTTTTGTCTCCAGGTATTGGTGGAGGTACAGGTGCTCCGATTGGAGGTGGTGTCATGCCACCCTGCATCTGCATGCCGCCCATCATGTTTCCCATCATGTTGTTCATGCCCTGTGCAATCTGTCCACCCATTGCGATTCCTGCCATCATGCCTGCAGGATTTATGGCGCCGTTTCCTCCGACGCTTGTTGCACCGGAAGCGTTCATTTGGCCAAGTGCATTTGCTCCTGCAATGGAAACGTCTTTCTGAGCATTGAGCTGATGCAATGCAAATCCCTGCATGTCTGTAGTCATGTGCTGTGCATACTGTGCTTCTTCCCTCTGTACCTTCAAAGTCTCTTCCATATTCTGCGTGTTGATTCTCTGAGTGTCGCGGAGGTTCTGCATCTGAAGGTTCTGCTGGGTTTTCATTGTGTCGAGGTTTAGAGCCTGCTGGGTTTTCATTGTTTCTGTCTGCATGTCTTTTGTAAGGCTCATGAGTTCTTTGTAACCTGAAGATGATTTGTCTATGTCTATTGTTGAAATGTCAACTGCACTTACCGTGACTCCAAAGTCGTTCTGGAATCTTGGTTTTATGTACTGTTCTATAAGGTCGCTTATCTGGAGAATTTTTCTGTCCATTTGCGTTACGATTATCTGGTTGTCGCTTGGTGCATTTGTCACGACTCCCTTTACGTATTTCTTCATTGAATCAGAAATTTGTGTCTTGAACTGTTCCATGTCAAATGATGCGAGCCTGTGCAGCTTTACGAATTCCCTTGCGTCCGTAATCTTGAAACTGAGTGCTCCGTGCACTGATACCGGAACTGAATAATCGTTGAATCTTGGATCGAATACGTCAAAATAGGGAACTGCAAATTTTATCTGAAGGATTCCAGCCGTATTTATGTAGTAAACTTCAGCCTGAAATGGCGTTCCTCCACCAAATGCGGCTCCCACTATGGAAGACAGTACTGGAAAGTTTGCGGTTTTTATGGTTTCGTCAAAAGGACCTTCTATAAAGTCCTGCATTGTTCCATCTTTTTGCCTGTACACAAATACAGCCGTTTCTCCGTCTTTTACGCGAAGACTTGAACCCCATCTTATGGCATTTTCTTTTTTGGTCGTGTCCGTGGCCCCTGCAGGCTGCCATTTCCAAATGAGGTATTCTGTTTCGTCACAGCGGATTGCATCCATCATTCCGCCTTCGTGTTTTTCAATTTTGTTTTTGTTTCCAAACAATCCCATCTGTTCCTCCATAATAGTTGAGCTTGCATCATAAACTTATTTTGGTAGAAATTTTTCGATGCAAGCAGTCTTTAACGTTTGTTTCGGCTAAATCTGTTTTTTACCATTTTTCTAGACGTACACCGTTTTTATCCGTGAATCTTCCTGCAAGAATCAAAAGGAAATCTATGCCCCATCCTATGTAGATGAGTCCAAACGTACATGTGTAGAGAATTCCCTTTCCTATTCTTCCTACATAATAGTTGTGAAGGCCAAGCCATCCTCCGAACATGCAGAGAATGAGGGCCACAAGTCTTGATTTTTCCTCATAGCCGTCAGTTTGTGGAACTTTGGCATTTGTCCTTATCTTTTTCAGTTCATATTTTTGGTTTTCCTTTTTCTTGCTGTCCATCTTTTTGTTGTTGATTCTGACAGCCTTGGAAACGATTTTGTCATTTTGACTGAATGTTTCCCGAATCTTTTTGATTTCCCCGGATATCTGTATGTATTCAGCCGATGATTCCCCGAATACAAGTTTTGATTTCATTTCAACCTGCACGAGCTTCTTTTTCCATGCATTTCGCTTTTCGTCATAAATGCCTGTGATTTGATCCTGTGAAGGAAGAATCGTAAGTTCTGAACCGCAGAATACAAGGAATTCATTCAAATCTTCACGACTGTTTGGAATTGGAAAATTCGTAATTGTCTCTACATCTTCGTAATCATCGCCGTCTTTTAAATCCTGGTAGAATTTCTGCAATGTTGATGATGCCTTTACTGCGCGAAGTTCAAAACCGCATTCTGGACATTTTGCTGACATGCTGGGAAGAATTGCTCCGCAGCTGGGACATTTTTTTATTTCACCTTCAAATGTCTGTTTTCTTTCCGTGTTTGATTCTGGTGCCGGTTCTTGAATTGAGCCTACCTGAGCTCCACAGTTTGCACAAAATTTTACTCCGTCCTGCAACGGTTTTCCACAGTTACTGCAAAATGACATAAAAACCTCTGAAAAAATAAATATAACATATGCGAATCTCTAAAAATTGAATTTTTAGAGATGCCAATATTATAGTATAGAATGTGCAACATGTCAAAATTAAGTTGTTGTTCTTTTTTGTGAATCTTTGCCGGTGCTTGTTTTTTTGATTTTTGTTTTCGTTTTTTTTGAAAAAATAATTTGACAAATGCAATTTTTAATCGTAAAATAGACGCATAATATAAACCCTTAGGAGGCCAAAAAAATGGCAAAGGTAGAACTTAAAGGAATCGGTAAGATTTATGAAGGCAATGTTCAGGCTGTTGAAAACGCAAACATTGTAATTGACGACAAGGACTTCTGTGTATTCGTAGGTCCATCTGGATGCGGTAAGTCAACAACACTCCGCATGATAGCAGGTCTTGAGGAAATTTCTGAAGGCGAGCTTTATATTGATGGCGAGAAGATGAATGATGTTCCTCCAAAGGATCGCAACATTGCAATGGTTTTCCAGAACTATGCCCTTTATCCACATATGTCTGTATATGACAACATGGCATTCGGTCTTAAAATCCGCAAGATGGACAAAGCCGAAATCAAGCGTCGTGTTGATGAAGCTGCAGTTAGCCTCGGACTTACACAGTATCTTGACAGAAAGCCTAAGGCTCTTTCCGGTGGACAGCGTCAGCGTGTTGCCGTTGGTCGTGCAATTGTTCGTAATCCAAAAGTATTCTTGTTCGACGAGCCTCTTTCAAACCTTGATGCAAAACTTCGCGTTACAATGCGTGGTGAAATTGCTGCTCTCCATCAGAGACTCCAGGCTACAATGATTTATGTTACACATGACCAGATTGAAGCCATGACAATGGGTACAAAGATTGTCGTAATGAAAGACGGTCACGTTCAGCAGATTGGTGAGCCTCTTTACCTCTATAACCATCCGGTAAACAAGTTTGTTGCAGGATTCATCGGTACACCTCCAATGAACTTCATGACTGTAACAATCAAGAAGAAGGGTGAAGAAATCGTTGCTGATGAAGGAACTTTCGAACTTGTTCCAACAAAAGAACAGCAGGTTAAACTCCGTGATTTCGTAGGAAAGGAAGTATACTTCGGTGTTCGTCCAGAAGACCTTACATATTGCGAGACACCAGCTTCTGACAACAACATGCAGATGAAGGTTTCAAACAAGGAACCACTTGGTGCTGAGACACATCTTTTCCTCGCTACAAAAACACAGAACATCATCGCTCGCGTTCAGGCTTCTGCAAAGGGAGACTTCAAGATTGGTGAGACTGTAAACTTCCAGCCTGCAATGGCACGCTGCAAGTTCTTCATCAAGGATCCTGATAATCTTTCAAATGAGAAGAACATCTGTGAAAGAGACGAGATTAAGGAAGATTGGCTCAAGAATGCAATCACAGGTGAGATTGGCTATAAGGTAGCTATCGGAACTGAAATCAAAAAATAAATAGGATGAATCCCGGGATTTTGTCCTGGGACGCCTATATTTATTTACTTTCGTACACTGTCGGTTATGCCGGCAGTGTTTTTTTTTGCAAATCTTGAGGTTTTCATTGCAGGTGTGTGGCATGTGGAATTGAAGATGCTTTCTAATGTCTGTTGATTGCAAATGTTGTCTGGGCTTTTTGACAGTGTCTTGTATTTCTGTTATAATGATGGTGGGAGTTTTTAGGTTATGCCAAGGGTAAGTAAAGAGTATTTTACAGAAAAAAGAAAAGAAATTTTGCATTCGGCATTTCTTGTTTGTGAACGCAAGACTGTTTCAAGTGTGACAATGCAGGATATTATTGATGAAAGCGGTCTTTCCCAAGGTGGAATTTATCGTTTCTATTCAAATATTGATGAAATTCTTGCTGATTTGCTTTCTGAAATTCGAACGGAACTTTTTTTTGAAGATAAGCTTGATTCTGTTGACTGGCAGTCGATGTCATTATTGGAATCTGGGAAAAAAGTGTGGGAAATCATATGCAATCATATAAAAGAGCATTATACTCATTATAAGATTCAGTTTGAGTATTTTATTCTGCTTACAAATTTTCCAAAGAGGGCTGATGTCATCGTGAAGAATTTGAAAGTTTCCGATCCCTATGAATGCCTGAATAAAAGGGTTTATAGGGTATTGGATGAAGCGATCAACAGTGGCAGGATAAAGCCTGTCATTTCGCTTGATTCATATTTTTCGTATGTGGCGGTTTTTTTTGACGGAATGCTCAAGAGGCTTTTTGCTGATACGGGAAATGTCAGGAAGGTCTTGAAGGATAAGAATTACGATTATGATCTTGATTCGATGTGCGACATTGCATTCAAGACATCATGTTATCTTCTTGGTTTGAGGTGATTCCTGAAAAAACGATGAAATGTGACTTCAGGATTTGCCGGCGTTTTTTTTCTTATGCAGTCGTGTTTGTGAATTGCATGGGGCACGATATCGAAGCTGCTTTCCAAAATGTTTTTAGAGGCAACTTATGACAGAGGTTTTTATGAATGGACTTTTGAAGCCTGATTATGGCAGAATGTACGGTGTGATGTGTGAGGGGCTTAAAAGAAATTTGGGAAAGGCTATTTCCTATCTTTTCATTTTTGAATTTTTGTATGCTTTTGCAAGTTCTGTATGTCTTTTTCCGGTTTCGGGCAAGAAGCTTGACTTTTCGATGCGAAATGTAAATCTTCTGGTGACGGTCGGTCTTTTTTTTATTCTTTCAATTTTCAGTTTCATGATTGTTTCTGGTCTGAACAGGGTTTTTACGTGCATGAGCCGAAACATAAAGTATTCTTTTCATGATATTTTTTCATGCTTTCAGAATGATTTCAAGCGGTCTTTTTACATATCTACCGTTTTTGCCCTTATTCTTATAGGTGCCATTTTTTGCGTTTTTTACATATATTTAATGAACAGGACTGCAATTGACGGTTTTATGACAGATTATTTTAAGCTTCTTGATACTCAGGAGTTTGAGCTTGTCGATTTTGTCGTAAAATCTGTTTCCGTGGTGCTGCTTTCTGGAACAATTTTCCTGCTTGTGGCGCTCCCGTTCATGTTTGTATGGAATATTCTAAGTGATTATGATACTCTTGGCGCATTTGTTTCACTTAAAAACAGTTTTGTACTGATGGTTCCAAGATATTTTCATTTTATAGGATTTGTTATTTTCTCTGTTTTCAAGAATGTTTTTTTCATTGTTGTTCTTTTTACGATTAATTCAATGATTGCAGAGTCGGCACTTTACATTCTTTCCATAGGCATCGGTTTCCTGATTTTTCTCCAGCAGTATACGATTTTTTCAAAAATCATGATTTCCCTTCCAATTTATTATTATTCGCTTTTGAGCTTGAACGGCATGCTGCCATCTTCATGTGCGCAAGCTGATTCTTCCGGGGAAACTGTCGATGTTGTTGCAGGGGATTCGGATTTGGATGATGATTCTCATTTCGGTGACGAGTGATGAAAGTTCTTCTGGAATACTGTTCGAATGAGATTGTAATCAAGAATTCCCGGTTTATTGCAGAGGTTTTTCCGATTGATTCCCAAAAGGATGCACGTGAAAAGCTTGCCTTGCAGAAAAAGAAATATTTTGACGCATCTCATGTCTGCCATGCGTTTATGGCAGGCCTCAAGGCTGAAACTTCAGGAATGAGTGATGACGGTGAGCCTTCCGGTACGGCTGGCCGCCCGATGCTTGACGTCTTGAAGGGAAGCGGCATTACAAACATTCTTCTTACCGTAACGAGATATTTTGGAGGAACCCTTTTGGGGACTGGCGGTCTTGTGAAGGCCTATGGTGACAGTGCGAAGGAAATCCTTTCACTTTGCAGTGCAGAGGAATATGTTGAGAAATCATTCTTTTCCTTTTCTTCTGACTATGGGCTTTACGAAGTCTTGAAACGCCAGTTCGTTTTTTTTCATGTGGAAAAGTTGACGGAAGATTATTCTGATGAAGTTAAAGTTTCGGGTTCAATCTATAAGGCAGAGTTTGAAGAGTTTGCAAGTTCCATAAAAAATCTTTCCAGGGGAAAAATAATTGTTTCTTCTGTTTCCGTGTAAAAAAAAAGAAATTTTTTCAAAAAAAATGAGAAAAAGTTGTTTTTTCAAAAACTGCATTATAATCCTTTGAAAATGAAGTTTTTGCGTTCGTTTGTTTTTTCAGTTGCGGTCTTTTCATAAGCTTTTCATGACTATGTCTTTTTGCGGATAAATTCTTTTGTAAAATTGTTTCTTTTGCTTGACGGGTGCGTGGGCGCTTTGAATTCTTGCGCCTGCGTGGAGGGGGCGTAAGCCGTCCGAAGTGAAGCGGAGGACTGACCGTAGGGGAACCCGGAAGGCAGGTTTGGGACACAGGTTTCGCCCGAAAATCCTGAATGAAAATTTTTATTCTTCGATTTGCCTTTTTTGGGTTTCGCTGTATCTTTTTAGGATTCTGTCCATGAATGAGCATAGTGCGACGGAATCATTCCATGTGTGGATTTTGCATTCTTTTTGGCCGCCTGATATGCATTCTGAGGCTTTTGTAAGTTCGTATTCGTATCCGTTTTCGCTGAACGGCATGCTTATTTTTTCCGTGAGGTTTCCGTTTTCGTCATAAATTTTTACTTCTTCCGCATACCAGAAGTTTTCGAGGATTATGGAGCCTTTGTCGCCTGAATAGCGTGCTCTTCTTGAGTTTTCTCCGCATCCTGTGTCGAATCCGGACGTGAGGTTTGCGATTGTGTTTTTGTAACTGAAAATTATGCTTTCGTGTGAGTCGACTCCGGTTTCTGCATTTCTGAAGAGTGCGTAGAAATTTATGGGTGATATGCTTGCGAAATCGATTTTTTCTGATGCGGCGAGAGCTGAGTATGCGCTTGTGATCATGTATATTCCAAGGTCAAGCAGTGAGCCTCCGCCAAGATTTTTTTCATACAGGCGTGACCCTTTTTTGTAGTCGTTTCTGAGGCATATGTCTGAATGTATGTCAAGAAGTTTTCCTATTTTTCCGTCTCGTATTAATTCCATGGCTTTGGTGAATGCCGGCTGGAATTTTGTCCATAATGCTTCCATGAAGAATGTGTTGTTTTTTTCTGCTGCTGAAAGTATTTCCTTTAGTTCGTTCATGTTCATGGCTGCAGGTTTTTCGCAGAGTACGGCTTTTTTTGCGTTCAGTGCCTTTACTGAAAGTTCCTTGTGCATTGGATGTGGCGTTGCGATGTAGACTGCATCGACGTTTGGGTCTTCAAGTGCTTTTTCGTAACTTCCATAGTAATGTGGAATTCCGTGTTCTTCTGCAAATGATTTTGCCTTTTCTTCGTTTCTTGATGATGCTCCGTATAAAAATGAGTTTTCCGTTGCCTTGAATGCTTTTGCCATTTTTCCTGCTATGTGGCCGCATCCGAGTATGACCCAGTTTATTTTTTCCATTTTGCGTTCTCCTTTTTTTTAGTTGAGTTTCAGGTTTTGGAGCATTCTTTTTTGGAAGTTACTTTAAAATTAATGCCGAATTCGTGCCGTGTCAAGAAAATGTTTTTTTTGTGGGGATTTGCGATTGGGTGGGTTTCATTTGCAAATTTGCGGTAAGTTATGCATTGGTTTGCTTGGGGGCGGCGGTTTGCAATTTGATAGGTTTCGATTGCAGATTGGTCGTAATAGTATACATCTGTATGCGTTTAGGGCGGTAGTTTGCAATTGGGTGGGGTTGATTGCAGATTTGTTGGAAGGGTAAACATCGGAATGCATTTGGGGCGGCCAGTTTGACGGTTTGGATTCCGATTTACAGCATCCAAATCAAGCATCTGTTTGTGGCAGGATGTTTTGCCAGCCCCATTTGTCGGTCTGCATGACGATACACGGTCAGCATTCATTGCATCAGTTTGGAAACCGATGCAAAATCATCTTTTGTCTTGATGGTGGATTTTCTGTGTTGCACAATTTTCAGGGAAAGTATACACTTGCTTGTGTTTGGAATTGCGTTTTGGGTGACTTGTTTTTTCATTCGTGATGTTCTCCATTTTTTTGAAGTTTTAGGTTTGAGGGGATTTTTGTTATGTTTTATGAAAATGGTCTTAAATTCAAATGCCAGAGATGTTCATTTTGCTGCGGCAAGACACCTGGGGTTTGTTATCTTTCAAAAAGTGACCTTGAGCTTTTGTGCGTTTTTTTTAACATGAAAGAATGCGATTTTATAGAGAAATATTGCAGATGGGTTCCTTATTATGAAGGAAAAACTGTTCTTGCATTGAAAGAGCTTAGAAACCATGACTGCATTTTGTGGAATAACGGATGTTCTGCGTATGAAGCACGTCCCGTTCAGTGCAGGACATATCCTTTTTGGTCTTGGATTGTCTCCGATGAGGAAACTTGGCTTGAAATAGGCAGGGATTGTCCTGGAATCAATAAAGGCGAACTGTTTTCCAAGGAGTTCATTGAAAGTCAGAAAAAACTTTATGACCAGAATGTTCCCATGGAGCTTGAATGAGTGGAATTTTGCAGGTTATGATGTTTTGTTGTTCTGATTTAAGTTTGTTTTAATTTTTTTTTTTTTTTGAGAACTGGAGGTTTTTATGCACCTTATTTTTATTCGCCATGGAGATCCTGATTATGATGCTGATTATGTGACTTCAAAGGGGCTTCGTGAGATTGAGCTTTTGGGAAAAAGACTTGCTGACTTAAAGCCTGACGAGGTTTTTGCATCTCCAATGGGAAGGGCGCAGGTTACGGCTGAATCATGCCTTAAGAATTTCAAATCAGACCTTACGGGTGAGCCTTTGAGGTTTACGACTTTGGATTGGCTTCATGAGTTTGATTTTACGGTAACGGATCCTCTGACGAAACAGAAAAAATGTGCCTGGGACTGGAAACCGATGCAGTATTTTACGGAAAAGAAATATTTTGACGTAAAAAAGTGGTTTCTTGCATCTCCCATGAAAAAAGCGCATATCGGCAGGGAATACCGCAGGGTGTGCGATGGAATTGATGAGGTTCTGCGTTCTTATGATTATACCAGGTTTGACAAGGATATTCCTGCATACAATTGTTTTTCACATCTTGATAGGGAAGATTTGGAAAAGGATACTCATATTCTTAGTTCACAAAAAGATGTTGATGACAGGACTTTGGTGTTCGTGTGCCATTTTGGTGTTACGTGTGCCGTTTTGAGCCATCTCTTGGGGATAAGTCCGGTCATTTTATGGCAGGGATTTTTTTCATGTCCGACAGGGATTACAATCGTAAATTCTGAGGAAAGGGAACCGGGGCTTGCTGCATGGCGAGTTCAGTGCATGGGTGATTCAAGTCATCTTTCATTGAATGGAGAGAAGGTTAGTGATTCGGGGTTCTTCGGTCATTGCGTAAGTTTGTAAAAAGATGTATCCTATACGGACGTTTAAAAGAAAAATTTGGGGATTGATAGAAAAATCATGTGGATGTTTTTTTGGGTCTTCCCGTCATAGAGGAAAAATATGAAATTGACTTGTGGTATCGTCGGACTTCCTAATGTTGGTAAGTCGACAATTTTCAGTGCGTTGACAAAGGCTCCTGCAGAGGCCGCAAACTATCCTTTCTGTACAATCGATCCTAATGTCGGAATCGTTGATTTGCCTGATGAGCGTCTTGATTTCATGTGCTCGATTTTTCAGCCGAAGAAAAGGGTTCCTGCAACTGTTGATTTTGTTGATATCGCGGGTCTCATAAAGGGTGCGTCTTCCGGTGAAGGTCTTGGAAACAAATTTCTTGCAAACATTCGAGAGACTGCTGTCATTGCGCATGTCGTAAGGTGTTTTGACAATCCTGACATCCAGCATGTTCGTGAGGATGCCAAGACTGATGCACCGATTGATCCCTTGAATGACATTCTTACGATTGATTTTGAGCTTGCACAGGCTGACCTTGATACCATTGAAAAGCGTGCCGAAAAAATCGTAAAGCAGATTCGTGCCCTTGGAAAAGATGAAGAAAAACGTCTTGCCCCATATTTTTCTGCTGTTGAGAAAATCAAGCCTCTCTTGCAGGATGGAAAATGTGCCCGCATGGCAGATCTTACTGATGATGAAAAAGCTGCCGTATATGATCTTCATCTTCTTACAATCAAGCCTCAGGTTTATGTATGCAATATTGATGAAGAGACGATAGAAAGCGGTACTAACAAGTATGTCGAGACTGTAAGGAAAATTGCGGAAGAGCAAAAATCCGGCGTAATTGTGCTTTGTGGAAAATTTGAGGCAGATCTTGCAGACATAACTGATGAGAATGACAAGAAGGAATTCATGGATTCTGTAGGTCTTAAGGAATCAGGACTTTCTGTTCTTGCCCGCCATGTATATAGCCTCATGGGTCTCCGTACATTTTTTACTGGTGGTCCAGATGAGTGCCGTGCTTGGACAATTCATGAAGGTGACAAGGCTCCTCAGGCTGCAGGCGTAATCCATACTGATTTTGAGAAGGGATTCATAAAGGCTGAAGTTTATTCTGTTGATGACCTTCGCGAATACAAGACGGAAGCTGCCATAAAGAGTGCCGGAAAATACCGTCAGGAAGGAAAAGAATACATTGTGCAGGATGGAGATGTGATTTTCTTTAAATTCAATGTCTAGCGTTTCCTGCATTAACTTTATGTGATATGTTGGCGTGTTTTGGAGCTGCCTGTTGTGGCGGTTCCAATGCCTGCATTATCATTTATATATCATGACGTCATAGGGTGAGATTTTGCGACAGAATGATTTTGTCTGCAAATTTGCGTGAAGATATGCAACTGCATGCGTTGGGCGCCCTTTTGACGGTCTGCATTCAGTTTCACGGTCTGCATTTTTGTCTGTTTGCATTCTTGTTCACTTTTTCCCATGCAAATCATTATGTTGCGGCTCAGTTTTTGCCAGCCCCTTTCTGCGGTTTGGGTGCAGATTGGTTGGAAGGGTATGCATTGGAATGCGTTTGCGGGCGGTTTGCAATTTAAAAGGTTTTGATTGCAGATTTGCGTAAAAATATACACTGGCATCCTTTTGGGGCAGCCGTTTGCGATTGTGTGGGGTTTGAGTGCGGATTTATCGTAAGAGTATACATCGGAATGCATTGGGCGCCCTTTTGACGGTTTTCATTCAGGTTCACGGTCTGCATTTTTTGACTGTTTGCATTTCTTGAATTTTGCGGCGGCTGTTATCTTTCAGTTTGTCTTTTTTGCGGGAATTTAAAAATCTGCCTTGCAATTGAATTCCATGATTTCTCCTGTTTCTGGATGTGTAAATCGTATGTATTCTGCGTGGAGCATGAGTCGTTCTCCTTCATCACATCTGCCATAAAGAGTGTCGCCTATTATCGGCATGCCAAATCCGTGAATGTCGCTTGATGCAAGTCTCAGCTGATGCGTTCTTCCAGTGATTGGCGTAAATTGCACTCTCGTGCATGGCCTTTTATTTCCATCTGGAGCCTTGTAATCTTCCACATCAAGAATCTTCCATTTTGTTATTGCTTTTTTTCCGTATGTTTCATCCCATATCTGGTGAGGCCGATTGTCTACATCAAGCCTGAAATAAAGTTCGCTTTCTCCTTCGCTGGGAATTCCTTTTTTATGCAGCACACCGTCAATAAGTGCAACGTATCTTTTGGAAACTTTTCCATCTTCAAACTGTTTTGAAAGATTTTTGTGAGCTTCCTTTGTGAATGCAAGCACAAGAAGTCCTGAAGTTTCCATGTCGAGCCTGTGTACGGAAGGCTGTTCTATGCAATCTGGATAAAGTCGTTTTACACGCGACACTATGCAGTCTGCTTTGTCTGGACCCCTGCCTGGTACGCTTAATAGACCTGACTGCTTGTCAACTACAATTATGCTTTTATCTCTGTAAATAATCTTAATTCCTAACATATATGGAAAAATAAGGCCACATCTTTCATCACATGGGGGGTAACTTTGCATGTTTTTTTTATGCTCTGTATCTTTTCCGATGAAAACTTCTGCCATGCTTTGCATTTTGAATCCTTTTTTTATCGCGTAATCAATGAGCTTGGCCGCAGCACATTCTCCAGTGCCTGTTGGAGGCAATTTTTTTCCGCATATTTCTTCAAGAGTCACTTTTTTGCCGTCAATGCAATGGAATGAGTACAATTTGATTACGTTTTTTAAAGATTCGTCTGTAAGTATTTTTCTTTCTGCCTTGAGTTTTTCTTTTTCAGGTCCACATTTTTCCTTTTTTATTTTCTCCGTAAGTTCGTGAATTCTATTATCATTTTTTTCCAATGCAATTTTTATTTCTTCAGGGGAAACTATCGGATTTACGAAATCGTATCGGCATTTTCCTGCCAAAGTCCTGCTTGTACCGCTCAGTGAGTAAAGAATTTTTTCATCTCCATTTTCATCCGTGCATGCAAGTACTCCGAGCATTATTCCTGCATCTTTTCTTTCAATGCTTTCCTGAGTTACGTTTTTTACGGAGATTGTTCCGTCTTCCAAGAGTTTTGCAATTTCCATGCATATTTCTCGTGCTTTTTTTTCATCAAATGGTGGAAACATAGAGAAATTCATAAATCATATTGCTGAATTCGTCAAGAGGAAGCTGCATTTGGCTGTTGTTTTTTTCAGCTTTATATACTATATTTTCTTTATGATAAAAAATTACGTTATTGTTTTTCTTATTTCAATGATACCTCTTATTGAGCTTCGTGGTGCGATTCCAATTTCCCAGGGATATGGACTTGATTTTTACATTTCGTATGCCGTTTGCGTTCTCGGAAACATGTTGCCGGTTCCTTTCATCTATCTTTTTGCAAGACGAATTCTTGAATGGGGCAAAGACAAGAGATTTATCGGAAAGTTTTTTACATTTTGCCTCGAAAAAGGGCAGAATGGCGGAGAGAAACTTCAGAAAACTGCTGGAAAGGGACTTTTTCTTGCCTTGCTGCTTTTTGTGGGCATACCTCTTCCTGGTACCGGAGCCTGGACTGGAACTCTTGCAGCAAGCCTGCTCAACATGAAATTCAAGGATACTGTCATATCTGTCATGCTTGGCGTGATTCTTGCAGGCATCATCATGATGTCGCTTAGTCTTCTCGGTTTTGGCGCATTTAATGCCGCAAGATGAGTTTGGTTTGGGTTTTTGCGTTTAATTGAAAAAAAAACTGCAAAATGTTACTATATGGAATAATATGCTGTCTCCAGATTTTTGTGCATTTGGAGACTGAAAATCAATGGAAATATTCGAGGTAAATATATGGCATGTGGCGGAAACTGTTCGGGATGTTCATCAAGTTGCGAAAAAAAGGAACTTAAGGCAACTCTTCATCAAAAGTCTTCTGTTAAAAAGGTGATAGGTGTTGTATCTGGAAAAGGCGGTGTCGGAAAATCGTTTGTTACAAGTCTTCTTGCATGCAAGATGAATGAAAAGGGTTTCAGGTCTGCCATTCTTGATGCCGATATTACGGGACCTTCGATTCCTACTGCATTTGGCCTTGGAAAGGTTAGGGCTGAAAGCGGATCTGACGGTACAAAAGACAAGGATGGAAATGAAAATGGATGGCTTTTGTCTGTAAAATCTTCCGGTGGAATTCAGATGATGTCGATGAATTTTCTTCTTCCGAATGAAAATGATCCTGTAATATGGAGGGGACCTGTAATTTCCGGTGCCGTCAAGCAGTTTTGGACGGATGTTTTGTGGGAAGATGTAGATGTCATGTTTGTTGACTGTCCACCTGGAACTGGTGATGTGCCTCTTACCGTTTTCCAGTCTCTTCCTGTTGATGGAATAATCATTGTGTCGTCTCCACAGGGGCTTGTGCGTACTATTGTGGAAAAGGCCCTGAACATGGCAAACATGATGAAAATACCTGTGCTTGGAATTGTTGAGAACATGAGTTTTGTAAAATGCACGGATTGCGGAAAGGAAATAAAGATTTTTGGCGAAAGTCATATTGATGAAATTGCCAGGGATTTCAGCATAAAGGTTCTAGCCCGCATTCCAATGGAAGAAAATACAAGCACTCTTGTTGATGAAGGAAAAATCGAAGAAGTTGCAAAAAAAATCGATTGTCTTTCAGAGGCCGTTAAGGTGATAGAATCTCTTTGATTTTAATTTAATATTATTTTAAGACTGTCCAGCTTTGTGGGCAGTCTTTTTCTTTTGAAGACGAATGATGGGAAATATGTTGAAAATTTTCTTAAAATATAGGGGACCTCTAAAAATAGGTTTTTAGAGATGCCCTATACTGTAAATAAAAGAGGTAATT
>JAZQMW010000067.1:0-22982 GCA_045627025.1 Treponema sp. | reverse complement strand
GAATCTTCTAAAAGGAATTGAATTACCTGTTTCAACTAAAAAGAAGAATCTGACAATCGGCAACAAGCATACACTTTGCTCACAAAACGAAAAATGCCTGCTTTATGCTCTCCAACAACTATAATGCGTTTGCCCTGTTTTGCACTCTCAAATAATCTTGCAAAAAATACAGCCAAAAGGACAATACTGATGGCTGCATTTAAATTTCAGCGGTTATGCAAAAATTATTTCAACGCCATCATCTTTCCCCAAGATAAAGCTTTTCATATTCGAAGGCAACCTTGTCCCATGAATATTTTCCGTGTATGTACTGGCTTGCAAAAGAAATGACGTTGGTGAAAAAAGCCCTTCCTGCCGTACTCATTAAAGTAATGAGGGTCTCAAGTCTTGCCTCAAGGACATCAGGTTTGTTCGGCTTGTAAAGATATCCTGTCTCATTGTCAATAATCTTGCAAAGTCCGCCTGTCGCATGAGCCACCGGAAGGGTTCCGAACATCTGAGCTATGAAATCCTCAAGTCCGCAAGGCTCAAACCAGCTCGGATGAAGGGAAAAATCGGCGGAAGCAATGACCATCCTTGACAAAAAACGGTCATATCCCTTGAAATACACGGCTTTGCCCTCATGCCTTTCCGTAAAATCGGCAAGAAGGTTTTCAAGCTCATTGTTTCCCTGTCCTGCAAACATGAATCTTACGGGCAGATTCTTTTTGAGAAGGTTTTCACATGCTTCAACCATGACTTCAATGCCTTTCTGGTGAACGACCCTGCCATGATATGTGATGTATACATATTTCTCGGCTTCCCTGTCATCCACATAGTCCACATGGCCATGCTTTTCAATTCCCTCGGGGCATGCAAATTCTGGATTCCTTGAAGCATAATTTTTCAGGAAAAAATTCCTGTTGTCATATTTTCCCTCAAGATGCCTTTTTTTGGGATTGAACGGAAACTGCAGGAGCGATTTCTTTGTATCCTGAGGATCGTACCTTGAAAAATCTATTCCGTTTGTAATTCCCACAATGTCTGTTCCGTTTTCATTAAATTTTGCAGAAAGCCCGTCCGTGTTCGTTTTTTCGGCAAGTATTTCCTTTGCATATTCAGGAGATACTGTCGTAAGGCATGAATTGTACTGTGCGAGAAGAAACGGTTCTACGGCACCATTGTTGAGTCCCTTTTTCAGTACTTCTTTTGGAAGACCAGTGAATTTCATGGCTTCTTTTATGGAAGCATAGTTGTGGTGATACCCGGGTCCTGCATTGTGTATGGTGACGAAATATTTCGTTTTTCCGAAAAACTTCTTGAAAAATGCCGATTTCCTGCAGTTTTCTTCTATAAGGGTCGGAAGAAGTGCTGTAGGTGCATCCTGGCAGTGTACGACATCGGGACGCTCCGTAACGGTACATGTCGTCGCATAGTTTATGACGCCAAGCTGATATACGACGTTAAGGAAATTTGCATCTTCATGTCCCTCTCCAGCCTTATGGAGCGGATTTTCCAGTTCTTCTTCCCTCGTGTACGTATATACGGCCTTTTTTTCTGCAAAGCACTTATGGCAGATAAGAATTATCTCCACGCCGTTTAGCGAGCCGTGACCGAAAGAAACGGATACGTCTTTGTCTCCCACCTTGAAGGTGACAGGCTTATTGTAAAAGCATGTGTAGTTTTCTATGTTATGAAGTTCCGTGCACCTGTACTGAGGAATGAACAGCGTCACGTCATGTCCAAGACGCACAAGACTTTCAGAAAGAGAACATGCAACGTTCTTTACACCACCGGCTTCAGCAATTCCGGCGTATTCCCTTGAAATGAGCCATACATTCATATTTTACACTGCCTTGAAATCTGGTCTGAGTTTTTCAGCGCCATTCATGTACACGGGAATGATTTTTGAATTTTCATCCATATAAAGCGTAATCATGACGCGAACGACTCTCGGCATCATGCCCTTTACGGAAGCCTCCATGCCGCAGAAAAGCGGAATTGATGACGTATCCAAGCCCGTATCATAACGCCTTAAGGCTGTAGCGGCATTCATTTCGTCAAGATCGCCTGTCATGGTAAACTGTATTGACACTATGTCTTTCGGATCTTTTATGCCGTTTTTTTCAAAAATCGTTTTCATCAAAAGGCCAACGTCATTAAGTATGCTGTCCCTGATGTTTTCCGTCTGGACTGCACCCCTTATTGCAAAAAGTCTCTTTGTCATTTTAATTTCCCCATTATATCCTGAAACCTCTGGAAATTTAAATTTTTAGAGGTTCCAATCTGTAGTTTCAAATTCAGCTGACTAAAACATCATGATCCGCATAAATCAACATGCCGGCCTGAAATCATTTGAGTGATTTTATGGCATTCATTGTCTGCGTGATGTCTCCAGACTTGAAAAGAGATTCAAGATGCGGATGTTTTTCAAGTATCTCGCCGAATTTTTCAAGCTGTTTCATGGCACTGTCTTTTTCTGCCATTGACTCGGCCTGCTTTTCAGCAAGTTCGGAAAGCTTGCCGTTAAGTGCCTTCATGTACGAATCATAGCAATCCTTTGCCTTGCAGTATATTTCAATGTCAGGAATCCTGATTCTCTCAAAATCCACGGATATGATTTCAAGGTTTTCAAATTCATCTTCATGAGCCTTGACAATTCTTTCAAGATCATTTGACGCAAGTGAAAAAGGGCTTATTATCGCAGTGCTGAACGAAGATGGTTTTTCTATGAGCTCCCTCACGATTATTGCCGATGCGGTCCTGCATTTTCCGTCAAGATAAGACTTAAGTCCGTCATTATCCTTTATGACGCCGCATTCATAAAGATGATGTATGCCCTCTGGCGTTATCCTGATTCCGACATCAATGGATGCGCTGTATGAAAAATCAGGTTTTTCATCAAAAAGAACAGAATATGTACTGCCACCGGGAAGTTCTCCGGAAACTTGAACAGATGTCTTGCATGGCGCAAGGTCAAAAGGGATTAAAGTTACGTTCGTAGGGAAAAGACGTTCCCATCTCCATGCAAATTTTCCGCTTTCAATCACGTTTTCATGGATTCCGCCGGTTTTGGAAACCATCACGGAGCACGTTCCGGCCTTTACGAGAAAGGAAACGTATCCCGCATAGAAAACACCCCCCGCAAAAACAAGAAGGACGATAAATATATTTGCGATTTTCCTGATTTTCATACTTCAACCTACTCGAAAAAAAAATACATTTATATTATACTGACAAAAAAGAAATCTTTAAAGTGTTTTTATGGTCGTAAAGGAAAATTATAAGCTTTCAACATCATATCTGTTCAAGCTGACAAACAGAACCTCCCTGTTTCTTTTTCTGATGCTTGTAGTCCTCACCCTGTTCTATGTAAGCGGGAATTTCCAAAAGTTCCTCGACAGCACCCAGTCTTTCATACTTGTTCTCTGCTCGTTCTGCGCCATATCGCTTTTCCTGCTGTCAATTGCGGGATTCATAGAAAGCATAACGCTTTTTTTCTCGGTAAAAATAAAGTCATTCCTGATTTTCACTCCAGTCTACTTTTTGTCATCTGCATTTTCCCTTTTGTGCTTCATGGCATTCAGGCTGATTTCAACGATTTCAAAAGGCATCTGATAAAAACAAAAGTTGAAATACGAGGCACGCTGCATTATAATTCAGGAAGGAACTGCACCATAATCCATAATGAGAAAACTCTGCAAGGCCTTGAAATTGCGTGTTTTCCAAAAAGTGACAAAAGTCCCGGAGATTGCATGAAAAAAGACGGCAGAAAAACAAACACGATAATACTTCTTTCAATGGCTGGCATTACGCTTGCATTGGGATTCCTCATATTCGTGACATTCAACAAAAGCATTACGAACCTGGTAAACTCATTTGCCAAGAACAACATGATAACATCCATAGAGACAAAGTCCCAGATATTCGAGGAATACATACAGAAATCGGAGACGATACTTCGAGTCTTCGCCAAAAGCCCGGAGCTTAAAGAATGTTTGAAAAACCCCAATGACAAGGATCTTGTTGCAAAAGCCCAGAAATACACGATGGATTTTTACGGAGATCTTGTGGGGTGGGAAGGCATCTACCTGAACTCATGGAATTCAGTCGTCCTTACGCATAGCAATCCTGAAAAAATAGGAATGAGGACAAGGAAAGGGGAGCAGCTTGCAGTATTTCAGAAAAAAATCATGAGGAACAAAAAATGGGTTTTTAACGGAGGCGTCATTACGGCCCCATTAACGAACGTCATCGTCATGCCCCTTTTTGCGCCGGTATTTGATGATGACGGATGCACGATATTGGGATTTGTCGGAGGTGCGATTGAAAACGAACAGTTCGCCAAACTCCTTGCGGAAGCGAAGATACCGAACCTTGACAGCGCAAAGTATTCTCTGGTTGACTTTGCACAGGCAAGATACATATACAGCGAGGAAAGTGCAAAAGTCGGACACGACATAGACGAAAAGCATGTCGACGAAATTTTCAAGCAGATAAACATGCGCATATACAGGGGCACGTGCAATTACGAGGATGACAAGGGACGCGACTGCGTGTGCGTATACAAATTCATTCCGGACAGGCAGTGGCTCTTCATCATAAAGGATGAGGCTGAAGAAATCTACTCAAGCGCAGTAAAAATAAATTCATTCAAGAGCATAAACCTTTTGCAGAATTTCCTCATGGCAAGCATCATAATTTTACTGGCATGTACCATATTAAGGGAAATAAGGAATGCGTCAAAACTTGAGAAGATAAACAACAGGTATCAGACCGTAACGTCCAAGACCCTTTCCGTGGTATTTGAATATGATGCGGAAAACGGAATGCTTGAAATGAACGGAGGAACGGAACCTATTTTCGGGGAAAACTGCGACAGGATTTCAAAAAGCGAGCTGGACAGGATATACTCGAGGCTGCATCCTGACGACGGTTTCATGCATCAAAAATTAAAGGACCTTTTGTGCGGTGACGCGGAAAACATTACGTGCGAGATAAGAATCCGTGATTTTGAAGACAAGTACATGTGGTACAGGCTTAGCGCCGCCTTGATATGCGATGAAAGCGGACGGAAAAAGCTTTTCGGCAACTTTGTAAATGCGGACGAACAAATCGAAAAAGCAAAGAGGCTTAAGAAAGATGCGGAAACGGATCTTCTTTCAGGTCTTTTAAACAAGATGACAATGGAGCAAAAAACAGAAGAAATCCTTGAAGGCTTTTCCGGAAGCGAAACCCTGGTGTTCTTCATGATAGACCTTGACAATTTCAAGAAAGTCAATGACAGTCTTGGACACAGAATGGGTGACAGGGCCATTTGTGATGTCGCAGGCACCCTTAACAGGGTCTTCACCGACAATGACCTCATAGCGCGAATTGGAGGAGATGAGTTTTCAGTCCTTTTGAGAATAAAAAGCAAGGACATGGATTTTGTCAATGAGCTTGTAAAGGTAAAGGCCGAAAATCTCATCCGAAAACTCAGGCGCACGTATTCAAATGGGAAAAAAAGGGTTGAGCTTACATCAAGCATAGGCATCAAATGCTTCGACCATGAAAAAAGCTATCAGGAACTTTATGAAAATGCAGACACAGCGCTTTATGAGTCCAAGGAGAACGGAAAGAACCAATACACCGTCAAGTCCTGAAAATGAAGTTGTTTGGTCCACATCAAGTTTTTACAAGGTTCGGGTATTTTTTTCCTTGCGGTTTGAAAGACCTCGGTGACCCGTCAAAAATCAAAAAACTTGTCTTCGGCAAAAAAACGGGCACCATTCAATGAAACGATGCCCGAATTGTGCGTTTTTTCAAAAAGCAAACAGGTTTATTTGTTTACGCGATCCTTGAGAGCTTTTCCTGGCTTGAACTTTGGTACAGTTGCTGCAGGAATCTTGATTTCTTCCTTTGTCTTAGGATTGCGTCCTGTACGCTCTGCTCTTTCTCCTACAGTGAATGTTCCAAAACCAATGAGCTGAACATCATTTTTCTTCTCAAGTTCACTTGAAACAACTTCAATAAATGCTTTCAATGCATTTTCTGTATCCTTCTTAGAAAGACCTGTTTCGCTAGCCATTTTTTCTACTAATTCTGCTTTGTTCATTGTGATTCTCCAAAAGTAAATATGGAGATTCCATTGAAACCAATGAAATCTTAAAACATTATATAACACAATGTTAAAAATATCTAGTGGAAAAAAAGAAAAAAAATCGAGACTTCCAAGATGCAGAATGACTTTCAACAATCTTTCTTATTTCTGGAAGTCCAAAACATGCAATGAGCATTGAAATGAAATGTCTGGCATTTGAGCATCGTCTTCATCCTATTGACATTTATGCCACAAATTAATATCATGAGATACCCCTTGGAGCTTCGCATGAAGTTCCCATTTTGACCATAAGGAGCACATACATATGAGAAAGTATGAACTTATGACAATTTATCCTCTTGATGATGATAAATACAAAGCTGGCCTTGAGACATTGAAGGCTGATCTTGCAAAATTCGGTGCTGAGATTGAAAAAGAAGAATCTTACGGTGACCGTGACCTTACTTATGAAGTAAAGCGCCAGAAGCGCGGCAAGTTCCTTCTCCTTACAGTGAAGGCAAACCCAGCAAAAATTGCTGACATTGACGCACAGTTTAAATTCAACACAAACCTCTTGAAATATCTTTTCGTTGTTGTTGATGGAAAAAACGCATAAATAAATTCCAGGAGTAGGATATGGCAATTTCTGATATTAACAGTGTAGTACTAGTCGGACGTCTCACGCGTGATGCAGAACTGAAGTATGCAAGCACGGGAAATGCGATTCTTTCTATCAGCATTGCAGTCAACTACAGCAAAAAGGAAGGCGAACAGTGGATTAGCGAGGCAAACTATTTTGATGTCTCATATTTCGGAAAGCCTGCCGAAGCAGTTGCAAAATATCTTACGAAAGGAAAGCAGATTGCAGTTCAGGGTGCATTGAAGCAGAATCGATGGGAAAAAGACGGTCAGAAATTTTCACGAGTTGTAATTCAGGCATCTTCTCTCGAACTTCTTTCAAGTTCGCAGGGAACAGGTGGCGGATATTCTGGCGGCTCGCAGGATGCTTTTGGGGGGTATCAGCAGCGTCCGTCATACAACATGAACCAGTCATCTTCTCAATCGGATTACATGCCGCAGGAAACATTCGGCGGTGACAATTCAGAATTCCCTGAAGACATTCCGTTCTGATACGGAAAGTGCTTAGGCACAAAACTCTATAAGGAGCTTAATTATGGCTGACGAAAACGAAGTAATGGATAACAACGTAACTCAGGAACAGTTGCAGGATTCAGGTCGTGAAGACGAAGTTCGCGGTGCACGCGGAAAAAACAAGGCATTCTTCCACAAGAAGGTTTGCCGTTTCTGCGCAAACAAGGCAAAAATCGACTATAAGGATGCAGACGGACTCAAGCGTTTCACAACAGAACGCGGCAAGATTTTGCCACGCCGCATAACAGGAACATGTGCAAAGCACCAGAAGGAACTTGCAGTTGCCATCAAGCGCGCACGTGCAATCTGTCTCCTTCCATACGTTGCAGAGTAGCATAAAAGCCTGAATTCCGGAAAACGGAACTTTGGGAAATTGCAAAACAGACCTGTGAACCAACTCCTGGCAGACACGGGTCTTTAAAATATACATAGGAGCTTGAAAAAATGAAAGTTATCTTGAATGATGATGTAAAACACCTCGGTGAAATGGGTGACGTAAAAAATGTAGCTAGCGGCTATGCTAGAAACTATCTTTTCCCACGCATGCTTGCAGTTCCATGCAATCCAGAAACAGAAGCTTACTTTGAAGGCAAGAAAGCTGAGATTGAGGCACGCAAAGAGCAGAAAAGAAAGGACAGCGCAAGTCTTAAGGAAAAGCTTGAGGCTCTTGAAGTTGTACTTGAGATGCCTGCAGGAAGCAACGGAAAACTTTTCGGTGCCGTTACAAACCTTACAGTTGCAAATTTCTATGCACAGAAGGATTTTGAAATCGAGCGCAAGAAGATTGAGATTCCTGGCCTTACAATCAAGAATGTAGGAAACTACACAATCAAGATTCACCTTTATGAGGGAGCTGTTGCAGAAGCAAAGCTTTGCGTAAAGGGACAGAATGCTGAAGAACCAAAAGAAGCTTCAGGCAAAAAAGAGTCTAAGAAAGAAGAACCAAAGGCAGAAGAAAAAGCTGAGTAATTTTTTTTCATAAAAAGCAAGAAAGAGGTCGGTTCGCTTGTCGGGACGGCCTCTTTTTTTATGGAGTCAACAATATGGATTTGAAGGATAAGATACCGCCGCATAACCTTGAAGCAGAGCAGGCTACAATAGGCGCTTTGCTGCTTGACTGGAGTTCCGTAAGTGAAGTCGTAACATACCTCAGGGCTGACGATTTCTACAGCCAGCAGAACCAGCTCATTTACGATTCGTTGATGCATCTTTTCACGGACGGAATAAAGGGAGACCTCTTGACCCTTATTGACGACCTTACAAAATCCGGAAAACTTGAGCAGGCAGGAGGTGCCGGATATGTATCCTCACTGACAGACGTTGTTCCTACAGCGGCAAATGTCGAATGCTATGCAAAAATTGTCCTTGACAACTCCACAAGGCGAAAACTTATAAAGATTTCTTCAGAAGTAAAGGCAGACAGCTTTGACGAAACAAAGGAAAGCCGCCAGATTCTTGAGGATGCGGAACAAAAAATATTCAAGCTGACAGATTCAAACCAGTCAACGCAAATCTGGGCGATGAAGGACATAGTTCCAAAGACAATACAGATAATCGATTCAAGATACAAGAATAAAAATTCCTATTCGGGAATTCCTTCTGGATTTACCCAGCTTGACAGCATGACAAGTGGATTCCAGAAAAGCGAAATGATAATCATAGGCGCCCGTCCTTCAATGGGTAAGACGGCACTTGCTTTAAGCATGATGCAGAACATAGCCGTGGAAAAAGGAATTCCGTGCGGTTTTTTCAGCCTTGAAATGTCTGGCGACCAGATTGGACAGCGTTTGCTTTCCCAGGTTGCAAGGATTCCGGGCACAAAACTCAGAAGCGGAATGCTGAAAATCGAAGACTTCAAAAAACTTCAGGATGCGGCAGGAGAATGCTTTAACGCCCCACTGTACATTGTTGATGTTCCAAACATGAAGCTTCTTGACTTACGCGCCATGGCAAGGAGAATGAAGGTAAACCAAAAGGTGGAAATCATTTTCATAGACTATATCGGACTGATTACAAGTGAAAATCCTGACCTAGCCCTTCATGAACAGCAGTCGGCAATCTCAAAATCACTAAAGAGCCTCGCTCGAGAACTTGAAATCCCGATAGTGGTGCTTTGCCAGGTTGCACGTACGGCAGAAGGTGACGAGCCTAATCTTGCGCAGCTTCGCGGTTCCGGTTCCATTGAGCAGGATGCAGACATGGTAATGTTCATCCATGGTGACAGAAGCAAAAACAAGGAGACAAACGAGGGTTACGATCCCGTGCAGGACAGAAAGCTGATTGTCGCAAAACAGCGAAACGGTCCTATCGGAGATGTTGAACTCCTTTTCCTTTCAAGCTATACAAAATTCGAAAACAAGGCAAAGGAAGAATGATTTTTTCCATCACGGCGGGTCTTGAAAAACAATTTTAGACCCGCGTTTTTTTTATTTCTGCAATTTTTTTTAATCCAGCCTGTTAGATTCTCACTGTGACACGTGTTTATTTCACTGTTTCCTGTTATTTTCTCACAACCAATCACTAGATATCTCACTGTTTTTTGTCAGAAACTGACTGATTTTAGTTATTTTCTGTTAGTATTTCAGTTAGATTTTTTGCACGCGGTATTATTTTTCAATCAAAAAAAGTGCAAATTATCATATTTATGGTAATTAATTCACATTTTATGCTTTCTGGAACGGAATATGCTCTGTATCCCTCATAGATCAAAGGAGGATATATGATCGACATCAACAGCATTTGGGATGAATACAGCTGCCATAAAATTGACCTGCACGAAGCGTCAAACAGGCTGCTGGAATTCGTATTCAATCACAGAAAAAATTTTGGACTTTCAAAAATTGACGAAGATTTTTTTTCCGATTTCATTCTGTACATATCGACAAGGCTTGAAAAGATAATACGGAATTTCAATCCTGAAAGGTGTGTGTTTACGACCTATTTTTACGGTTGCATAAAAATATCATTAAAATGGTGGATGAAAAAGTCATATGAGGAACGTGAAAAACAGCGTTTTTTCATAGACTTTCAGATAATGGAATCTGAAATTGAGGAAAACTATATAACAAGGGATGCGGAATACATGCTTGAACTTAATTCTGACGACAGCAAAATGACAATGGGTGAGCTTGAATATCTCGCAAAGAAAAATCTGAACTACAGCAACGTATTCAAGGTGCGGAATACCGGAAAACTGTCCATAAACAGGGAAGCACTCCTGAAACAGGCATGCCTGATCCTGGCGATAAAATCATGTTTCAACATATCTGATGCGCTTATAAAAAGGATTTCCGTCCTCATGGACATGAATGAAAAAAAACTTCAGGATTTGATTCAAAGGGGAAGGAATTCGATAAGCGAAAAAATGGACAGATGCATGATGCTTGAGTCAAGAATCGGAAGAACCTACATGCACAGGGAAAAATATGAAATCAGGCAGGAATCTGGATACAAAAAGGAAAAAAATGCTAAAAAAAAGAAATTTCATGAGGAAAAATGGAATTCGGCACTTTCAGAGCTTTCAAAACTTGCAAAGCGTCTTTCTCCGACAAATGTTGAAGTGGGCAGGATACTCAACATTTCTCCAAGAAAAGTTGCATGCATAATGGAAAGGGCTGCAGAGCACCTTGAAGACATTACTCTTGCCCAATAACGACAATAATGGTATTCTGTGGCTATGAAAATATACCTTGCAACAAACAACAACCATAAAAAGGCGGAGATTGCAAAACTCTTTCCCGAGCACACAATCGTAATTCCGAAAGACGAGAATATTGAATTTGATCCTGAAGAAACAGGCTCTACATTCTATGAAAACAGCATCATAAAGGCCAAGGTCCTCTATGACATCGTGCACTGTCCGGTAATTGCAGATGATTCCGGTCTGTGCGTTGATGCGCTTGACGGAAAACCGGGAATCTACACGGCAAGATACGCAGGTCCTGAATACATGACGGGTCGTCCTGACGGAAAAAAGATTTCCCAGGAAGAACAGAATGCATTCCTTGTCGAGCAGACTGCAGAAGCAGTAAAGTCCGGAAAATGCGACAAGCCTACTGCACATTATACATGCGCAATGGTTTTGTATGCCGGCAAAGACAGGGTTTTCGCATGTCAGGAAACAATGGAGGGAGAAATAATCCCTGACATCAGCGAAGCGAGGGGAACTGGTGGATTCGGATACGATCCTATTTTCTATCTTCCGGAATACAAAAAAACATCCGCCGAGCTTACCATGGAGCAGAAAAACAAAATCAGCCACAGGGGAAAGGCCTCAGCACTCTTGAAAATCCTCATCGCTCAGATTCTTTCAGAAAACTGAATGCATGACAATGCATGATCTCCTGCAGGGCCGCCTTAAAAGGTGGCCCTTTTTTTACATTTTCCAAGGAGTTGACGAAGATGAAAGTTTAGGTTATATTTATGTTACCGACTGTTCGGTCACCAATTATGCAAAACGAAACGCTTTCAACAAAAGAACGAATAATTTCCTCAGCTTTTTCTTTTTATGACAGGGTCATTATTGAAAAGATATCACTGTCAATGATCGCAAGGAAAGCCGGCATCACGAAAAGCGCAATATACAAGCATTTCAAGAGCAAGGAAGAACTTGAAGGCTCAATGCTCGAAAAACTTTACGATGACCTTTATTCAGTCATATCAAAACTTGAGGACAATGAACCTGCCTTTTGCTACAAGACAATGGAAGACATGATAGTCCTGCTTTTCAAGAAAAAAGAGTATCTTTATTACCTTATGTCTACGCACGTGAAATTTTCAATCGACCAGTTCCTGATTGGCATTGAAAAAAAAGGCTCAAGAATTTTCGGAGGGCTTTTCGACAAAGACGGAAGCGTGACAAACTGGGAACTTTACATGCACCTTTTATACCTGAGCATAACGGTAATCGTTTTCCAGGTATCCCGTGACGAAGAACTTAAGAAAACCGGAATTCAGGATTCTGATGAAAAAATAAGGTCGTATGCAAAAAAGATTGTGTCCATCATCAAATTCGGATTAAGCGAAATTCAGGAAGTGTCTCTCTTCAGGCTCAGTGAACTTGACATGAAGTGTAGCGAAAACTTCAGGAATCTTCCGGAAACCGACCGTTTTTTCAAAGCTCTTTCAAATGTGGTGGCAGAAGTTGGATTTCGGGGTGTTACAGTAGAAGCAGTTGCAAAGGAACTTGGGATTGCAAAAAGCAGCCTGTATTCCAAATTCACGGACAAGGACGACCTGCTTTATTCAAACCTTGAAAAAGAAGTGCGCATGATGTTTGAAGTCATGAAGAAAAACATCACCTTTGCAGAATGCAGGGAAGAATGCATATACATATTGATGAAAACTGAACTTGACTATTTCATCACCCACAAGGAAGTATTCATCGTAAGCAAATGGCTTCAGTTCCAGAACGACTTTGAGTTCAGCAAAAACGAAGGCAAATGCTTTTTTGATGAGTTTCACAGCTATCTTTGCAGTTGCGGACTTCTGGAAAATCTGCCTGACACAGGCGAACCGTCACTTTCGAACAGGACATTTTTTTCATGGTTCTTTTCGATACCGGTGTTTCTGTGCATGCATGCAAAAAAACACAATTTGCCGATTGACATGATTAATGCGGCGTTAAAAGACATATTTTACATAATGCTTAAGGGAGAATATTCACAATGGGAAAAAAAATAACATTGACAGGCAAAAAAAATGCAGCCATCGCTTTATGCATTGCCTCTGCTTTTTATATGTTTGCGGAAGAACCGGAAAGCCAGATGAACGAACAGTCGGTTACACTCAATGTCGAGCAGGCAGTTTCATATGCCATGGAACATTGCAAGACGCTGAAATCGTCAGAACTTGACCTTGACATTAAACGCCGTGCAGGAAAATACGGATGGAATGTTTTACTTCCTTCACTTACTGCAACAGGAACTCTTTCAAGACAAAACGACATAAGTGATACAATCAAGGAAATAAATGACGGCATAGACCTTGCAAATGCCGTTACTTCAGCAAATACGCCGCACAGCAAAGAAACTGAAAGTGGTCATTGGGTTGGAATCGGTACTATTTCAGTTTCATGGAATTTTACTTTTGCATATCTTGCTCAGATAAGGGCTGCAAAGATAAATTACGAAAATGGAAAAATCACATATGAAAAATCATTGAGGCAGACGGAAGTAAACGTAAGGAAAATGTTTTACGGAATCCTTCTTGCACAGGAGCAGCTTAAAATCAAGAGAAATGCTCTTGAAAATGCGCGAAAGAGGGCAAACCAGTCTGAGATAAACTATAAAAACGGAATCGTACCGGAACTCCAGTACCTTCAGAACCAGGTTGCATACGAAAACAAGCGTCCTGACGTTTCAAAGCTTACAAGCGAGCTAAACCAGCAGCTTGATGCATTTGCCATCTTGATAGGCTATCCTGTTGGAACAAAGATTGAACTCGAGGGTACGATTCAGCCTGAAGAATATATAAAAACCGACTTCGATGAGTTATACTCTAAATATGCAAGCAACAATCTTGACATACAGGCACTTGAAAAGCAGATTGCGGCAGCAAAACTCGGAATAAAGGGTCTTAACCTTGCAACATACCTGCCGACTCTTGCAACAAGCTGGTCGTATCAGCCTACATATACAAATTTTCTTGAAGACAAGCTGAGCAAGGATCCTTCCGACAAGGGAAGTTTTTCTCTGTCACTTACATGGAACCTCTCAAACCTTCTTCCTTTTTCAAAAAACCAGCAGCAGATTGCCGATTACAAGGCACAGCTGAAGCAGGCTGAAATAGGAAGGGAACTTGCACTTGAAAACCAGAAAATGGAAATCAGAAAGGCAATAGACACACTTAACAATGCGAGAGAGCAGATAAAGGTAATGTCCAGAAACGTTTCTCTTGCAGACAGGTCTTATCAGATGACGTTGAAGGCATACAACAACGGAACAAAGGAATATCTTGACCTCAAGGATTCGGAAGACCAGCTGAACCAGTCATGGCTCGCACTTGCAAGCCAAAAGTTCAATTACATATCGGCGCTCCTTGATTTGGAGACGGCGCTAAATACAAAACTTACAGGAGCAGAAAAATGAAGAAAACAGGATTTGGAAAATCTGCATTGATTGCATCGGTTATTGCACTTACCCTGATGACGGAAGCATGCAAGGACAAAAAAACAGCAAAAGCAGACAGCAAGGATGAAGAAGAATCGGTTTTTGCCGTCAACGGATACATGACAAAGCCTGGAAACATGGATGAATATCTTGAATTCGGCGGAGACGTGTCATCTGTATCAGCAGTAGACATTTTTCCTGATGTTGGCGGAAAGATACAGAGAATACTCGTAAATGTCGGTGACAACGTAAAGAAAGACGAAATCATTGCATATGTTGATGCAAGCCGTCCTGGAATGAATTATTCGGCAAGCCCGGTAAAATCTCCTATTACGGGAAGAATCACGGCATTTCCGCCAACCATTGGAACAATGGTCTCTCAGGGATATTCCGTCGCACAGGTAAGTGATACTGACGAGCTTCAGATAAAGATAAACGTTGCGGAACGCTTCATAAGCCGAATTTCAAACGGACAAAAGGCCGTGATAAACTTCGATGCCTATCCAGGAGTAAATTTTGATGCAAAAGTTTTTGAGGTAAGTCCTGTTCTTGACATATCATCAAGGACAATGCAGGTAAAGCTTAAGATTGACCACAAGGACCCAAGAATCAGGGTCGGAATGTATGCACGTGTAAAACTCATTACGGACAGCGTAAAGGAAGCCATAATAGTTCCGTCAAATGCTGTCATCTCAAGGGATGGAGAACCGCATGTATTTGTCATAAAGGATATTGACAACGAATCAAAGACACATGCAAGGCTTACGCCCGTAACAAAGGGCATCTCGGTTGATGGCAAGACGGAAATTTCAGGGGGAATCACTGACGGCCAGATCATCGTAATAAAGGGACAGTCCCTTTTGAGCGACAATGCGCGCGTAAAAGTCCTCTCAGTCCAGAACAAGCAAGACTGATTTCATTCAAGAAAAATGTACTTTGCTGAAATCAAGACAGAGCTTTTCAGCAAGAATGTCAGCCGGAAGTCCAGAATACGGAGGATTCCGTGGCTTGCATTAAGAAAATCAGGGATTTGCAAGTCAAATTCCCTGAAAGGAGAATCCAAGATCCAGATGTCTTAGATTCATCCAGATTCAGACAGACATCTCCTGAAAAATGATTTTGGAGATGCTCAAAATTTTAAGGAAATTTATATGACTATTGCAGAAAGATGTGTTAATAAACCGGTAACCACATTACTTACATTCATAATAATGGTTGCGCTTGGTATTTTCTGTACATTTGACATGCCTGTAGACATGTATCCAGACATGACGCTTCCGTACATGATTGTATATACAAAGTACGAAAATGCAGGTCCTGAAGAAGTTGAACAGAGTGTTACCCGTACGCTTGAAAGCTCCCTTTCAGGTTTGAGCGGACTCAAAAAACTCCAGTCCCAGTCAAATTCCGGAATGAGCCTTGTCATCATGGAACTTGACTATGGAACAAACATGGATGCCGCAGCAAATGAGGTTCGAGACAAAATAGACCTCGTGCGTTCATATCTACCGGAAAATTCTGAAACTCCGCTTACAATCAAGATGGATCCTGCCATGATTCCTATCATGAGGCTCGGACTCCAGGGAAGCCTTACTCCTGAGGAACTTCGCTCAATCGCAGAAGACGTAATCCAGCCCCGACTTGAGCAGCTTGACGGAGTTGCCTCCGCTAACGTAATCGGAGGCCGTGAAAAATCAATCAACGTAAGCATTCCAAGAGACAGACTCGAAGCCTATGGACTTTCAATTTCAACGGTCGCTCAAATGATAGGTGCCCAAAACATACAGAGTTCGGGCGGTGTCATAACAAATGGTGAGACAAACTATTCCATAAAGACAAACGGAAAATACCAGACCCTTGAGGATTTGAAGAATACTGTAGTCACATACAAGCCTTCTGGAAAAGGTGGGCTTGTTTCCGTAAAGCTTCGTGACATTGCAGATGTATATGAAGGATACAAGGATGAAAGTACGTTCGCATACCTTAACGGAGAATCAAGCGTAATGCTCATGATTCAGAAGCAGAGTGGAAAAAACTCGGTTTCTGCCGCAAGAAACGTGCGAAAGGCCATGGCAAAACTTCAGTCGGAGCTTCCAAAAGAAGTTTCCATCATAGAAACTTCAAATACCACGGACGTCATTGAGCAGACAATCTCAGAAGTCGTAAATTCCGTCGTTCAGGGAGCCATCCTTGCAATCATAGTGCTTTTCATATTCTTGAGGTCAATGAAAAGTACGTTCATAATCGGACTTGCAATTCCGATTTCAGTTTTCGTAACGCTCATGCTGATGTATTTCAGGGGAATGACAATAAACCTTATTTCCATGTCAGGACTCCTCCTCGGTATCGGTATGCTTGTCGACAACTCGATTGTTGTCCTTGAAAACATATATGCATACCGCCAGAGGGACTCAAAACCAAAGGTTGCGGCTGTCCTCGGTTCCCAGGAAATGATTGCATCAATCACGTCATCAACGCTTACGTCTGTCTGCATTTTCCTTCCGATGATTCTTTTCAAGAAAAAACTCGGAATGATGGGAATGATGTTCGACAACCTTGCATATACAATCATCTTCTCACTCATGTGTTCCCTTATTGTCGCAATGTGTCTTGTTCCGGTACTTTGCTCTTCATTCCTCAGAATCGACAAAATTGTGGATGAAGGAAAAACCGGAGTCGGCTACGTCATGAACAGGGCATTCAACAAATTCTTCTTCAAGATGGACAGTTCCTATGCAAAAGGCGTAAAATTCGTTCTTGAGCACAGAAAATCCACGATTGCAATACTTATTGTCCTTTTCTTCCTGTCTATCGCCGCAATAAAGTTCGTAGGATTCATTTTCATGCCTGATGCCGCAGCAAATACGGTCACGATTGATCTTGAACTTCCAAAAGGAACACTTCTTGAAGTCACCGACGACACGATGAAGGAACTTGAACAGCTTTGTCAGAAAGATCTTGTCGGAGTCAAGCACACCTCAATTACGGTCGGTGGCTCAAGCATGTTCGCCTCAAGTTCGGACACGCACAAGGGTTCCATCACGTTTACCCTTTACGAGGAAAAAGAAAGAAAGATCGGATATGACAATGAAAAAACTGCAAAAGACAAGCTCAGAAAACATTTCGACCACTTTCCTGGCGCCACAATGGCTTTCGGAACAAACAGCAACAATGCAGGTTCCAGCGGAATCAGCATCGACATAAGAAGTGATGACCTTAATCTCGTCCGAGAAAGTGCAGAGGCAGTGAAAAAACTGCTTCAGGAACAGGCTCAGGATCTTGTAACGGAAGTAAAATCAGACCAGGAAGACGGTCTTCCTCAGGCTGAAATCATTGTTGACAGAAACCGAATGCAGGAACTTGGACTTACAATCTATACTGTCGGTGCAGAAATCAATGCCGCCATCAACGGAAAAACAGCCAGCCGATATACTCAGCGCGGAAAGGATATTGACGTAATAGTACGACTTGATGAAAAAGACAAGGCAAAACTTGCAGACCTTGACCAGATTTCCGTCGTAAATTCTTCAGGCCAGCACATTCCGCTTTCAAGCTTTGCACACTATGAGGAAAATTTTGCGCCTGTAACGATTCTTCGTGAAAACCAGTCGAGAATCATCCATGTCACAGCAAATCCTGTAAAAGGACTTTCACTTGACAAGGTTCAGGGCGGAATACAAAAGCTTATTGACGACAACATTCCGAAAGATGATGCTGTTCGCATTTCGTTCAGCGGTGCATTCGAGGACATGATGGAAGCCGCATTGAATTTCGGCCTCATAATCATTGTTGCAGCAGCTCTTGTTTTTGTCGTAATGGCAAGCCAGTTCGAGTCGCTTCTCGATCCGTTCATCGTCATCCTCACGATTCCGCTTTCATTTATCGGAGTCATGATGATTTATGCAATAACCAGAAACCAGCTCAGCATAATTACAATCATGGGTATGCTTGTTCTTGTCGGAACAATCGTTAATAATGGTATCGTTCTCGTAGACTATACAAACCTCTTGAGAAAACGTGGATATGAGCTCAAGGAAGCTTGTATAGAAGCTGCAAGAAACCGTCTCCGGCCGATTCTCATGAGTACCCTTACGACTGTCATTTCGCTTGCTCCAATGGCATTCTTCCCTGGAGAAGGTTCAACATCAATGCAGCCTATAAGCCTTACAGTCTTTGGAGGAATGACATTCGGTTCCGTAATGACGCTTTTCCTCATGCCTACAATCTATTACATGTTCAATGCACGCCGATTGAGGAAAGCCGAGAAAAAAGCACAGAAAAAAGTTGCTCAGCAGGCAAAAAAGATAGAGTCTGTTGGTGAAGGAACAAAGACCGTAATTGATGAAGAAATAAACAAGGTCATTGATTCCATGGATATTCTTGATGACGAGGGAGGCTACTGATTTATGGAAGAACTTGATGAACTCTTAAAGTCCGGAATCGGACGCGTTAAGATTGAAATAATATGCTCTGAGGCTTTGGAAGAAGATTTTACTGAGCATTTTGAAAATGCCAAAGTCGGAAAATTTTACACGAAAATTACAAAAGTGCAGGGAGCCGGATACAATAATCCGCATCTCGGAGACGCAATTTGGCCCCAGCTCAATACGATGTACATAATCTACTGCACGGAAGAGGAAGCTGTCAAAATCGTTGAAATTGTAAGAAACCTTAGAAAGGTTTACGTCACGGAAGGTATTGCCTGTTTCCTGTCAAGCGGTACTGAAGTCTGATTCAAGAAGGCCAGGCAGCCCATGAAACCAAAAGCTCAGGCTGCCTTAAAATGGCCATTCGTAAAGTTATACAGGCACCCACCATTCATCTTGATGCATGCCTGCAATCCAAGCCGTTCTTTTACGGCCTCAATTCTTTCAGAAGAAGAGAGGCTGCATTTTTATATGTGTATTTTTCAAGGACAGATTCTGGATTTTCTACAGGTTCTCGAAGAATTGCATCAAGATCTGCATCTGCATTGTCATAATCAATGTAATGTGCCGTTTTCCCGTATATTTCAGGAAGGCTTCCGCACGATGACACTATTATGGCAGAACCGACACTTAATGTCTCAAGGGGAGGAATTCCAAAACCTTCGTAATATGACGGCAAAATAAAAGCCCTGCAGTGCTTCATGAGCGATTTCACCTCGGCATCAGAAACATATCCCAAAAGAACCACATTCTTGAGTTTCTGCAGAATCTCAAGCTCACTGGGAACAAGACCGCTTATTGCCTTGCCGCTTATCGCATACGTGTTTTCAGGATTCTTTTCCGCATGTTCTGCAATCCATACAAGATTTTTTCTTTTGCTAAGCGATCCAAGGGTAAAGAAAAAATCACCATCCTTAAGCTCAGGATGCTTTTGCATGATTGAATCATCCTCATCCACATTCCTGAAATGTTCCCATCCGTTAGGAATTACGGCAATTCGGCTGTCTTCGGTGTGATAATAATGCTGTATTCTTCCTCTGCTGAATTCTGAAACCGTGAATACTTTTTTTGCATGTTTCGCGATATTCCTGTAAGAAAACCTGCAGTAAAGCTTTATGAGATTATCCTTGAATCCCTTAAAATCTCCAGGATAATCTTTCGCATATACATCATGAATGAATGCATATCCGCATGAATTTAATAGAGGCGCAGTATTTGAAAAACTCAAGCCGACAGCACCATTTTTCCTGCATGCACTTGCAAAGACAAACATGTCCCAGTAGGGAAATCCATGAATTTCCACATCAGACATGATTTTTCTTATATTCCTGTACTCAGGAACTTTTTTTGCATTTTTAGGCACAAGTATTGCAACATCATCGTTTTCCGTCAAAATGCCATCAAGTTCCCGGCATGTTTCAAAAGCAAAACGCTCTATGCCCGTAAGATTCCTGCAGAGAAAATTGCCATTTATGAGTATTCTGTCCATGCTAAATCAGTCCCTTGAATATAAATCCCTCGTATATACCTTTTCCATTACGTCATCAAGGTCTGGCGTCATCCTGTTTGCAATTATGATGTCAGCATCCTTTTTGAATGACGAAAGATCCTTTGTTACCTTCGAATTGAAAAAATCATTTCCCTCAAATGTTGGCTCGTAAATGATTACCGGTATTCCCTTTGCCTTTATCCTTTTCATGATTCCCTGTATGGAGCTTTGACGGAAATTGTCACTGTTTGCCTTCATCGTAAGCCTGTATACGCCCACGATTTTCGGCTTTTTTGCGATAATCTGATCGGCAATGAAATCCTTTCTCGTTGTGTTTGAAGCAACAATCGCACTTATGAGGTTTTCAGGCACATCATTGAAATTTGCCTTGAGCTGCTTGGTGTCTTTCGGCAGGCAGTATCCGCCATAACCGAACGATGGGTTATTGTAAAAGTCTCCGATCCTTGGATCAAGAGAAATGCCTTCTATGATTGATTTTGATGAAAGGCCACGGCTTTCGGCATACGTGTCAAGCTCGTTGAAATACGCAACCCGGAGTGCAAGATATGTGTTTGCAAAAAGCTTGATTGCCTCTGCTTCAGTGCAGTTTGGATGAAGAACCTTTACGTCTTTCTTTATGGCACCTTCCTTGAGAAGTGATGCAAATTCTTTTGCCTTGGACTCAAGCTCAGGTTTTGCCTTCGGATAGCTCACGACAATTCTGCTAGGATACAGATTGTCAAAAAGGGCATGTCCCTCCCTTAGAAATTCCGGTGAAAAAATGATTGAAAGGGAAGGGTATTTTTTCTGCAGGCCATCCGTATATCCGACAGGAACAGTTGATTTTATTACGACAGTTGATTTTGATTTCATGTTTTCAAGCATGTCGAGTACAGTTTCAATGCTCGAAGTGTCAAAAAAATTCTTTTCGGCATCATAGTTTGTCGGTGTCGATATCACAATGAAACTTGCACCTTCATATGCATTTTGGGCATCTGTTGTCGCATGAAGGTCAAGATTCCCTTTTTCAAGGTATTCTTCTATCTCTTTGTCCACAATCGGCGATTTTCGATTGTTTATCATGTCGACTTTCTTTTGGATTATGTCCACTGCGTAAACCTCGTTATGCTGCGAAAGAAGCACGGCATTGGATAGTCCCACATATCCCGTTCCTGCGACTGCAATTTTCATTTTAATCTCCCATAAACATGCGCATTCATCTCAAAACGACAGCCTTCCGATCCTTAAAGAACATCTTGAAAACCTGGAAAACACATTAGATTTCATGCGACAGCCAGTTAAACTGCCTTAAATTATATTTGAATTGGCAATAATGTCAAGGTTTTGAAGGATTTTGGCGCTTTCAAATTCCAGCCATTCAATACGCAGGATTCTTGTTTTTTTTTCCATAAGATGATAGATTTGGATTATGGCAGATTTATTTTTGGAAAAAAGGACAGTGCTCGTCACGGGAGCCGCAGGATTCATAGGAAGCAACCTCTGCAGGGTTCTTCTTGACACAGTAAAGGACATAAAGGTCATAGGAATCGATTCAATGACAGACTACTATGACGTATCGCTCAAGGAAGAAAGGCTTGAAACGCTTTCAAAACAAGAAGGATGCTTCAAGTTCATCAAATGCGACATTTCCGACAAAGGCGCGCTTGACATAATCTTCTCCGAGTATAAGCCGTCAATTGTCGTAAATCTTGCAGCTCAGGCAGGCGTAAGGTATTCCATAACAAATCCTGACAGCTACATAAAATCAAACCTGATAGGATTTTACAACATACTGGAAGAATGCAGGAACAATCCCGTAGACCATCTTGTATACGCATCATCATCAAGCGTTTACGGTTCAAACAAGAAAGTACCGTACTCTACAGATGACAAGGTTGATAATCCCGTATCGCTTTATGCCGCTACAAAAAAATCCAACGAGCTCATGGCCCACGCATATTCAAAGCTGTACAAGATACCGTCAACAGGACTGAGGTTCTTTACAGTCTACGGACCGCAGGGAAGGCCTGACATGGCATACTTCAAGTTCACGAACAAGCTCGTAAAGGGAGAACCGATACAGATTTACAACAACGGGGACATGTACCGCGATTTTACATATGTTGACGACATTGTAAAAGGCATAAAAAACGTAATGAAAAAAACGCCCGCCGAAACGGAAGATGGTGCCCCATACAAAGTGTACAACATAGGAAACAGCAAACCTTCAAGTCTCCTTAAATTTGTCGAGATTCTTGAAAACTGCCTCATTAAGGAAGGAATCATAAAGGAACCGGGAAAAAAGGAATTCCTTCCAATGCAGCCGGGAGACGTGTACCAGACATTTGCAGACGTATCGGATCTTGAAAAGGATTTTGGATTCAAGCCTGAAACAACACTTGAGGAAGGGCTTTCAAAATTTGCATCATGGTACAAGGGATACCATAAGGGGAATCTCTGAAAATCCGGTTTAAAAACTGCAAAATTTCTTTAATTTACAGAATGCCTTTGCATAGGTAACATATCCTTTCTCTTTGGCAAAATGCAACAGATTTGAAAATCAGACTGCATTCCATGGAGGAAGGATTTTTAGCATTCATCTGACATCATTCATATGATAAAATTAAAATAAGCTTAAAACATCAAATACAAACTAAAGAAAAAGAATAATTTTAGCCATTTTTTTATGTAAATAAACTTAATTTAATTTATTAATCATCTTAAAATAAATATAAAATAGACTT
>JAZQMW010000066.1:0-34643 GCA_045627025.1 Treponema sp. | reverse complement strand
GAACCAAGAACATATGCCCACTTTGCATCTTCAAAACAAATCTGCTGTGTTGACTGACAGATTTCATATGGATCGAAACCTTTTGATTTGCACAATTCACGTGCTTCCTGGAGTCCAGCTTCTCCTTCTTGGAAACCATATTCTTTAAGAGCCTTGTTTACCTGTGGTATACGGCCTGTAAAATCTTCAAATAATGCCATTTGTTTACTCCTTTCGTGGGTCGATGAATTTTACTGCGCCCTGATCTTCTGTTACGCGACCATAGTGAGTACGTGCCTTTCCAAGAGCTGTCTTTGCATCATCTCCGGCCTTGAGAGCATCCATCAATTTTCCGAGGTTAACACAGTTGTAACCGATAATCTGTCCGTCCTTGTCAACTGCGCAGTTCTCAACATATCCTTCTGTCATTTCAAGATAGCGAGGTCCCTTTGACTTTGTAGCGAACATCGTACCAACCTGAGAACGAAGGTTCTTTCCAAGATCTTCCAAAGAAGCACCTACTTTGAGTCCGTCCTTTGAGTATGCACTCTGAGTACGTCCATATACAATCTGCAGGAAAAGTTCGCGCATTGCAGTATTGATTGCGTCACAAACCAAGTCTGTGTTCAAAGCCTCAAGCAAAGTCTTTCCAACAAGGATTTCACTTGCCATTGCAGCTGAGTGTGTCATTCCTGAACAACCGAGAGTCTCAACAAGAGCTTCCTCGATAATACCGTCTTTAACATTCAAAGAGAGTTTGCAGCAACCCTGCTGTGGTGCACACCAACCGATTCCGTGTGTGAAACCTGAAATATCCTCAACTTTCTTTACCTGAACCCACTCTCCCTCTTCTGGAATAGGAGCTGGTCCATGATATGCACCTTTTGCCAAAGGACACATATGTTCCACTTCTGCAGTGTATTTCATACCGTTTACCTCGAATAATTAGAATACATATAATATAACACATTTTTCGCATTATTTCAATAAAGAGAAATAAGCTTAAAAAAATCCTTTGAAATTGATTTGGTTTTGAAAATTACCTTAAATCAACATCCCATCATTTTTTCTTGATTGCAACAAGGGTAAGGTCATCATATTGAGGATCTTCCCTTACGCCACAATAATATACATGTGTAGGATCGCTTTCTATTTCCTGCTTGTCGGAACAATATTCGGCATACTTATTGAAATGCCTGTGCAAGAAATCGTCAATCTTCCTGTCAACCTTTACACGGTCACTCATTTGTGGATTCTTAGTCTTATACATGCGGAAAACCTTTTCCACGGAAACAAGAGCCATTATCGCATCTTCTGCCGTATCATCACAAGTTGAAAAATCAAACGAAAAATCTTCCTGACCTTCAAGCGCATGATGCTTATGAAGTACAAATTCCGACCTGTCATAAACGCTTTCTATGATTTCAGAAACACGTTCCGGTGTCATTTCCTCATTGTCATCTCCAACGGCATGATTTTCGTGAGGATCACTTTCCTTAAGCCCAGGTTCCACACATTTTATAATCTGCATGTTCTCATCACGGAAACATCTTTTTGCTTCTTCTATACCGTCAGTATAAAGGAACAGGACATCATCCTTTTTAAGCCTGAATTTTGATACCTGGTAACCGCCTTTCATGTCAACAAGGTCTGTGCTGAAAATTCCTGCGGCAGGAGTTTCCTGAAGAGTAAGCACCTTTTTCTTTCTCTGGACGCTGTCATAAACGTGCACAAGATTATCACCTGCATTACAGAACCAGCAGTCACCGGTTTCCGTATTGACAATGCAAAGCGTAAAGGCCGCAAACCTTCCCTTAAATCCACGGCTTTCCAAAAGATCGTTTATCTGTCCGACTACAGGAGAAATATTCGTACCCTGAAGTTTGCTTTTCATGCTCCAGTTTCTGAAATAATTAAGGAATAGAGTTGCAACTTCAACCATGATGAGGGCTGCTGGAACACCATGTCCTGAAACATCACACTTGATGACCGCATAATGTTTGTCATCAAGCTTTTTATAGTCAAAATAATCACCGGAAAGATCATCGGCACCTGCATAATAGCTGAAAAAATCCGCACCGTTTTCAGAGAGGCTTCCGGTAGTCATGGTAATACCGTCCCTGACTTCAAGAGGAATGAATTTTGTCTGGATATCCTTTCCGAGCGTAAGGTTTTTGTTCTGGACTGCGGCTTCAACAAGACCATGCGTCATTTCATTTACGGTATCGCTCAAAAGGCCTATCTCATCCTTCGTCTTTATGACGATATCCTTTCCGTCAAGAGTTTCCTTGTCTACAGTATCGCGAATCATGGCAACATGACTTGCAAGCTTTTTTATAGGACGTACGATGTACGTTGCAAGAACAAACGTCGAAATGAATGCTATGAGAAGTGCGATTCCAAGAATGATGCAGCAAGTATAGATTACAAGCTTTCGTTCCAGGTGGATTTTCTCAAGAAGTGATTTGGTGCTGACTTTGATGAATACGATTCCATGAACATAATTGCTGTCGTTTCCCTGCCTGTAGAGAACAGGTTTGTAGAACACGTATTCCGTATTCTCGCCTTCAATGTTGTTTACGTCAAATTCGGGCACGCTTCCTTCAGACTTGTCCGAAATGGCATCAAGAATCACGTCAAGCTTGGATGAAAGCTGGTTTCTTATTATCTGGATTTCCTGACGGCGAGATATGCTCTTCTCATCATTTTTTGAAACAAGAGAAAGTGCTTCCTGCGTAAGTTCGGAAATATTCATTGCGATAAGACCAGCTTCCTCATCTGCCTGGCTGTTGATTTTTTCGTTTATTTTAAGAACCTCAAGAAGACTTTGATCCGTTATCTTTGAAACACCCGGTGCATAGGTTTCAGAATCAATGACATCAAGAATGTCCCTGTCCGTGGTTGCCCAAACTGTATCAAGGCCGATTCTTGCCTGCTCTTCTGAAGAACCGACGATAGTTGCATAAATTCCTTCAGGCAAAGCCTTTACCTGTGTCGCAATATCCTGAAGTGAAAGATTGTCTTCAGGCGTTGTCTGCGGAAGATATATGCTCGTTCCAGTCGCTATCGAAGACATCATTACCGATACGCGGTCCCTAAGGCTTTCAGCCATTGTCTTTCTCTGGGTAGATATCATGTATTTTCCGAATGCAACGAAAATGCAAACGTCCATGATGGCAATCATTATGGTTGAATGAAGCACGAGCTTGGATTTAAGGCCCCTGCCCTTCTGCTTATATGAAGCGGCTTTTCTTTTTTTCTCCTCAGGCATAATGTCTCCTTCCAGAAGTGCCTTTACTTCTGTCCTTACATTTCTAAACTCATGGAAAGTCTTTGCGAGAGCCCTGGCAGATGACATGAACACAATTACGGCAAAAGCCATCAAAAGCACAAATACTGCCGTAGAAACATTCAAATGCTTCAGGTACCTTTCTGAAACAAAATTCCATGTCGGAATGAAATCATATTTATTCTTAAGCTTTACGGTTCCAGTTTCAACAATCGTTACTGGTGCATTTTTCGTAAAGTAAAGCCCCCTGTCCGTGTGAAGAAGTCCGACTTTGTATTCGTCAGGCTTTATGCCATTGAGCTTCATGTCGGCAATTCTGTTGTCGGACGTAATCCTGTAATCTTTTGAAGAAAGACGGAGCGTATAGTCATATGGTGCAAGTCCATCCCTGTCAAGATAAACTGCAGTAACCACGCCATCATAAGTAAATCCACCGCCAACTATTGAAATTGAAGTGTCGCCAAATGAATTCGTATCGGTTTTTACAGATGAAACATATGTAACCGGCACATATTTGTTCAGGGCAAATTCAAGAGTGGAAGTCTTTCCAATGTTTCCAACCTTGTCAATTGCCGCAATAGAAAAAAGATAGAGGCCGTTCCTTATGTTCATGTAAGAAATCTTGTTCTTTTTGGTTACGACATAATCAGGAAGACGCTGGGGTTTTTCAAGCATTTCTTCATTTCGAAGGAAAAGACTGTCTGTAATGCGAAGCTTTTCATTCATTTCAAGTTTTGAAGGATGCCTTGGATTTTCAGCAATTTCATGGGGAATTGAATCAATATATTTAAGAGTATATGTGTATCCAGCAACATCATCATCTTTAGAGTCCCACGCAATGTCAAATGAGTTTGAAATTACAAGACCTGCTTCATCAAGAAGAGGAGATGCTATCAAAGGTTTTTCAGGCGGAATTGAATCAAAATAATATTCAGTTTCCGCACATTCTGACCAGTTTCCCGCAAAATCTGACTGACTCACCCTGAGATACCAGATGCCGTCTTTTTCAACGGTATAGTCGATAAGTTTTTCATCAGGAGTATTCATGATTTTTCTTGGAGGATTTGCTTTTTTATTTTGCGTCCAAATCCATGAATATCCTTTTATGCCGGATGAATCCTCTGACATCTTAAAGCTGCACTGTATGTTCTTTCTGTTTGCGCGTTCACCATGCTTAAAGTTTTTGGGATTTAAGACAGGTACAGGACACGTATGGTCCGTTATGAGAAGAGAAATCGCATTCTTGCCGGCAACAAGTTCTTCCCATGCAAACGCAATCTCTTTATTTCCATTGGTAAACATGACGCATGGATTTGCACCATTTTGGGAAAGGCATAGCGCATCATTCCACCATGAACCATTTTTCTCGGCAAGATAAACGCATCTGTTTCCTGTTATATTCGTAAACCACACAAGGTTCAAGTCACCCTTGAATTCAAAAAGACTTGCCTTTGAACAGTATCCCGTATCACTTATTTTTTCCGGGAACGACAGAATGTCACCCGTATCAGAAAGTTCTGCAAAATAGATGTCTGAACATGACGAACTGAACGGAGAACGTTCCCACGCAATATAATTTTTTCCTGATGAAAGCGAGATTACAGATGCACCCTGATTATTGTAATTGAAAAAACAGTCGCCCTGTGATACAGATTTTTCTCCGGTAACAAGAACAGGATCAGTCCATTCATTTTTTTTGTCTATGTCTTTCGTAAAGCTTGAATAAAGCTGAATTGAAATCAATTTGGAACTTGTATACTGTGCCTGAAAAAGAAGGGCATCACCGGTTTTGGTTGGAACAAGATAAGGAACAATCGGATTGAATGCATTTTCAAGCTGAGAACCTTTTGAAAAAGATTCGAATGGATTCCATGAAATTCCATCCCTGGAATTTGAATAATATATCTCATATGCCTCATCTTTTGATTTTGAAACAAAAAGCGAAAAACCACCCTTTGAATTGACAAAAATTCTTGGAGCCACAAATTCCGCATCATTTGTAGAAAGCTCTGAAACCTTAACATCCTTAAAAAGATTGTCAGTTTCCAAAACCGTTATCTTTCTTACGTCACTAAGAATTGCAATACAGATTCTGTTTTTCCTGCACGCTGCGGAATAAATGCACGGCATGGCACCCTGATACAAAAAAGGACCTGCTACATCAATTTTCCGCCATGAAATTCCATCTGGGGAAATTTTTGCCTTAATCGAAATCGTTCCAGACTTTACGTCTGCTTCCTGAAAGAAAAAAACGGTATCCATCTTTCCATCAGAATAAACTGATGACGGAAAAAAACAGTTTGTACCCGTATCGTCAGCGACATAACTTTTCTCAAAATAGTAAGACTGGGCATAAGAGCCAAATGATGCAAAAATGGAAAGAAAGAGAAATAGAATAATCCTTATCATAGCTGAGCCTCGATTCGCTTCTTTAGTTTCATGATTTTTGCAGATCTTGCGTTCGACTTTGTCTTTAAAAGCTCAGAAATCTTCACGTTAGCCTCAATTACGTTGTTTTTCTTTAAATCTTCAAGTGCCTTCTGATAAAGTTCCTCATCTTTAGCAGAAAGTACAACGGCAGATTCAGTTCCAGTCCTGAAAGAAATCTCATCAAGAACAGAAAGTGCCTTCTCGTTTTCAGAATCAATGGCAAGTGCTTCCATAGCTTTTCTTTTTGCCTGCTCAAGAAGAACTTCGTCACGACCTGCCTTGTTGAAAAGAGTCTGTGCCTCAGAAGCAATCTTCAACGCCTTTGATGCATTTTTGTTTTCAACAGGTTTTCTTTTAAGCCCAAGACCAACTTCAGCCTTGTATATCAAATCCTTGATTCCCGGATAAGAAGGATTTATTTCGTAAAGATCGAGAAGAGAACTGTATCCTTCCTGAGCCGGAACACTTTTGCTTGAAAAATCAATGCCTTTCAATTCGCTGATTTTTGACTTGTACATTTCATCAAAATCCTTCGGACTCAAAAGACGCTCTATCTTCAATCCAAGAGTACCAGCCTCCCTGTTTCTAGGATAATATATTTTCACATGATTTATTTTTGCCTTCGACACATTTAAAAGATTTTCAGCAGCCGCCCTGTCTCCCGATGCCATAAGTTTTTCAGCCTGGTTAAAATACTGCATGGCAATGGACAGATTCTGAAGCATTTCTGGAGCCTTGGAATCATAAGGTGATATGTCTCGACCTTCCTTTATGGCAATTGCCGTATTTACGAAATCACTAAGCTTGTTAAGCTCAACATCCGGTTCAAGAGTGGAGTCCGTAAGCTTTTCCCAAACACTGCGCTTTCGCTCTATGGCCATTATTATGGAACTTGCTTCCGTAAAATTTCCAGCATAATAGGAATTTCTTGCATTTCCTTTCATTTTTCTTATTTCAGAAAAAAATATCGGTTTCTGCCTTGCTATGATATCATTCCTGAGTTTGGAAAGACGTGAAAAAAGCTCCGACTGCACATCTCCGTCAGACTTGAGCCTGTCAATGAGTTTTGCATATGCATCCGATGCTTTCTGATAATTTTCAAATGCCTGCTCAAATTTGCCTGCCTTGTAAAACTCTGATGACTTGTCATAAAAAAAATCGATTTCATTTTTTGCAAGCCGAGCGGCAAGAATTTTTTCCCTGGAATCATTGGCAATACGGTTGAAATCTTTTTCTATCTCAGAAATTTTTTCTGCATTGTCAGTAATTCTTTCCGTTTGGGAAATGAAATTTGACCTGTATATGTATCCGTCATTCAGCTTCAACTTGCATTCATTAAGAACTTTCTTGTCAACCTGTATGTTATCCTTTAATTTTTCAAGAAGAGTCACTGAACGTGATGGATAAAACACTCCATCCTGCGGCAAAAGATATTTCTTGATTTCGTCACAATCATTTTTGTCCGACTCATACAAAAGCTTTCCGGTATCCGCATAAAAATTCGACACGGAAATCCAATATTCTACGGCTGTCTTTGAAGAATAATTTTCCACCATAAGGCAGAAATTCTTAAACGGAGAAACAAATTTATTCCACGAAAGTTTTTCGTCTGTGAAATTCTTCAGCGTGTTGAGGGATTCCGATCTTGAAGCAGACAAAGAAGCCTTTCCGTAAAGTGAAAAATTTTTTGCAGACTCGATAAGGTCTTCCGCATACGAATTATTGTTTTTTCTAAGCGCATCTACAGGATTTTCTGGAGGAACATGTTTTTTCTCAACTTCACTGCACATCTCCCCAATAATCCTTGTAACCCTGTGTGTTTCATCACAAAACGTACTGACTGCATCCATGCTTTTATTGAACCTTGAAATTTCATTTTTCTTTCGTGAATCAATGTTATTGACCAAACTTCGGTATTTTTCAAGATTCTTGAGTTCTGACGCATATTGCTTTATGTTTTTTATATTCTGTTCTGTAGTGGAAAAAGCAGACTGGTCTCCAAAAACATTTTCAAAAACAAGACATTTAGAAAACTTTTCGCTCTCTTCATCACATTTTTTAAAGATTTCATTCTGAAGCTTTTCAATCACGGAATAAAATTCTGCATCCATGGCACCAATTATTCCGCTAAGCTCCTCTCCGCGAACTCCAAGCACAATTTTCGCAACATAAGACGGATATCCCTTGAAATCAATTCCCTGTATCTGAAGGCCAAGATCCTGTATCTTGTTTCTGAGTGAAACACATTTTTCAAGAACTTCACCCTCAAAATTTTTGGTAGCCATAAGTGCCCTGTAATCAGAAAGATTCTTGCGGACATCGGCAACAAGCAAATCAAGCTGGGTAAGTTTTTTTGCATTGTTTTTGTTTGACTCATATCCTTCTCTTGTAAGAGAAAAGGCATAACCGTCAAATTTGTCGAGGGCACCTGAATAATTTCCATACCTTGCACATTCAATGGCAGAACGCATCAGTGTGGCAAAATCTTCCTGATATACGGAAAAAGCATCAGAAATAACCTCTACTTCTTCAACTTTTTCCTTTTTTGCATTCGATTTCGACTTATTCGATTTCGGCTTTGCAAAGGAAATGTCGCTTATGAGAAAAAGAAATGAAGCTGCGATAAAAAAACATCTTATTTGTCTGTTCACGATTCTCCGAGAAAAACTTCCTAACAGAACACGACATCAAGAATCCTTGAAGCATAGTTTTCTGTCGGAAGAATAATACTCATCTTTTTATCGGAAACAATGCACGTTGTATGCAGAAGATTTTTATCATCAAAATTCGCAACGACCTCATAAGAGCCATCTTTTGGAAGAATCTGGTTTTCACGAACATCAAACGCAAACTCATCACCGCCTGAGCATTCTGAAATCTTTTTGAATTTAACGCCTGCAAGTTCAATGGCAAACGGTCTTGCAATCATTCTTGAAACAGCCTTGAAATCACCTGAAACAATCTTGTCTTTTACTCTTGACGAGCTGACCCGCTCCGAATCGACAACAATGTCAGAAACTTCCTGAAGTTCAAATCCAATTTCGCGGGAAATGTTTCCAAGCTCATACATGTCTGTAGAACCCTTGTAGCCGCATTTGAAATCGTTTCCCTCGACAAGATGCCTGAGACCGCAAGAAGATGACAGCATGCTGAAAAATTCTTTTCCTGAAAGATGTGCGAAATCACTCTTAAAATCAATGACTATGGCAAAAGACAATCCTGCTTCCCTAAAAAATGAAAGCCGCTTTTCAAGAGTGTATATTTCCCTCAAATCATTTTTTATGGATGAAGAAAATGTCACTATTCCAGGCACAAGATCTTTTTTTGCCTTTACAATGTCCATGAGCTGCTGATGCCCCTGATGGACAGCCTCAAAACTACCTACAGTAAGAGAAGTTCCCTTTTTCACATACTGAACGGGAAACATTCCATCCTTTATGTTTTCCCAGGTAAACACGGAAAATTCCCTTTGCATCGGGCGCACGACAAATCCATAGGAAAGCTTTTTGTCAGGATTTTTTTGTATCATGCCGGCAAAAAAAACGTCGTCATAGAAGACAGCTATCTCACTTTGGCTGAAAATTTCATTTTCAATATGTTCATGAGAAACGGGAGAAAACATCTTCATGGAAAGAGGCCTTCCGTTAAGATATGATTTTTCAGCTTCCTTTTTTATTATGTCGCTTTCAAAACCGCACTTGAACGCAACCTCAGGTGAAAACATGATGAATTTTTCCCTGATTTTTGAAAGTTCTGACGGTTTTGCCTTTGGTTTTTCCTCATGAAATGATTTTCTTGAAATCGCATTCTCTATCGTAAATTCTGGAAGCTCGTCGGCACACGCTGCATCATCAAGATAAAAAGGTCCTACCTGAGTCCTTCTGAGCGCTACAAGATGGGCGCACGTTCCGATGGATTTTGCAATGTCGCGGGCAAGAGCACGTATATAAGTTCCCTTGGAACACGTGATTTCCATGAGGGCATATCCGTCCCTGTAATCAACCAATTCATTTTTGTATATGAAAAGCTGCCTTTCTTCAAGCCTTACTTCCTTACCCTCTCGAACAAGATCACTTGCACGCTTTCCGTTCACATGAAGTGCAGAAAACTCAGGCGGAACTTGCAGAATTGCACCACGGAATTGAGGAAGAGCACTTTCTATCTGTTCTTTTGAAGGTACAAATCCTTCCTTTATGATTTTTCCGGTAGGATCAAGCGTATCTGTCTCTTTTCCAAAACAGACAACAGCCTTATATGTTTTCGTAAATCTGGTGATATGAGGAACAAGGTGGGTAAGACTTCCCGTAAGAACTACGAGAAGTCCGTCTGCAAAGGAGTCGAGTGTCCCGGTATGGCCAACTTTTTCAGTATTAAGCGACTTCTTTACAGACCAAAGCGAAGAAAAACTGGTCAGTCCTGATTTTTTTGCATACAGGACAATTCCGCATGGCGGAAAAACATTAGCATTCTTCTTCTTTCTCATTTTCTTTCTGATTATCTATACAAGCTTCTTCTTTCTCAAGATTCTTCAATTTCTGTACCATTTCATAACCTTCCTTCATGCTGAAATCAGCAACAAAGGTAAGTCTTGGGAAACGATATATTGAAATCTTTTTTGCAATTGTCGACTGTATGAAGCCTGCAGCACTCTGCAAGCCCTCAACACCACGTTCGACAGATGCATCATCCATAAAAGACGAAACATAAACCTTCGCAAACGCAAGATCCTTTGCAACCTCAACCTTATTTATTGAGAGAAACTCATTAACGCGAGGATCTTTTATCTCATGCTTCAAAAGCATCCCGGCAATTTCTTCCCTGAGCTGGTTGCCGAGACGCTCCATTCTATACTGTCCCATTTATGCCTCTGTATCTTCCGTCAAGCCAGATTTTTTTGCATTTTCAGCTTCCTCTTCTACAAGAGTCTTTCCAAGCTTGCGCTTTACTTCGATAACTTCAAATGCCTCAATCTGGTCGCCAATCTGAAGATCCTGCCAGTTTTCAATACCGATACCACACTCAAAGCCATCCTTGACTTCTTTTGCATCATCCTTAAACCGCTTGAGGGAACCAATCTTGCCGGTATAGATGACAACACCGTCACGAATGACATTTACGCTGCAAGTTCTCTTGATGATACCGTCTGTAACATAACATCCTGCAATCGTACCGATTTTTGGAACCTTGAATGTATTTCGAACTTCTGCAGTACCTGTAGTTTCTTCTTTTGTATCAGGCTGGAGCATTCCTTCCATAGCCTGCTGGATTTCCTCAACACATTTGTAAATGATGTTGTATTTGAGGATTTCAACTTTTTCCTGTTCAGCAAGTTCTTTTGCTTTTGGTGTAGGACGTACGTTGAATCCGATGATAAGGGCATTGCTTCCTTCCCTGTCAGCGGCTGCAAGCGTAACATCGCTTTCGTTGATTGCACCGGCACTTGAATGGATTACATCAAGACGAATATCCCTTGTAGAAAGCTTTTCAAGTGAAGTCTTGAGAGCTTCCGCACTACCCTGAAGGTCAGCCTTGATGATGACTTTCAAAGCCTTGACTTCGCTCTTTTCAATATCAGAATAAAGAGAATCAAGTGTAGTCTTCTTGACAGCCTTTGCAGCCTCAAACCTCTTGAGTTCCTGTCTCTTTGCGGCAAATGCACGTGCATCCTTTTCCGATTCAGTTACCTGAATTGGATCACCGGCATTTGGCATGCTTTCAAGACCAAGCACTTCTACAGGCATTGAAGGACCTGCTTCCGTAATTTTCTGGCCCTTGTCGTTGAACATGGCACGTACGCGACCTGAGAAAATTCCTGCTACAAGAGGATCTCCTATCTTGAGAGTACCACGCTGAACGACGATGCTTGCAACAACACCACGCCCCTGATCCGTACGGCTTTCAATAACCTTACCCTCAGCACGGCAGTCAAACTGTGCCTTGAGCTCAAGCATTTCTGCCTGTATCAATATTGCATCAAGAAGGTCATCTATACCTTCCCTTTTCAATGCGGAAATCTTTACATACTGTGTGTCTCCACCCCATTCTTCTGGAGTGAGTCCAAGCTCAGAAAGCTGTGTCATTACCTTTTCAGGATTTGACTCAGGCTTATCACACTTGTTTACGGCAACGATGATTGGAACCTTTGCATCTTTTGCATGGTTGATTGCTTCACGAGTCTGAGGCATAACACCATCATCTGCGGCAACAACAAGAACGACAATATCCGTAATCTGGGCACCACGAGCACGCATCATTGTAAATGCTTCATGTCCCGGAGTATCAAGGAACGTAATGACACCCTTTGAGCCAGAAATCTGATATGCACCGATTTTCTGAGTAATTCCACCTGCTTCACCGGCCGCAACATTTGCGTTTCTGATTGCATCAAGAGTCTTTGTCTTACCATGGTCAACGTGTCCCATGACTGTTACGATAGGAGGACGTGTCCTTTCACCGTCTTCAGAACCCCTGTCGCTTTCAATTACAGTTTCATCATAAAGGCTTACAATATGAACCTTACAGTTATATTCTTCAGCAAGAAGAGTTGCCGTATCGGAATCGATTGACTGGTTGATTGTAACCATCATGCCCATTGTCATAAGCTTTCCGATAATTTCTGAAGCCTTGAGATTCATCTTGCGTGCAAGATCAGAAATGCTTACAGTCTCCATGATTTCAATCTTCTCAGGCCATACGCTTGCTGGAGTGATTTCTTTTTTCTTGTTCTGATAAAGTTCTTCCTCATCAAAGAAGTCTTCCTTATCCTTTCTGTTATATACCTGCTTCTTTCCCTTAAATGCCTGCTTTTTCTGAGGCACCTGTTTTGTAGGAATTGCAGATGCGGCAGAAGCAAATCCGCCACCTGTACGAGGGCCGCCAAAGCCTGGTCTTGAACCGCCAAAGCCACCTGCCTGACCGTTACGGTTATAGCCATTTCCATTACGGTTGTAGCCATTTCCGTCACGATTGTATCCGCCTGCCTGGCCGTCTCTATTGTAACCGCCCGCTTGTCCGTTTCTATTGTATCCACCTGATTGGCCGTTTCTATTATAACCGCCTGTTTGTCCGTTTCTATTGTAACCGCCTGTCTGGCCGTTTCGGTTGTAGCCGTTCTGCCTCTCACGGTTCTGATAGCCTTCCCTTGCCTGGGCACCTGTAAATCCGTTACCGCGGTTGTTTGGATATCGTCCCCTGTTACCGCTTCCGCTAAGGTTTCCTGCCTTAACATTAGGACGTGCACTTTGGTACTCATATGTCTGTATTGGACGAGGCTGACGAGGCTCCACCTTTGCAGCAGGTTTTGCAACTGCCACATTCTGTGCGGATGCTGCATTTTCATCCTGAGAAGATGGCTTTACAGACTCTGTCTTAGGCTGTACAGCAGAAGATTTTATTTCATCCTGTTTTACATTCTCAGGTTCAGTCTTCTTTACATGGACAACTTTCTTTACATCTTTTTTTACAGAATCCTGAACAGTAACAGCTTGAGCAGATGCCTTGCGCTTTACGATAAGCTTTCTCCTTGTTTCTGTTCCAGTTTGAGTCTGAGAGTCTTTTGTTTTTACCTGCTTGTTTAATACTACACCAGTTTTTTTCTCTGATTCTTCTGCCATACGATCCTATTTCCTTTTATTCATCTTTAAATTCGAATTCTATGCCGCATTTTGGACACTTATGCATGTCAAGCGTAATACGGGTACCACATTCAGGACACAAATACTCTTCTTCTTCAGAATCAGTTTCCTGAGAAGTTTCCTCCGGCTCCTCATCTTCGAATTCAACATTTTCATTAATAATGGAATTTACAGTTTCCAATTGTTCCCTTGTAATTCCTTCCAAATTATCAAGCTGACCGCTTTCATAAGCTGTGACAAATTTCTCTATATCTTCATAACCCTTTTCTTTAAGAACCTCTGCAACAGCGGCATCAATGCCAGGAAGCTCTCCAATTGCGTAGATTTCCTCAGCATCACCTGCTCCAGAATCGTCATTTCCGCTGAAAAGTTCCTCTGCGGCACGATGAATATTGTTTTCATACAAATCTTCATCAGTAACCTGAGCTTCAGTCTTGACGTCAATAATCCAGTCACAAAGCTTATTTGCAAGACGAACATTCATTCCCTGTTTTCCAATTGCAATTGAAAAATCACTTTCTGAAACGATGGCAAGTGCTTCCTTCTTTTCCATGTCCTTTATGACAACCTGCTTAACTTTTGCAGGAGAAAGTGCATTCGTAATGAATACATGAGGATCCTCATCATAGCGGAGAACATCAATTTTCTCACCATCAAGCTCCGTAATTACATTCGTAATGCGGACACCTTTAAGTCCAACACATGAACCAACCGGATCAACATCAGGCTTATTGCTTGCAACAGCAACCTTTGTCCTGTATCCTGCCTCACGTGCAATATTAGTTATGGTAATTGTATTATCGGCAATTTCTGGAATTTCAAGTTCAAGAATACTCTTGACAAATTTCTCATCAGTACGACTTAAAATAATCTGAACTCCATCTTTGTTTTTCTTAACATCATGAACAAGAGCCTTGATTCTGTCATTCTTTTCGTAAGTCTCACGAGGACTTCTGAATTTCTTAGGGAGATATCCCTCAACTTTTCCAAGGTCAACGAAAATATTTTCATTTTTCTCACGCTGATAGTAACCGATTATAATCTGGCCAATCTTAGCCTTGTATTCATCCATCAGCTTTTTTGTAGAATTCTCACTCAAATTCTTGTGAGTTTCCTGCTTTCCGACAGAAACAGCCCTGCGGTCAAAATCATATCTCGGATCAAGGAGAATATCAAGTTCATCATGAATTTCTGCATTTGCGGCAAGCTTTTTTGCATCCTCAAGCTCAATCTCTATAACAGGATCATATACACCGTCAACAACAGTTTTTCTTGAATAAATGTTAACTTCTGAAAGATCATCGGCAAATTTTATAATGCAGTTATCATAGTCTTTTCCAAACGATTTCTGATAAGCGGCACGAAGCGATTTCTCTATCATTTGTTTTACAGTTTCATCATCAATTCCCTTTTCAGCTTTCAACGCGCGTACTGCGTCTGCTATTTCTGACATAGCAAGCCCCCTATAAATGTAAAAATTTTGCTTTAGCAATATCGATATAGGCAATTGTCCTTGGACTTTCGCCTTCTTTTTCCAATGTGACACATTTCTCATCAGCAGATTTTATGACACCGCTGACCCAATCTGAAACATTTTTGTCCCAGACACGGACTTCCCTGCCCTTGAACATGACAAATTCATTTGCATTCTTGAGATTCCGCTCAACACCCGGAGAACAGACTTCCATGGAAACTTCATCTTCATTTTTTCCAAGAAGTGACATAAGACATGGAGCAAGCGCCCTGTGAGCCTTCGCAACATCAGCAACACCCATATCTTTCGAAGCGTCCTGCATTGCCACAGTAGCCGCAATTCTAACAGATCCGTGCTGTGGAACTATGTTAAGCTCAACAAGATTGTACCCTAAAGCTTCCACAACAGAAGCACACTCTTTGTAGTAAGAAATTTTATCTAAAGAAGTGTATTCCAATTAATACCCCTAAAAAAAACAGAAAAGGCTAAAAAAAAAGAGCCTTAATTTTGGCTCAGTTTTTAAATAATCAAAATGTAACATCAGTATATATTTTTATATAGATTTTGTCAAGGGAAGCAAAAGAAACAAGACAAGAGCATCTCTAAAAATTTAAATTTTCAGATTTCACGCAAATGCTTCCCGGCAAAAGAGGATTTCTAGGGCAATAAAATCAAAGCTCACTTATGGAAGGATTCGGACAAAACCACACATTCAAGTCTACGGGCCTATTTATGCCGTCAACCTTACCACTGCAGCTGTACTGCCAGAACACAAAATGATATGGAGTCTGAGGAACCTTTTCATAATCTGCAAACCATACGGGATAACCGTACTCCGAAAGCTTTTCCATGTCAAAGAAATTGCTTTCCCACGTCATGTTTGAATATATCATCACGTCAAAGCCATGCTTTCTGAGTTCCTCGCAAAACGCAATCGTGTTTTTCGTAAACTGCTCTCCCGTTACGGAATCAGTCCTTGCATCATCCCAGCGAATTGATTCTGGATCAAACACGACAGGAAGTTCAAGATCTTCGGAAGAAATATTTTCCATGACAATGCGGGCTTCCTCAAGAGCTTCATCTTCGTTTACGGCCTGTGAAAAAACATATGCTCCGACAGGAATTCCAAGCCTCTTTGTTTCCTGTAGATTTCGCTTGAAAAAATCATCAAATTCAAGCTTTCCGCTTTCACCATAGCGGCGAAATGCAATGCGAAGGAATGCAAATTCAACACCGTCATTCTTTGCCTTTTCCCAGTCAATTTCTTTTTCATGAGACGAAACGTCAATTCCATGCTTCAGCGTAAACCGTGCGTCATCATACACAAATTTCTGACCGGACATGACAAGCTTTGAAAAATCATACACGTGGCCCATGACATTGGGATTGATTTTCATGACTTCAGTCGTTCCCCATGCGGTCTGGTATGCAAGTTCATCATTTGCCAGTGCAGAATCTTTTGGCAAAGCAGAATTTGTTGTGGCACAAGAAAATATTAAAAAAGATACGATAATTACATAAAACACCTTCATATAATAATTCTACCATTAAAAAATGATTCTTGCGAACAAAAAATTCAATTATATTTTTGGCGTAAAACCCAAATTCGTATTGTTACGTTTGTTTTTTTTATGGTAAACTGTAAGAATGAAGAAAATCGCAGTATTGGTTTCCGGAGGCGGAACAAATTTACAGTCTTTGATTGACTATGAGAAGGGAACAGAAAACTGTCCATATGAAATTTCAGTCGTAATATCAAGTACGAAAAACGCATATTCAATAGAACGTGCAAAAAATGCATGCATTCCATGCGTCGTAAAAAGCCCATTCAGCGTACTTGGCAAAGACAAGGCACAAAGCGCAACGAGGGAAGAAAAAAACGAAGCCGTATCAAACGCAATTCTTGAAGAATGCCAGAAAAACGGCATAGACATCATAGTTCTTGCAGGATACCTTAGCGTCCTTCAGGGAAAAATCCTAAATGAATATTCTGGGAAAATAATAAACCTGCACCCGGCCCTTCTTCCAAAATTCGGCGGAGTCGGAATGTGGGGACATCACGTGCATGAGGCTGTGCTTGCTGCAAAAGAAAAAGAAAGCGGTTGTACAGTTCATCTTGTTGATTCAGGATGCGATACCGGAAAAATTCTCGTACAGAAAAAAGTGCCGGTAATGGAAAACGACACCGTAGATACACTTTATGCAAGAATCGCACCGGAAGAACACAAGGCAATTGTAGAAGGACTTCTGATGCTCTGCAGGCAGCATGACTGAAACATAAGCGAACCTCCCAAAAAAAACGATGTTCCAGGATTTGCAATTCCAAGGCTTGGAACAAATCGGGCATCTATTTTTTTAAGATGTCCATAAGTCCTGCAAAAAAACAAGGCCCTGAACATCAAAATTTCAGGACCCTGTTTCATCACTTTCATGTAAAACCGTCATGCATTTTCAAAAAGAAACTTCAAGACATGCATGAAATGATTTTTGTTGCGAAATCTCCCGGCTAAAATTTGGAAGATTCCATCCGTTTTCAAAAATCCTTCACCTATTGGGTGATGATTTTGCTTCCCTTTGGCATTACGACAATCTCCACTCGGCGGTTTTTTGCCCTTCCTTCATCCGTAGAATTGTCAGCTATCGGAACATTGGCACCGTATCCCCTATAGGAGAATATATTCCTGTTCATGCCGCACGACACAAGCTCATTTATGATTTCCTGGGCACGCTGAACGCTCAAGAGCATCTGTCCTTCAGGCTTGTTGATGTCAGCCGTATGCCCCTTTACAAGAATTTCATAGTCGCCTGTTGCGGCAAGTTTCTTCAGGCTTTCCGCAATGAGCTTCACACGTTCTTTTTCCTTTGGAAGAAGCTCATAACTGTCAGGCTTGAATCCAAGGTTATGCATGTTGATTTCAAGACCTGCCTGACCGTTGCTTACATTTACGTCAGGAACCTTGTTTTCAAAGAAATATCTCTTCATCTGATGATATGCAATATAATAATTCCTGTTCTTCAAAGGAACGACAACCTCATGCTCCAAAAGCTCCTTGTCAAGCAGAATCACAAGTCTTCCATTCTTTATGAGATTGAGATTTGCGTCAACCGAAACAATTCTGAGATAATCATCCTCGGAAATGACAGGATCGCACCTGTTCACGCCATAAACTTTCTTTACGGTAATCCAAAGAGGGTCTGTTCCCACCCTGTCCTTGTAATCATCAACAAAATCAGAGCTGGAATAGTAAACGATTCCGTTTTTCTTTGCAACGTCAACATTTACCATGTTCCTTTCATATACGAGATCCATGTTTTCCTTGTATACTTTCGGGAAAAGGCATGGGAACACCTTGCTTTCTGAAAATTCACCATGAACTGGCAAAAGCCCCCTTGCATCAAGAACAATGCCTGTATAAGAACGCGATGATATGCGCTCGATAGGCTGCCTTTTTGTATAAGGACGATGATGCTTTATGAGGCTTGAAGTTATCTCCTGGAGATTTATCGTATGTTTTGTAAGAAGGCTTCCGCCACCTTTTGCAAATACTGCGGGAGTCTTACGGCTGTTGTCGATAATGCGGGTAAGCTTTTCAAGCGTAATTGTTCCGTCGAGAACAAGATCTCCAAGAGACTTTGAATCATCCACATATATGGAAAGAAGAGGATCTTTTACGAGAACCGGAAGCTTCATCTCTATTTCCTTGACAGACGTAGCCTTTCCGCTTGGAAGAGGAATTCCTGCTTTCTCCACATCCATTGAAACATCGGAAACAAAGTTGCACTTAGTCCAGTTTACGAAACTTGTCGACTTCATGATGGCATCCTTTTCATCAACATGACCTGTCGCATATGCCGCCATCAAGGCTTCCCTTTCAATTTCCTGATCGGAATACGAAACATATTCCGTACTTGAGTTTTCCACATAACTTTCATAATCAGTCTTCTGGATATATTGCTGTGCATAAAGCCCCGCATTCAAAACAAAAAACAATCCGAAGACAGAATAAATACTCTTACACATATCAATATTATCGGAGATATTCCTTTATGATTTAGGACATCTATAGTGCATCTCTAAAAATTGCATTTTTAAATGTTCCCCATAGGGAAACAACACTGCAATATGAAAAAAATTCCATGCAGGCAGGTTACGGTGCAAGGCCTAGCGCAAAAGTTTTTTCTGCTGCGCTCGGAATGCCTCCAAAATGGCGGATTTCGGAGGCATTCCGACGCCAACCTTTTCTTCTGGAGAACTTACGGATTTATATTCTTTCCAGCACGAATAAATCGGATAAATTCTTGCCTCGTCACGGGCTTTTTTCCATTCTGAAGCACCAAAATCTGCCGCACGCGAAAATCCTTCATCCATCATGGTGATTTCAACAGGCTGCCATATTCTTCCATCATAATATATCAAGTCATCCTTCATAGCAGGCAAATCACCTTTTGAAAGCTCGTCTTCAGTCTTTTCAATGCACACTCCGCAATAAATATGCCCCGGAACCGTTATGAAACAGGTTTCTATGCCAAGAACAGAACAAAGAGAACAGTACAGAATCGACATGTCGTCACAGTCGCCGCCATGATAGTTGAGTGTCTGATACGGAAACTGCAGGAAATCTATGGATGAACCTGACACATTTGAAGAATAGCTTGAACTCGGATCCACGACATAATTCATGCCGTAAAGATTGAGGGATTCGAAAATTGCCATGGCAAGCTGTAAAGACCGGCTTTTGGAAGAATCAATTGAATTTCTTACGACAGTTGACACTTTTTTTGCAAATTCCAAAGCCTCTGCATCATTTGCGCACACAAAGACTGCAGCACGCCTGTCATCTTCCCAGTTCATGTTGTTTCTGTTGAAGAAAACGACATTGATTGGAACAGAAAACTGTTTTCTGACGCCAAGAATCTTGTAAGAAACCATCACTTCCGCATTTTTCACGACAGGCTCAATAAGATTCAATATGGACTCATTGAAAAACGCCCGCAAAGACGCAGAAGCACTCTGACCTTTTCTTATAGTGCCAATGACATCGGACTGCTTTGGATACGTCATGAACTCTTCCTGAAAAAAAGAAACCCTCACGTCGTATATATCTGCGTCTTCACCGTTTTTTATGCAGATTTCCGCAAAAGGATTCTCATCATACCATGAATAAAGAGCTGGAAAAACAGGATCAAGCCTTGAGCAAAAGGCAGAGACATTTCCCCTGTAGGAAAACAGATTTGGCAAATTGATTCTGACTCCGGCAAAGGCATTCAGTGTTGAAAAAGGAAAATCAGAATGACAGAACGATGAATAATCCACGCCTGAAAAAACCGAAAGTGAAGGTGTTGCTTTTACTGCAACTTCACCCCTTGCTCCAAAACTTATGCCTGAAAAACTGGAATTCCTAAATGCAACATCATAAATTCCCCCATGAAAAAGGCATGAAAAATCAAGTCTTCCCGTCACAGGAAAATTCAACCTGACTCCGAGAAAAGAATCCGAAACATCCATGCTGTCGCCCTCGGATTCATTTTGACGATAGCTTGAAAAATTTATTCCGGCCCCGGCACCGACATGCCTGAAAGGTCGGCATTCAAGGAACACTCCTCCGGCAAATGCATTTTCTGGAGTACCGAGATAACTTTCAGAATCACCTGCATCAAGAGACGAATATATTCCGGACACATCAAAAACAAACTGAGGTCTGCAAAACAAACCGGATGATGAAAAAAAAGCAAAAATAAGAAAAAAAAGTAATTTCTTCATGTATAAAACTCTTTGGTACCTATAAATAAAGCATATATGGGCATCTCTAAAATTTGCAATACCAAGAAATCCCCATAAACTGCATCCAATCCAAAAGGCAATATCTCTTTTGGAATCACTTGCAGACAAAACATCTATCGAGCATTTCTCACACGCTCAAGCCCCTGTCTTGCACCCGAATCGCCAGGGTCAAGCAAAAGTGCCTTTTTAAGATATTTTTCAGCTTCATCATATTTTTTCTGAAGAAGAAGCACATTGCCGAGATTTGCGACAGACGGTACATAATCATGTTCGGCGCCCTTTCTGAACCAGCTCTCGGCAGACGCATAATCTCCAAGGCGAAGATAGCTCAAGGCCACGGCATTGCTGTTTTCATGAGAAGGAGAAGACGCATATTTTTTCAAAAGCGATGCATTAACAGGCGCAAGTTCATTCTTTTTGTACTGGCTGAACGCATCAAGAGTCCTCCTCGTAAGGTCTGCAAAATCAGGATTTTCAAAACTTGCCTTCTCAAGAATACCAAGAGGTGCATAAGTTTCCCAGGCTTTCCTTACAACCACATAATCAAGGTTGTCATGCGCATTGATTTCTGCAAGGGCTTTTTTCCATGATGATGAAAAACCTCGAGAAAGATTTTTCATTGATACCGGAAGATAATATTCATCGTCAATCAAGACAAGGCTTTCAAATGATGAAAAATTCTTCAAAACCTGCTCGCCCCACATATTCAAATTCACGGCAACAATTACGTCATCTGGAAGAAAAATGAATGCGGAATCAATATTGACGGCACCAAGAAGAGATGCATACAAAACTGCAAGATCGTCGGCATCACCGCTTCTGAAAGAAATTGTCTGGTAAGGAAACTGCAGGGTATCAAGGTTATCGTAATCAAGATGGAATTTCTCATAAGGTGTCACTGCATCCCTTTCATATATGATGTTCATCGTGTTCAGGCTTTCAAACAATGCCATGGCATGCTCAAGTTTTTGACTGACGCCTGAATGAAGTCTTTCATGATACATTCCGACTACACGTTTTGCAAGCTCAATAACAGAACTGTCATTCGGAGAAACAAGAGAAGCAATTGAAGTCTCATCGATCCACGAAAAAGAATTTCTTCTCGAAACAGATACAAGCACGGATTTTTTTACACTGTATTTCTTTCCAAGCATCTTGTATTCGACAATGATTTCTGCAGGAAACTGTCCGTTTTCAGAAAAACTTGACAGAGATTCGCTGAAATCTGCATAGATGAAAACTTCCGCGCTGTTTTTTTTGCCAATGCAGTCAACGCCAGGACTTTCAAGAACGGACGACACATATTTGTCTGCCTTGAAATAGATTCTGACATCTTTTATTTCTGCGCTATTGTAATTCGTCAAAATCGCAGACGCAAACGGAGTATGCCTGTACGAAGATGCAAAAAGCGGAAACACACTCTCCTGCTGCTCATATTTAAGGCCGAGAACATCTGCTTTTTTACGGGTTTCAAACGAATGGCGAACCGATACGGAGCAAAATGGTCCATGGAAAATAGAAGAATCTCCATCATATCCATAGTCGGCATATCCAACACCAAGACCAACGGTAAAATCAGGAGTAAACCTGAAAGACGCATCTGCAAAAGCCTTGTAATATGAGTTTTTCAATACGAGAGTTTCGGAAGCCCTTCCCAAAGGATTGGAAGTTCCGTCAGCATTTTTTTCACCGGAATACTTGTAATTGGTGAACTGCATTCCATAAGATGCACTTGCAGAAAGAAAGAGCCTTGATAACGGGGCATGACATAAGCCCAAACAGATGCCTGTTCCATAATTCATAAAGGAATCAAGATTTTCTTCCCTGGGAACATTGAAAAAAGAAAACTCAGGCCCTACAGTCAAAATATTATGCACGACAAAATCTGCATTTAAAAATCCTCCAAAAGCATTTCCGCCGGCATAAGTATCTTTTGAATCGGCAGAAAACACCATTGAAGGTGATAGCTTGAGGCTGAACTCAAATGCATGCAGAGACGAGCAAATCATTATAGTAAACAAACATTTACCTATATTAAAAAATTTTCCCATTTAAATTCCTTACAAAAAAATTTTTTTTAACATTTTAGATGCAGGCAATGAAAGGTTCTTAAAAAAATCCTGCAAAAAAGATTAAAGAAACCTTAAAAAAATCTAAAAATTACACAAAAAAAAGGGATGATTCTAATTCAAATCCCAAAACTTCATGAAAAAAAATCATGAACAATCAGTTTAAAACTGAACAAAAAAGCCCTGAAATAGGGTTTCTATAAAAATTCATCCCCGAAAACAAACATCATTCATCTTCAGGGACAATAAAAAAAATCAATTATTTCAATCGTTTCCGACAGAATCAATATCAAGAAGTGCAGGTGAAGAAGTCGGCTTTTCAGCTTCCATGAAATCTTCCATAGCTTTCTGCATTGCCTTATTGAGTTTTTTAGGAATCTCAATCAAAAGCTTAACGTAAAGGTCTCCCTTCTTTGAAAGAGAATCGTCAAAAGGAACACCTTCACCTTTTATGCGCTGATAGTTTCCATTCTTGACGCCTGCAGGAATCTTGAGGGTCAATGTTCTTCCGTCAAGAGTTTCAATATCAACCTTGCATCCAAGAACTGCCTGGCTTACGCTAATCGGAATCGCACACACAAGATCATATCCCTGCCTTACAAAATGCCTGTCTGCACGAACGTTGACAACAATTATAAGATCTCCAGGATTTCCTCCAGCAGTGCCGGAATCGCCCATTTTCTTTACGACAATTCTCTTGCCGTTCTCAACTCCTGCCGGTATCTTTATGGATATTTCCTGCTGCTTTGAGCGCACTCCAGAGCCTTTGCATGCATTGCAAGGTTTGTCAATTATGGTTCCCTTTCCGTGACACTCAGGACATGTCTGCTGAACGACAAAGAATCCAGAGCTTCTGCCAACCTGACCACGTCCATGACACGTAGGACAAGTCTTTGGAGAAGATCCCGGCTGTCCTCCCGTTCCATGACATTCAGGACACGGTTCATCTCGCCTGTACGATATGTCCTTTTTGCATCCGAAAACAGATTCCTTGAAATCAATATGAAGATCATAGCGAAGTGACGCACCGTCATTATTGTTCTGCCTTCTGGAAGAACCGCCGAATCCAAATCCGCCACCACCGCCAAAAAGATTTTCAAAAATGTCGCCAAATCCGCCACCGCCAAAGATATCGCTAAAATCATGGAAGGCATGGCTGTATCCGCCACCGCCTGCACCCATTCCATCAAGGCCTGCATGTCCATACTGGTCATAAATAGGACGCTTTTCATCATCACTTAAGACCTCATATGCTTCCGTAGCTTCCTTGAACTTTTCTGCAGCGGATGCATCGCCCTGATTTCTATCAGGATGATATTTCATTGCAAGCTTGCGGTATGCCTTTTTTATGGCATCTTTGTCGGCACTCTTATCGACACCGAGTACCTCATAATAGTCGCGTTTGTCAGCCATCTTTTTTTCCTTTGGAAAAATTTTTCTTCAATAACAAAGTCTTAAAAAGCATCATGCCCAGAAGACTTCTTACGGCTTGAATCCATAATCTGCATTTTTAGATTCTGAATCCACATGTCATTTCTGATAAAATACATTGGATTAGGAAAAATGACAATAGCCATATAATGATTTTAAAACAGGAATGAATCGTTTTTACAATAAGGACAATTCAAAAAAACAAAAGCTTTTTAGACTACCATAAATAAAGAAAAACGACTCATTCTTGATAACATCTGAATATCCACGAAAAGCCTTAAAAACCATGCCCCATAAACTAAAAACCCTTAAGTTTTCACGGGACATGTTTTAAGTTTTTATCACAAACTCAGTTCTTTACTTCAAACTCAGCATCATCAGCTGTTCCCTTGAAACCAGCCTTTGTGCTTTCGTCTGCAGCACCTGCTCCAGGATTTGCACCGGCAGCTCCAGAAGCACCAGCAGCAGCCTGAGCCTTGTAAAGTTCCTCGGCAACCTTGTATGAAGCCTGCTTCAAGTTCTCTGTCTTTGCCTTGATGGAAGCAACATCATCTCCCTTCAATGCATCCTTGAGCTCATTTACGGCAGCTTCAATCTTTTCCTTGTCGCCAGCATTTACCTTGTCACCCATTTCCTTGAGTGTTTTTTCTGTAGAATAGATGAGGCTGTCTGCTTCATTCTTCACATCAACAGCTTCCCTCTTCTTTTTGTCTTCAGCTGCATTTGCCTCGGCATCCTTAACCATGCGGTTAATCTCTTCCTCTGAAAGTCCTGAAGAAGAAGTGATCGTAATCTGCTGTTCTTTTCCAGTACCCTTGTCTTTTGCACTTACGCTTACGATACCGTTCTGGTCAATCTTGAACGTAACTTCAATCTGTGGAACCCCGCGTGGAGCTGCAGGAATTCCTTCGAGGTTGAAGTTTCCAAGTGTGCGGTTCTGTGATGCAAATTCACGCTCTCCCTGGAGAACATGAATCGTTACTGCTGTCTGACCGTCTGCCGCAGTAGAGAAAATCTGGCTCTTTTCAGTAGGAATTGTTGTATTCCTGTTGATGAGCTTTGTCATAACTCCACCCATTGTCTCGATACCAAGAGAAAGAGGTGTAACATCAAGAAGAACGATGTCGTTTACGTCGCCTGAAAGAACACCACCCTGGATTGCTGCACCGATTGCAACAGCTTCATCTGGGTTTACGCCCTTAGATCCTTCCTTGCCGAAGATTGACTTTACGATTTCACGAACTTTAGGCATGCGAGAAGATCCACCAACAAGGAGAACTTCATTTATGTCGGCAGGAGTAACGTCTGCATCCTTCATGGCCTTGAGACATGGCTCACGGGTAGCTTCCAAAAGATTTTCCGTCATCTGCTCGAACTGAGCGCGTGTAAGTGACTTCTGAAGATGTTTTGGATCAGTTGCATCAGGTGTAATGAAAGGAAGATTGATGTCTACGTTTGTCTGGTTTGAAAGGCTTATCTTTGCATTTTCAGCAGCCTCACGGAGACGCTGCAAAGCCATTGAGTCGTTTGAAAGGTCAATACCTGTATCATTCTTAAACTCTGCAATAAGCCAGTTTACGATTGTTCGGTCCCAGTCATCTCCACCAAGGTGTGTATTTCCGTTTGTTGACTTAACTTCAAATACGCCATCTCCAAGTTCAAGAATTGAAATATCAAATGTACCGCCACCAAGGTCATAAACTGCGATAACCTTGCTGTCATCAGAATCTTTGTTGAAACCGAATGCAAGAGATGCGGCTGTAGGCTCGTTGATTATGCGCTTTACATCAAGACCTGCGATTTTTCCGGCATCCTTTGTAGCCTGACGCTGTGCATCATTGAAATATGCAGGAACTGTGATAACTGCTTCCGTAACAGGCTCACCAAGATAATCCTCAGCAGTCTTTTTCATTTTCTGAAGAGTGAAAGCAGAAATTTCCTGTGGAGAATACTCTTTCTTTGTTCCATTTTCCTCAACTTCAACGCGAATGTCTGCGCCATGATCCTTTACAGTATAAGGAACCATCTTAGCTTCGCCAGTAAGTTCGCTGTAACGCTGTCCGATAAAACGCTTAATGGAATAAATTGTATTCTTTGGATTTGTAACCATCTGGTTTTTTGCAGGAAGACCTACGATTCTGTCACCTTTAGCAGTAAAACCTACAATTGACGGTGTTGTACGTCCGCCTTCAGAATTCTGAATAACTACAGGCTCGCCATTTTCCATAACTGAAACACATGAGTTTGTTGTTCCCAAGTCAATTCCAATAATTTTTCCCATTTTCTATACCTCTTATCAAGCAGTCCGGACTTGTCATTTTGCTTCCGGTTACTGCACTATTATTATATTTACAAAAATCCGATGCAATACATGCACCGAAACACAATTAAATTTCAGCCAACCCTGACCTTCATGCAAAGTTAATTGCCCTTAGGCATTGAAACCATGACCTTTGCATGGCGAATAACCCTATTTTTAAGCTTGTATCCTTTGAGATATACAGCCTTCAATACAGGTTCTTTTACATCATCATCAGACTTTCCTATGGCCTCATGAATGTCTGGATCAAAAACATCACCTTCCATTCCATAAGAAACAAGACTGTACTTGTTCTCAAGCATGGAAATCATATTCTTGTTTATCATGGCAACGCCTTCCGCAATCGATTTAGGATCGGTTGCAGTTGCGCTTGCTTCAATCGTGCGGTCAAAATTGTCAAGGCTGTCCAGCAAATCCTTCAAAAGATTTGTATTCGCATAGTCGAATGCATCCTGTTTTTCCTGAATAGACCTTTTTCTGTAGTTGTCAAAATCTGCGGCACGACGAAGCACCTGCTCCTTCAAGTCTGCATTTTCTTTTTCAAGCTGCGCAATTCTTTCCTTTGCAAGCTCAAGTTCTGTCTTTTCTACAGCAGGCTCAGCATTTTCTTCATTATTCTCAGAAGAATTTACCTCATTCTGAACCTGATCTTCGTTAATCACTGTTTCTTCATTCGAAACATCTTCAGTATTCATCACAATTTCCCTTGAAAGTTATGTTTTATGGAATCAAAAGCAAATCAACACATTGCCTGATATCCATTGATTTTTACTTATGTAAAGATAATAAAAAATTGCATGAATCGTCAACATTTTTTTTGTTTTTTTTCCATATTTTTGAAAAAAAAAGACCACATGCCGAAGTGCATGCAGTCTTTCTTAAAATAAAACATTGTTAAAGGTTGTTTTTTTCGATATCCTTAAAATACCTGTAAGTAGAACACTTGAGTTCATCTGTTGCATCCTCGTCACAAATGATGATTGCATGCTGATGCATCTGGAGTGCGCTTATTGTCCACATCTGGCTTATGCCTTCCTCAATTCCGTGCTTGACTGCAACAGCCTTCTTTCTTCCAGTGGCAAGAATGAGGACTTCTTTTGCAGAACAAACAGTTCCGACTCCAACCGTAAGTGCCGTGACAGGAACCTTAGACATGTCGTTTTCAAAGAAACGTGAGTTTACCTGAATTGTATCCTGTGTCAAAGTCTTGACGCGTGTGCGGCTAACAAGGCTTGATCCAGGCTCGTTGAAAGCAATGTGTCCGTCTTCACCGATTCCTCCAAGAAAAAGATCGATTCCTCCGGCAGCTTCTATTGCCTTTTCGTAATCCTCACACTCTTTTTTCAAATCTTTTGCCATTCCGTTAAGGATATGGATATTGTTTTTGTCAATGTCAATGTGGTCGAAGAAGTTTGAATACATGAAAAAATGATAGCTCTGGGGATGATCTGCAGTAAGGCCTACATATTCATCCATGTTGAAAGTAACAACATTCTTGAAAGAAACCTTTCCGGCCTTGTTCAAATTGATAAGTTCCCTGTAAGTTCCAAGCGGTGATGATCCTGTAGGAAGACCAAGCACAAAAGGTTTTTCTTTTGTAGGATTTGCCTCGTTGATTCTAGAAGCAATGTAGTTTGCTGTCCATTTTGCACAGCCATCGTAATCCTTTTCTATGATTACACGCATTTTTTTCTCCTTGATAAAGTATCTATCATGTAAATAGAATCGTTTATCACGGGTATACAGTTTAACATAAATTTCTATTTTTTTTCAATAAAAATCACCATCAAAATTAAAAATTCATCAGCGTAAAAAACAAAAAAACTTTCCAAGTGAGAATTCAAAAACAAAATTCCAAGAAAGAATTTGAAAATGAAAGTTTTTGATTCTTTCATATTGAAAACAATTCCATAATATGTTAATTTAAGGCATGAAAATTGCCATCTTTTTAGGTTCAAAGTCTGATTTGGACACAATGAAGAAGACCGCTGACGTTCTAAAGGAATTCGGCGTAGATTATTCATCCTTCGTAATATCTGCCCATCGTGCAGGAGACTTACTCGTAAAGACAATCAAACAGGTAGAAGATGAAGATTGTGATGTAATTATTGCAGGAGCAGGCTTGAGTGCAGCCCTTCCGGGAGTAATTGCAAGTAGAACAGTTTTACCGGTTATAGGAGTACCGCTTGAGTGCATCAATCCCGGAAAATCTAACGGGCTTGCCGGCATGGATTCGCTTCTCTCAATCGTACAGATGCCTCCACAGATTCCTGTCGCAACAGTCGGCATCGGAAACGCAAAAAATGCGGCATATCTCGCACTGGAAATCCTTGGAATAAAATATCCTGAAATCAAGGCAAAACTTAAGGAATTCAGGGCAAAAATGACAAGTGATGCAGAAGCAGGCTGCAAAATCGATTTATAACAAAACCCCAAACTTAAGGGGAACCCTAAAATTGCAAGCGATGGTTAATTTCACCTCAATTAATCAGCACTTTTTTAGGGATAACTTCAAAAAAGGTTTGATGTTACGGCCACAAAATCGGGTAACAAAAAAAGACCCAAATATTTAGGAGAAATGACATGGCAGAGAAATTTGACTATAAGAAAGCAGGTGTTGACGTAAATGAAGGCTACAAGGCAGTAGACAAATACAAAGTTCAGTCAGAACGCGCAAGAATACCTGGTCAGCTTACGGAACTCGGTGCATTCAACGGAATGTTTTCTGTACCAAAAAACATGAAAAATCCTGTAATGGTTTCAGGAACAGACGGAGTTGGAACAAAGCTCGACATCGCTTTCCAGCTTAAAAAATACGACACGGTTGGAATTGACTGTGTTGCAATGAGCGTAAACGACATTCTCTGCTCTGGCGTACAGACATCATTTTTCCTCGACTACATTGCATGCGGAAAGCTTGACTCAAAAGTTGCGGGAGAACTCGTAAAAGGAGTTACAGACGGATGCATAGAAACAGGTTGTGCCCTTCTTGGCGGCGAAACTGCCGAAATGCCTGGATTCTATGATGAAGGAAAATATGATCTTGCAGGATTCGGAGTTGGAGTCGTAGACAAGGCAAACATCATAGACGGCAAAAAGATAAAGGAAGGAGACATCCTCATAGGACTTTCTTCAACAGGTCCACACTCAAACGGATATTCACTCATAAGAAAACTCGTAACGGATTTCAGCGAAAAAGTTACTGTTGACGGAAAATCACAGAAAATCGGAGATGTTCTGCTTACTCCGACACGCATTTATGTAAAGCCTGTAATGGAAGTGCTCAAAAAGTTCCCGGGTTCAGTACACGGAATGGTTCATGTAACTGGAGGCGGATTCTATGAAAACCTTCCACGTATGTACCAGAAAGCAAAAGAAGGAAAAAAGCAGCTTTGCTCAATCATAAAGAAAAACTCATGGGAAATTCCTGAAATTTTCGGAATTCTCGAAGAAAAGGGAGCAGATCCTAAAAACGTATTCTCCACATTCAACATGGGAATCGGTTTTGTTCTTGCAGTAAGCAAGAAAGATGCTCCGGAAATCTTGAAACTCTTCAATAAAAATGCAAAAAAATACCACAAGGACGGCATCAAGGACATGGTTGCCTATGAAATCGGCCATGTAGGACACACAGACAAAGAGATAAAGGGTGATTTCAAGGGAAGCAAGGAAATGACTCAGTTCGTAGACTGAAATTCCATATTTTAGAGCTGCCCTTATTGCTCAAAATAAACTGCCATGAAAGCATTTGACTTTTTTGGCAGTTTTTTTTATTTTTTTAACCATAGCACTAGACAAAGTAATTTATATCTGATATATTACATACATCGTTAAGGCGTCTTACCCAAGTGGTAAGGGACTGGTCTGCAAAACCACTATGCCTCGGTTCGATTCCGAGAGACGCCTTTCAAAGGAAAAGATACTCATTCGGGTATCTTTTTTTTGTCTAACGGATTTTACAAGCAAAGCTGGAATCCGATCAAATATACGGGACCTCTGAAATTCCACGCAGATTTTCAGGGGTCCTTCCATATCAATCAATTTTTAGAAGTAATTTTGAAAATGCAATTGCACATGCAAAAGTTTTGGCTGCAATAAAAGAAAACAGCCACGTCATGCATTGAAAAAAATCTTCGAAGAAAAACAACGCCAATTACATCTCAGCAAAAAACACGATTTTTATCATTCCATTTAAGACCCAAAACCATTTGCACAAAACTTTCCAGTATGATTTTTTTCCAAAAAAAAGTAATTAAGGATTAAAAAAGGGGTAAACAAGATGCAAATAGGATGTAAAAAAACAAATTGTACCTTTTTGATGCTTACATTTTTATCTTTTTTGATATAATAATGTAAAGGTCACCTCTAAAAAGCATATTGTAAAAAGGGAGCAATTCATGAACTTGAAAAAAATATTGCCAATCATGATGATGAGTCTTGCATCAGCATTGTGTTTTGCACGCACAGGATACATGGCAGGGGCCAAGAACATAAAAATCGTGTCGACAAAACATTTTGACATAATCTACCCGGAAGAATGCATTCGCTCGGCAAACGAACTTTATGAAAAAGCAGAATCAATATATGAAGACCTTGCAAAAGAATTCAACTACGACTTGACTTTCACTCTTCCAGTAGTAATCATACCGGGTCAGGATGTCTTCAACGCCCATTTCACAATACTTCCCTACAACCACATAGTCCTTTATGACACATGCATGGATGAAGACTTCGTAAACTTCAAGGAAACATTCATAAACGTATTTGCGCACGAACTTACGCACGCAGTCTCATTCAACATAAAAAGTACATTCTGGTCCGGAGCAAGAGCACTATTCGGAGACATATGCAATCCAGGCTCAATAATAGCAATGCCGCAGCTGATACACGAAGGAGCGACAGTTTCATATGAAAGCAAAAACGGTGAAGGCAGGCTGAACCAGGGATACTACATGCACACCGTCAGGCAGGCAAAACTCATGGACGCATTTCCGACTGTATATAGCGCCACTGGAGCCAGGGACATAAAACCTACAGGCATGGGATATTCATTCGGAGGACCATTTGCAGAATACCTGAAAGAAAGATTCGGAAAGGAAAAATATGCGGAATTCTGGTACAGGGGAATAAACGGATGGCCCAAAACCTACAGAAAATCATTCAAGAAAGTATATGGAATCAAAATAACTGACGCATGGAAAGATTTCATCGACACGATAAAAATTCCTGACATAGACAAAGAGCCGTTAAATCATGACGGGGTCAAATTGTTTCATGAAAGAAAAGGCCAGCTTTACGGAAACCTTGCATCATGCAAAAACGCACTTGCATTCATTTCAAAATCAAGCGCATCCGCATATTATTGCAGGAAAGGGGAAAATGGATTTTCAAAACCCAAAAAACTTTTCTCCCAGACAGGACTTTCAAGAATCAGCATGAGTCCAGATGGAAAATTCATCGCAGCGTCATACATAAACAAAAACCACATAAACATGAAAAACATGGTTTCCATATATTCCATCGAAGACAAAAGATGGTTCAATCTTGACGAAACCGGATTAAGGGATCCGTGCATCGTAAAAAAAGATGATGACTACTATCTTCTTGCCGTAAAAACATCATCCGAATACATCACGATAAAATCATACAGGCTTTTCCTCGACAGAAAATCAAGAATAAAGTCAGCAGAAGAAATTTCTTCAAAAACTTTCGGATACGGACATCTTGAACTCGACTTAACATCAACATCAGACGGAAGAATATTTTCACTTTCGTACGACGGTCTATCTCCATCCATAACGGAATATGATTTTGACGGAACAAATCTTTCAATCAAAGAAAATCATCAACTCCCGGAAAATGCAAGATACAAATCACTTTCATGCATGGAAGAAGACGGAAAACTTTCGCTCAGTTTCTCATATTGCACAAAAGATTCATTTCCACGATACGGAATACTTACAATTGAAGCTGGCGGAAAAAAGACCCTTGAACTCATGGATGAAGACATCTCTGGAGGTGTTTTAAACCCAATCCTTTCAGAAGACAAAATCATTTTCATATCAGATTTATATGACCATGAAAAATTACTCTCGCTCGAACGAAAATCCATTTCACATTCAAATTCAGAAGAAAATTGCGAATCAAATTCAGAAGAAAAATTGATGGCAGAAAATGAAAATGAAGAATCAGAAATACCAAATGGCAATACGGAAGAAAATGAAGGAACAGAAGATTTTTCAAAACTGATTGAGAATTCAAGGCCATACAGAAGGATTTACTGGAAAAAAGGCTCCATATTTCCATTCTGCATATCTGAAGAATACACAATAAAGCTTGACTACTCGGAAGACAACCTGGACGGCATCAGGCAGACATCATCAGTCGCAAATTATTTCGGACTCACATGGTTTACGACAGTTCCCTGGGAATCTGCGGGAATATATGTTTCAGGAGGATATAATCCGATTGACGAAAGAGGTGCGTTTACGCTGATTTTTAATGATGCATCTCCAACACCAAAATACAATTTCCAAAACAGCTCAACGGTGATATTTGATTCAGAGGGATTCAGGCAATGCACGAACAATTTCACGCTTGACTATCAAATCAATTTCAGGCATTACGGAAGCCTTGCTTTCTCTGACAAAAACATTTTGATTTACGGAAAAACTTATGAAGACGACAAAGATAAAACAGAAAGCGAAAACAAGCTTCTTGAAGACAAAAACAAGTATTTATACGACAAGAACATTGCATCGGTTACAGTTTCAAACATTCACAAAACAGGAAACGGACTTTATGAATCTTTTGGAATAGAAGCAGGCATTTCTTACAAAAACATAGAACTTAGACAATGCGAAGAAGAAAAACCGAACAGCATATTCAAGACTCAGGCAAAATTCAAAGACCTTGATTATGAATTTCTCCAAAAACTATACCCGACACTCAGAATAGACTTGCCATGTCTCATTCCGATTGACTGTGCACGCGGTTTCACATACAACCTGCCTGTATCATTTTACGGAGAACTTGGCTCTTCATATGATGAATTCTACATCATGCAGGCAGAAGCAGTTATTTTCGGATGTGAAATACAAAAAGGAGTCGGCTGGATGTGCAATCACTTCAACAGATTTGCATTAAGTGCAGGATACCAAAGAGCAAGATACAGTGACAGATGCTACTTTGACCTCGTAAACATAAAGGATTTTATGGATGATTTTGAAAACCTTAAACTTTCTGATGCATACTATCTGAAATTCCTTTTGGATCAGACAATCAATACAGGTGCACTTTTTTCTTATTCAGTCGGACTGAACTTGTACTACAGGCCAAACCATACCCAGGAGCAAAATGATTTCCAGGGAAAAGCAAGCCTTTTTTTCATGGGAAGAAAGCTTCTGTAACCTTCTCTTGAACGTTTTTGGCAAAAATGCCTTTAAGGTGAATTTGCAATTGGATGGGGTTGGGGCGGGTTTGCGATTGGATTGGGTTTGAGTGCAAATTTGCGGAAGAGTATGCATTGGAATGCGTTGGGGGGCGTGGATTTGCAATTGGAAAGGTCTTGAGTGCAAATTTGCGACAAGCTAGACATCGGCATGTTTTTTTGGGGAATTTGCGACAGGATAGGGTTTGATTGCAGATTTGTCGGAAGAGTATGCATTGGCATGCGTTGGGGGGTGGCGGTTTCGCAATTGGAAAGGTCTTGAGTGCAAATTTGCGGAAAGGTATACATTAGCATGGTTTTGAGACGTGGATTTGCAATTGGAAAGGTATCAATTGCAAATTTGCGACAAGCTAAACATCGGTATGCTTTTGGGGCGCCCCTGCGACAGTTTGCATTTGGTGCCTCAGTTTGCCCCCTGCGACAGTTTGCATTCCGATTCACAGCATCCAAATCAAGCATCAGTTTGTGACAAAATGTTTTTCCAGCCCTATTCGGCAGTTTGCAATCCAGTACACGGTCAGCGTTTTTTTTGTCAGTCAGGAAACAGAATCCCGGTCAACTTTTCATACATCAACCAGCATCAAGGTTCTAAAAAATGCATTCCTGATGACAATCCGCAATTTTTTCATCTTTTTTTCAAAAAGCACCCCTTAAACGTGACGTTTTTAATTTTTTTTCGATAACAATAATACAGGAGGTTTTATGGCAGAAAAAGATATTTCTGAAAAAACACTTGAATCGTACAACGACGTTTTTGCAGACATCGTGAACGGACTGCTTTTCAG
>JAZQMW010000065.1:0-39718 GCA_045627025.1 Treponema sp. | reverse complement strand
CCAGTGACACACGGATTAACAGTCCGTTGCTCTACCGACTGAGCTAAAGGAGCACATACTCATTTCTGAATATGCTCACATACTATCAGCAAATAGAAAAAGTGTCAATAGGAATATTTTTAAAAACTTGCAAGTCCCTGCAAAAATTCAACAAATTCTTTTTTTCCGTCTCCAGATGCTTTCTGTCCAATCCCCTTATATGCACGAATCACTGCATCATCAACAGAAACACTTGAAGCCCTTCCAGAATATGTTGTTTCATACATCTTTTGAACAAGGCCTGTATCGCTCAAAGAAAGCTGAACGGTATAATTGCACTGGAATGAAGATTTATCCTTCGTTTCTTTTGTAGTGTAGCTGAACTTGCCGTTAATTGCATATCTTTCGCTTTTCTGGGAAGATGTCCTAAATCCAAGAGATGAAACCATTGCACCGTAAGATGACGCAATCTTTCCGTCCGAATCGCCTTCAAATTCTACATAAATAGGAATCTGTCCTGCAATTCCAACACGCACTTTGTTTATGTCAGGAGATTTAACGCACTTTTTCTCCATTTCAACGGAACGGTCAAAATCAATCACGGAAAGACGCTTTAAAAGCTTTTCATTCAAAATGGAAATGTCATATGCAAAGTCGGCATTTGAATAAGATTCAAGCGTATAAATTCCTCTGCTTGCATTAAGGTATTTTTCTATGGCCTCGTTGTTCTTTTCAATCATCTGGGCATAAAGGTTGCTTGTCTTTGTCTTGTCAAGAACAGCAAGTGCATAAAATTTGCTGCCTGATTCCTGGAAATACTCATTTATCTCAATTCCGACAAGGGCATCAACTTTTACGCGCCTCATTATGTCCTGGCCAAGAGAATTTTCTGTCGTATAGGAAATAACGCCTTTTTCTTCTGCCTGACTCATTCTCTTAGAAGACGTTGTCTTTGAATCTACAGACTGCTCAAAAACAGAAGCAATGCCTTCAACCGCATGAACTTCTGCATCAGTCTTAGAATTCCCTTCTCCCACAGACACGAAAAAGAGTTTTCCGTCATAACTTCCATAAGGTTCTGCTATCCACGAAGGAGCATTCTTGTTTTTAGATTCCCTGGAAGCTTTATCAGAAGAACCAGAAGGAACATTTGTCGTGGCACAAGAAAACAAAACAGATGCCACACATACGGAACAAAATATTGATGTTATTTTACGCATACAGTCTCCACAATTGTTGGTTTGCCTGCATCTACACGAACATTTTCAAAGGTCTTTGTAGAAACAAGCTCGTTTTTTGTATTGAAAAATTCTATCTTTCCGGAATATATACTAGGCTCAAGAGTAAATCCACCGCCTGAAACTACGCTTGGAAGATATTTTGCCTGCCTTACATCAGCAGTCTCAGCAGCATCAACAGCGTCAAGAGCCTCGGAAGCTGCAATTTCTGCAACACCGCGAAGCACACCCGACGTTCGGCCTATTGAAACGGCGGCAAGAGCAACAGCAGCGGCTTTCTTTGTCGTACTTCTAGCAATGCTTCTCTTGAAATCACGGCGAGCCCTAAGTGCAACATCTTTTTTGCATGCCTCATCAAGCCATTCGACAAGGCTCAAATTTGTCTCCCTTCCGTCAGCAAGAGTGATTTTAACGGCATTTATGGTTTCAGGTCCCCTGATGATGTTCTCGGACGCATCCATCTCTACATACGGATACACATACTTCAATCGGAAAGCAGGAATCGTGACATTTCCAATAGTCACATATATGTATGGAGAGCCGGCCTCAAAATCAGGAATATAGATGACGCCTTCCTTTCTTGATACAATCTGACCCGTCAAGGCTATGAAATCAAGTCTGCCCATTCCACGGGGAATTGAAAGGTCATCTTTGAGCGATGCACATTCCACACCCCTGTTGAGGGCTTCATATTCCCTTGCATGAAGATCTGGACTTCCACTTTCATCCTTAAGATAAAGAAGGGTTGCAAGATAATGGGCAAATGCAGAATCCTTGTACAAATCATTTTCCGTAGGTTTTCTAGGAGTATGCTTGTAAACGGAATTCATGTCCACATTCATTGTCTTTGCAGATTTTGAAACATCTTCGTCATCATCCTCATTTTCTGCATCTTCCAAAACAAGTTCGCCATACTTTGAAATGTATTCCTTCTGCTTTATCTCAATCTTCCTTATTTCAACAAGAGCTTCATCTAGATTGCCCATATTATGGTAATTCAGGGAATTAAATGCATTTACGAGAATATATTCATAAAGATTTCCAGAATACTCGGATGCATTTTCATTAAGTGCGGCAGCTCCCACAGCTCTCGTAACGCTTTTTGTATATGCTTCATCCATTCTTGCATTGGCATAATTGAATGTCTTGCTGGAATTTTCATAATTTCCAGAATAATGCTGAAGCATTGCCATGTCAAACTGAAGATTGATTTCAGGATTTTTCTTATCTATCTGTTTTTCAATTGCCTTTTCGCAAATTTCATAGTCGCCATTCTTAAAACTTTGATTCAGGACATTATAATCAACTTTTGTTGATGCACATGATGCAAATATGATGCCTGTCACTAATATGGGAATAAACCTTTTTACTTTCATTTGTCTCTCTTTTAGTATACTTATAAAGGATATGCCTAAAACACTTTTGGAACCGTTCCAAAACAAACTCCGGCACACCCCAAAACGCCGTACAGTTTTTGGAATTTTCACGATTCCATAAACTCTCAAGCCTTTCTAAAATTATCTGAAAAAATTCTTTTTAAGAAGAATGATTTCCATAAGATGCCTCAAAAAACACACCAAAACCTCTTTTCTTGATTTTAGGGACTGTAGTTTTCTTCAGGGACAATACATCGAGCAAAGGCACGCTCTGTTCAAAACCTTGTCTTTGCCGTTTTTAGGATTTAATGCAAACCCCAAATGAAAAATCACTTTGCACAGAACAAACTGCACAAAGTGACATAAAATTAAAGCTTATGCTTTGCCTGCTTGATTACTTTCTTTATGCTGTCATTCTCAGACATCCAGATGATTTTGTTTGTCTTGATGTCATGAAGTTCAGCATATACATAGTAAGTTCTTACAGTTTCATTTCCAGCCGACTGAACAATAGTCTTTACAGAACCCATAAGCATGTAGTCTGCACCAGTCTCATTGTCCATTTCCTTGGCTGTATCCATAGTTGCATGCTCAGCCTGGTCAGCTTTCTCTTCGCGAAGATCCATACGCTCAACCTTGTCTGAAACAAATTCCATTACGCCAGAATTGATGATTGCTGTCTGGAACTTTTTTTCAACGATTGAAGTATCGATGTGCTCGCTGCTCTGATTGCGGATTTTTCCAACAATTGCAACAGGAAGCCTTCCGTTGTCAGCTTCAAACTTTGCAACGCGAGGTGATGAAATGCACTCATTGATAAGTGTATCGCAAACAATCTTCACGTCTGTTTCGTTCCAAAAACCGTCAAGGTCAACTACAGTATTAGAATCAACTCTTGAAACGGCTGGTTTTGTAGAACCACATGAAAACAAAACAAAAGAAACTGCTGCAGCAGACAAAATTTTTACAATATTCTTCATTTGTCTGCCTTTCTATTAGTTGTCACCAAATGATGCTGTAGCTTCTGCATCATCAACAAGAGACTTGTCGTTTGAAGATGGGAGACATACACCCATGAGGTCCTTTACGAGAGCATCCTTGAGAGCTCCACCAGCTGAAGTATTGTCAGAGATTCCCTTCAAAGCTTCGTTAAGCTGTGCCTGGTAAATCTTCTCGTCCATTCCCCAAACTGAGTAGTACTCATAGAATTCGTTTGTCTGACCGTCTTTGTTTGTTCTCTGAACAAGTACCCAGTAGCTTGCAATTTTCTCAAGACCGTTAAGTTCTACAGCAGAAACAGCCTTCTTTGCCATTTCAATAGACTTCTCAACTTCACTTGTAGAAGCATCTGTTCCCTCAGCCTTCTGAGCACCCTTCATGTGAGCCTCAACTGATTTTCCAACAACACGCTGCATTGTGTCGCCAACTTCAACTTCGATATCAACGAGGTCTGTCCACTGCTTTACAAAGTCAAGATTGTCACCGCGGCCGATTGCAACGAATACTTTCTTTCCTTCAACATTTGGCATAACCTTCTTGAGAGATTCCTGTGAATACTGACCTTCGATGAGGCTTTCTACCCAAGCTGGAATTTCCTTTCCGAGAACTGAACCCTGATAGTCAATCAAAACTGATTTCTGAACCTGAACTTTAGCTGCCTTTCCCTTAACACCAGAACCTTTTGTCTCTGTTGTAGCACAAGATGCAAGAACCAAAGCTGATACTGCAATAGCAATAAATGCAAGTCTTTTCATTGTTTTCTCCATAAAAAAAAATAAAATTTGCTATAATTATAATTACATTGTAAACAAAATTCAAGTTAAAAAAGTTACACGCAATTCACTCAATGCATTTTTTCAAAGAACTCATTCCTTTCGCTTTAAAAATGCGCCAACCGCTGATATTGCAGGCCCAAGAAGAAGTGCCGTAACAATCGAACCTACAGCAGAACCCTGCATTCCATCCTCACAGAAAAAACTTGCAATGAATCCTATGAGAACGAACAAAAGATCATAAATGATTCTCGTAATGGCAAATGGAAGCTTTTTTATGTGCGGTGCAATGATTTTCGGAGGTCCGTCATAAGGTGAAAGTCCCATATTCTGATTCATGTAGACTGCGGCAAAAAACACAAAAAGAAGAATTGCAGGAATGAACACAAAAAGATGCGTAAGAAAATCCCCAGACTGGATGAATGCTTCAACTCCCGTCTTTTTCCATATCCAGTTGGAAAAGTCAGCCGTATAGCCAATCAGTACCATGTTGAATATCGTTCCGAATCCCACAAGTTCCCATGCAAAGAACACGAGATTAAGAAGAAGGACTGCGTTGCACAAAAACTGCCAGTTTCCAAGCGTCCATCCAAGACATGATGAAATGTTCAGATTCATGAATGTATATGGATCGCTTCCCCAGCCAACCTGTATGAGAAAAGAAAGAGCAACGCCCATGAACACAATCGCAAAAAATGTCGTGAAAAGTGTTTTCCAGAAATTCTTCACGACAAAATGTTTTAATTCAAATTTCATAATAAAAACTATAGCACTTTTACCTTAATAGTTCTACAATAACGCCATGAATTCCAAATCTAGTAACATGGACATGCTTTCAGGTCCTCTTTTAAAGAAAATAATAGTATTCTCACTTCCGATTGCAGCAAGCAGCATGCTTCAGCAGCTTTTCAATTCAGCAGATGTCGCAGTAGTCGGCAGATTTTCGGGAAACTTGTCACTTGCGGCGGTTGGAAGCAACACTCCAATAATCAACCTCATCATAAACATCTTCATAGGCCTTTCACTAGGTGCCAACGTACTCATAAGCACGCTCATCGGAAAAGGACACAAGAACGACATAAAAGATGCAGTACATACAGTCATGGCACTTTCACTGATTGTCGGATTTTCGCTCATTTTCATAGGAATAGCAACTTCTGGAAAACTTCTTGAGCTTGTGCACACGCCTTCTGATGTAATGCCACTTGCATCACTTTACCTTAAGATTTTCTTTATTGGAATGCCGTTTTTCATGTTTGGAAACTTTGGAGCGGCAGTACTTAGAAGTCATGGAGACACAAAAAGACCTCTGTACGCACTTATCATATCAGGAATTGCAAACGTAATCCTCAATTTGCTTTTCGTCATAAAACTCAACATGGATGTCGCAGGGGTTGCACTTGCAACACTCATTGCAAATTTCATAACGGCAGTATATACATTCCATTTCATGCGCCACGAACCTGAGGAATTCCGCATAGAGGTGAAAAAACTGTGCATCAGGAAATCCCATCTTCTTAAAGTCATAAAAATTGGACTTCCAGCAGGATTACAGGGATTTTTCTTTTCACTTTCAAACATATGCATACAGGGAGCATTGAATTCATACGGAAAAGATGCAATGGCAGGGTCAGCGGCAGCCCTTAACTATGAATTTTATACATATTTCATCATAAACGGATTCAACCAGGCATGCGTCACATTCACAAGCCAGAATTTTGGAGCCGGAAACCTTTCAAGATGCAGAAAAGTTTTCCTTATTTCAACAGCATGTTCATTCGCGGCTTCAATCGCGGCATGCGAAAGTTTTGTAATTTTCAGGAGTTTATTCATCGGATTCTACACAAAAGACCCGGACGCATTTCTTTTTGCGGCAAAACGCATAGTATGCATAGAATCATTCGGATTTTTGCCATCATCATACGAAATAATGTGCGCATACATGAGGGGGCTTGGATATTCAATTCTGCCGGCACTTATCGTGCTTTTTGGCTCATGCGCATTCCGCATAATATGGATATACACATTCTATGCCATAAACCCGACGTTTGAAGGTCTCATGTATCTCTACCCGATTTCATGGGCGCTTACGGCAGTTTTTGCCATAATTTCACTTGCCGTAATAGAAAAAAAGATGAAAAAATCAAGGCTTTCCATCTAGCATCGGACAGATTCCCCAAAATTTCCCGAGCCTGGAGAATCTGTTTTGCATCAGTCATTTTCAGATTCCATGCATTCTGAAAGCATATCTTTTTCATGCTCATCAAGCATAAAGGCATCTTCACTTCCATGGAACGCACATGTCTGCGTGAAATTCTGAATTTTCTTTTTTCCAGAAGATTTTATGTGATGCTCATACTGGTTCCTCATCTTGCTGTAATACTCTTCATCATCCATTTCATTTCCCCGCACTTGAAAAACCAAGCATGTTACCCGGTTTTCTTGTAAAAAAATTCAATTTGGAGCAATTGCCGTCAATGCAAAATTGTGATGAAGACCCACCGTCAAACTGCATTGCGTCACGACATCCAAGTTTCAGGAATATATCGGCAGAATCTTGATAGGAAATATCCTTTCCAAACAAAAAATAAAGACAATTTTCCATCGAAGAATATCCCACGGCAGTCCTTGTGTCAAAAGATTCCACATCAAAAGACTTTTTCTTTCCATCTTCCAAAACCATGAAAAATCCGCCGAAAGCATAATCATATTCTTCAATTTCATCTTCAACTTGATTCGGAACAAGCTTTACTTCAAGAGCGGTGCGAGTTTTACGAATCAAAAGGGCTGCGTATCGGTTTACGGGTGAAGAAATCACTTTGCCCGCAACTTTATGAATTCCGACGGTTTTTCTTTTTGGAACGCAGAATGGAGTTGCATTCAACGCAAGAAAGCATTTTTTTTCTTTTGAAAATGATTTTATGTTCCACGCATCATACGGACTGTCTTTTTCCACATCTTCAGGATATGATTCCACTGTAATTTCTGGATTTGAGAGATTCAGCCTGTATGCAACGTATTTTTCGCACTGTATTACGTTTTCGTTTTGAGGAACATCAGAAAATGTCGCACAGGAATATAATATGAGGGAAAAAAAAGATATGGTAAAAAAATAAACCCCCAAGATAAATCCTGAGGGTCTTTTCACCACCTGATTAGTAAGTTGTTCTTGCATCATGTGGTTTGCTGTTTTTCTTCATCAACTTGCGCTGTAAAGACTTGTTCTTGCGGTTGAGGATTGTTGAAGGCTTTTCATAGTACTCACGCTTCTTGTATTCACGGATAATACCTTCCTTTTCAACCATTCTCTTGAAACGTTTGATTGCTTTTTCAACGTTCTCGTTCTCATCTACGATGATTGTTGCCATTGTTAATTCACCATCCTCACCAACGAATGTTTCGCAGGGATTTACATTATGACAATTTTAGCGATTTTAGTCAATAGATGACATGGACAATTGAATGATTTTAAAGCCAATTTCCATTTATAAACAACATATTCCTAAGCTGAAAGTCGAGTTTTTGTTTTAACACGATTGTGTGGGTCTCGATTGCAAATTTGCAGGAAGATATGCATCGGAATGCTTTTGGGGCGAAAAATTCTAATCGCAATTAAACTCGAAATTGAACTTCCCAAATAATTGAAAAATAACATCTTTTTTGTTAATATGTGTGCACATGATCCACAAAATGCAGTTATGAAAACTATTTTTTAAACTGTAATTTAAGGAATGCGAGAAACTGGGAAACTTGATTTCAAACAAAACCCCAGTTCCGTGTTTCAAAGGATGTTCCTAAAACATTTTCAGGAACTCTTAAAAGCTTTATTAAGGTAGCGAATATGCAGAACGTACCGGAATTATTTGGAAGCATGGTATTCAACCAGCAGACAATGAAGGAAAGGTTGCCAAAAGAGACTTTCAAGGCACTCAAAAAGACTTTTGACAATGGTGAGCCGCTTAATTTGGAAATTGCAAATGTTGTGGCACATGCAATGAAAGAATGGGCCATTGAAAAAGGCGCAACACACTTTGCACACTGGTTCCAGCCACTTACAGGCGTTACAGCGGAAAAACACGACAGCTTCATCACGCCACAGAATGACGGTTCTGTAATCATGACTTTCAGCGGAAAGGAACTCGTAAAAGGCGAACCTGACGCATCAAGTTTTCCTTCAGGAGGAAGACGCGCCACATTTGAGGCTCGAGGATACACAGTCTGGGATCCATCTTCTTATCCTTTTGTAAAGGACCACACTCTCTGCATCCCGACGGCATTTTGTTCTTATAATGGTGAAGCCCTGGACAAAAAAGCACCTCTTCTTCGCTCAATGGAAGCCATAAACGAGCAGACTCTGAGAATCTTAAAGCTCTTCGGAAACAATGAGGCAAAACACGTTGATACGACGGTAGGCGCTGAACAGGAATATTTTCTTGTAGACGAAAAACTCTTTTTTGAACGCCGAGACCTCCAGATGACAGGACGCACTCTTTTTGGAGCAAAACCTGCAAAAGGCCAGGAAATGGACGACCAGTACTTTGCGGCCCTCAAGCCACGCATTGCAAAATACATGGAAGAACTGAACGAAGTACTTTGGAAATACGGAATCTATTCGAAAACGGAACACAATGAAGCGGCCCCTGCACAACATGAAATGGCACCGATATTCACGACGACAAACCTAAGTGCAGACCAAAACCAGCTTACAATGGAACTCATGAAGCGTACAGCCCGAAAACATGGACTTGTATGCCTTCTGCACGAAAAGCCTTACAAGGGCGTAAATGGAAGCGGAAAGCACAACAACTGGAGCATATCGACAAATCTTGGAGAAAATCTTCTTGAACCTGGTGACACGCCAAGCAAAAACGCACAGTTTCTTCTTTTCCTGACGGCAATCATCAAAGCCGTGGACGAAAACCAGGATCTTTTGAGAATTTGTGTGGCAACCGCCGGAAACGACCACAGACTTGGAGCATGTGAAGCCCCACCTGCAATCATATCAATGTACCTCGGGGATGAAATATACTCAGTCTTAAAGTCAATAAAAGACGGCACTTCCATATCAGATTCATCAAAACAGAAAATGACAATTGGTGTCGACGTCATTCCTGCAATTCCAAAAGACTCAACTGACAGAAACAGAACAAGTCCTTTCGCATTTACGGGAAACAAATTTGAATTCCGTTCAGTAGGATCGTCACTTTCTATTTCAGGCCCAAATACGACACTCAATTCAATTGTTGCGGACGTACTCAAGAAATTTGCAGACGAACTTGAAGGTGCATCAGATTTTGACAAATCACTGAGCATTCTCATCAAAAGGGAAATCACAGCACACTGGAACATTCTTTTCAACGGAGACGGTTACGCACAAAGCTGGGTTGAAGAAGCAGAAAAACGAGGCCTTTTAAATCTGAAGACAACACCGGATGCAGTTGCACATTATCTTGATGAAAAAAACGTAAAGCTTTTTACGGAACTTGGCGTATATACAAAAGAAGAAATGGAAAGTCATTACGAAATCAAGCTTGAAAAATACGCAAAGATGACGAACATTGAAGTCAAGACAATGATTGAAATGATTCAGCAGGAAATCCTTCCGGCCACATACAAATACGAAACCATGCTTGCAGATTCAATTTCAAAAGTCAGGGAAATTATACCACTATCTCCATTTGACTCAAAGCCTAAAATACTCCGGGAACTTGACTCTCTTGCAAACGAACTTTACGCAAAAACTGAGGAAATAAAGGAAATCCATGCATCTGTAAAACATGAAAATGACAACATGAAAGTTGCACGCACATATGCAGACCGCATCATACCTCTCATGGAAGAAACACGCAAGGTTGCAGACAAGATAGAACCTCTTCTTGGAAAAGAATATCTTCCTTTCCCGACATACGAAGACCTACTTTTCAGGATATAAAGGTAACATTTAAACATTGCAATTTTTAGAGGCAACTTTGAAAATGCGATGTTTAAAGCCATCCATTGGAATTTGGAACAGGATGTACAAAACAAAAACATCCATTCCAGATTCCATGCATTAAAAATCACACAACTTCCAAAATCATAAAAACAAGGATTCATTCATGGAAAAGAAAAACTTCTGCTGGATTTTTTACATTTCAGGATCGATTTCAGCATTATATTTCGCACTTCTGCAATTTGAAAATCCCACAATCATAGGCTTTTGCTACTCATGGCTTTTACTTTCAGCATTTCTTTTCTGGTGCGGCATAAAATTTCGAAAAGGACAGAGTTTCAAAAAATGGCAAAAAATTACAATAGCATCATGTCTTGCATTTGGCACAGTAATTTCATCAGCAAACATGTATTTCATACTGAATCCTCGGATAAATGACGGAACAGTTTTCACGGAATACGTAATCATACTTGGAGGCGGCATAAAAAATGACGGCACACTTTCAAAAATGCCCCAAAAAAGACTTGAATCAGCCGCAAAATACCTTAAGGCAAACAAAGAAAGCAAGGCTATAGTTTCTGGAGGCAACCTTAAATTCGTAACGTATCCAGAAGCCCCAGAACTTGCAAGGCAGCTTTCACTTTTGGGAATAGAAGAATCAAGAATAATACAGGAAGACAAAGCTCTTGATACGATACAGAACTTATATTACAGCATGAAAATCATTGCCGATGAAAAAAACATCACCATGAAAGAAGCCCTTGAAATGCCGGTAACGATAGTGACAAGCAATTTCCATCTTGCCCGTGCAGAACAACTTGCAAAAAGAATGGGATTCAAAAACGTATACGGACTTTCGGCCCAAACGCCGCCTTTTAACACACCAAATCTCTATGCAAGAGAAATATGCTCATACATAAAGCTTAATTTAAGGATTTTTTTGACAGGCAAGCCAAATGAAGAAACATGTTTTCAAGAAAGCTATCGAAAATTAGATTCGGAAAAAAAATAATACTTATGGAAACCTTTAAAAATTGGATTTTTTAAGAAACAGTTCAATAAAAGTTCCAAGAACGGAAAGATATTTTGCGGCATCATAATTCTTTTCCTTCGGAGGGTTATCAATGCCTATGAAACCTGCAAGCTGATTGTCCTCATAAAAAGGAACGGCTATCAGTTTTTTTATCTCCACACCTTCCAGCGCTTCGTAGAGTTTAGGGAAAGTGGCAATTATCTCCGCATGCGAATTCAACATGATGCTTTTTGACTTGCAGAACATGTCCGAAACAAAAACAGAATTGTTTCTTGAAAGCACAAGATTCTCATAATTACTTGAGTCCATGCATTTTTGGCACCAGAGGGCCTCGCATGCAAACACGTCGCCATTTTTCCTGAACATGTATATTCTGTCAGCTCCAATATGCGTACACGCATCTTTCAGCAAACGAACAATGCCACCGTCATTCATGACTAAGCTCAAATCTTTCGCATAATCTGAAATGAAACCAAACATCAACTCATAACCGTCTTTTTCCCATTTCAGAATTTCATTCTTTTTAAGACTTTCATTGGTTTCTTTCATATTGTGGAAATAACCAGATATTTTCATGCCTTTTTCATCAGAACAAACAAGAACGCCTCCAAATCCCACATAAATACTGCCCCACTCAGGATGATTCCACGAATAGGAAACTCCAGCCTGACCAGAATTCACAATATCGGAAATGCATCCGTTCACGAGGGAAACACTCTCATCTGGAACATGGCTAAACCAAAGCTTGTAACACTCTTCAGGAGTTGCATCACGGCTTGCACCCAAGAGACGACGCATCATGTCATTTACATAAAGCTTTTTTTCCTTGCCGTCAAACGATTCAAGAGTCCAAAGTCCAACATCAGAAAGCTCAAGAAGCTTCATGACCATATCATATTTTTTTTCCAGAGAAAATTCATCAAAAGACATATTGCCATCCATACAGTACCCCTAAGACAGGCAGTTCAAGCAAGCTATTTACAGATTAAGCGAAATCCAAACCTAAAAATTGGGAATAATTTCCCATCACGCAATGTTCAAACAGGGCATTCAAAATAACATACGGGATTTAAAAATGCCGTCAACAACCGCAAAATTAATTATATTGCAGTATTTTTGATATGTCATGACACAGGAAAGGTCAATATTGCAACGGAAAGAAATCTCATGCAAATCCGCTTTTCAAACACAAAATCAAGCAAGAAATATTGAATTCACCTTAATTTACAATCTTTTTTATGAAACATTGATTGTGAAACATCTGAAAATTGCATTTTGTAGAAATAACTTAAAAAAAGATGCACGACATCGCACTTTTCTAAAATTAAAAAAATGTATAAAATGGCAAAAGGAAGGATAATTTTTTTTGGAGATACAAATGGATTTATTGAAACTACAGAATGGAAGTGATGTCCGTGGAATAGCACTCGAAGGTGTCCAGGGCGAGCATGTAAACCTTACGAAAGAAGCTGCCAATTTGATTGGCCAGTCATTTGCAGCATGGCTTTCAAAAAAATGCAAAAAAGACATCAAAGAGCTTAAGATAGGAATCGGTAGAGACGCAAGAGTCACAGGCAAAGACCTTGCATACGAAGCTGCATGCGGAATAAGCTCTATAGGTGCAGAATGCACAGACTGCACACTTGCAACAACACCTGCAATGTTCATGTCAATTGTATTTGACGAAACAAAATTTGACGGTTCAATCATGATAACAGCAAGCCATCTTCCATTCAACAGAAATGGCATGAAGTTTTTCACGAGGGACGGCGGCCTTGAGCATGAAGACATAGAAGAAGTGCTCAAAGGTGCAATTAATCTTTCTGCAAAGGAAAATCCTTCTCCTTTCAAAAACAGTTTTGACCTTCTTTCACTCTATGCATCACATTTAAAGAATACGATTTGCAGAGAACTTGGAGCCAAAGAAAGCGACATGCCGCTTAAAGGACTCCATATTGTCGTGGATGCAGGAAACGGGGACGCAGGATTTTTTGTTGACAAAATCTTGAATCCGCTTGGCGCCAATACGGAAGGAAGTGCATTTCTCGAGCCGGACGGAATGTTTCCAAACCACATACCAAACCCTGAGAACAAGGATGCAATGAAAGCCATACAGCAGGCAACCGTACAAAACAAGGCTGACCTTGGACTCATATTCGATACTGATGTAGACAGAATGAGTGCGGTATTCTCAAACGGAGAGGAAGTAAACAGGGATTCCATCATAGCGCTCTTCTCGGCAATTCTTTCAAAAGAGTATCCTGGAAGCACAATAATCACAGACAGCGTAACAAGCGACAGACTTACATTCTTCCTTGAAAAAAAACTTGGATTGAAACATCTTCGCTACATGAGGGGATACAAAAACGTCATAAACAAATGCATCGAGCTTAATTCAAAGGGAATTACTTCACCACTCGCAATGGAAACTTCAGGACACGGTGCGCTCAAGGACAATTACTATCTCGATGACGGCGCATTTCTTGCAGTAAAACTCATTGTGGCACTGGCACGTGCATCAAGGGAAAACAGAAAAATAGAAAGCTTCATAAAAGACCTTCCAAAACCTGGCATTGAACTTGAAAAAAGATTCAAGATAAAGGCTGATGATTTTAAATCCTATGGTAAAAATGTACTTGAGGAGTTTAAAAAGAGGGCCACAGAAAGAGGATTTGACCTTCCAGATAACTTTGAAGGAGTCAGAATTTCATTCCATGATGAAAATGCAAAAGGATGGCTTCTTCTCAGAATGTCACTTCATGACCCGGTAATGCCAATGAACATTGAGGGCGAAACGCAAAAAGACAAAGATGCCATAGAAAAAACGGCACTTGAACTTTTGGACGGATTCGACAAGCTCTGCTAAAACAAATCAGGCTCTAGAAATTACAATTTTTAGAGCCTCACACATCATTCAATTCCTAAAAATCTGCAACATATTCAGATGGGAAAAGACCATTTTTCATGACGATTGAATAAATCAGCATGTAAAGATATGTCTCTTCAAGACCGGTACCGCTTTCCCTTATTGACATGTCTGTATGCGAAAGAAGCGCAAGTATGGATGAAGATGCACCCGCATTCCATACTTTTGAAGCTTTGTCATATTTTTCCTGATTTTTCTTGCCGGAAAAACCTTTTGATTTAAGTTCCGTATCCGTAGGACGGGCACCGTCTGCATGAATTGCATGCCATGACTTGAGCTGACGAAAACAATATGTAAGGCCTGCAATCAATGCGATTCCATTAGAATCTTTGGTGGATTTTATTTTTTGCAGTATGTCAAGTGAAACTTCAAGCCTCTCGGAAGGACTTTTTGAAACATCATGCAGGGAATCAAAAAGCGTAAATGCATTCTCTTCCCTGTTATGCGAAAGAATTTTTTCGACATCTTCAGGCGTTATTTTATGGGAACGGTCAAAACAGTAAAAAAATCTGGAACATTCAGTCTTGAGGCAGTCCGTGTTGTTTTCAACCATCTCAAGAATGTCATCGACAGCTTCTTTTGTAACGGAAAAACCATTTTTTTTGAAAAAATCCATAACCCACTGAGGCTTTCGATTCTCGAACATTTCCCAGAAAATTTTCTTATGATTTGACGGGATTGCATTTTCAATTTTCTTGTCTATTGAATTTTCCTCTGAAATGAGGACAAGTGTATTCGGACTTTCCGACGATGATTTTATCCATGAAACAAGGGCATCAACATCAGATTTCTGCTTGATGGACTCTGCATTTCGAAGTGTTATGAAAAGTGCAGGTGAAAAAAGACTTGCAGTCTGAAGCTGGGAAACCACATCTATTATCCTGACGTCCGAAGTATAATACTTATACTCTTCAAGCTCTCCATTTTTTTTTCTGGCAGCTTCACGTATGTTTGCGACGGCTTCGTTTTTTTCTCCAACCTCAGGACCCGTAAAAAGGTATATTTCAGTCTCTGCCATTTAAATCAATAAGAACGTATGAGGCTAACCATCACACCGGCAATAATCGTATCATTTGTATATATCGGCTGGAAATCAGGATTTTCAGGCTGAAGACGAATCCTGTCACCTTCCCTGTAAAATTTTCTGATTGTAAAAGAATTGTCAACGACAGCGACAACAATCTGTCCGTCTGAAACATTTTCTGAAAGTTCAGCTATTACAGTGTCACCGTCAAATATGCCGGCATCATTCATGTCCGCACCTTTAACCGTAATGGCAAAATACATCTTGTCTTTCTTTACGATAGGCTCGGTCAAGTTGAGATAGGCATCGATATTTTCATTGCAAACAGCACTTTTTCCAGGAACATATCTTGAAATTACAGGCACTTTTGCTATATATGGATGCAAATCAATCTGATTGCTATCCTTGAGGGCACGAATCGAACGAGAACGTTTTTGGGCAAATGACAGGAATCCCTTCTTCTGACATGCAGTTATATGATCCTGAACAGCCCTGAGGCTTATTCCAAAATTATCACCTATCTCCCTGACCGTTGGAGGAAATCCATTTGAATCAGTAAATTTAATAATAAAATCAAGAACCTCTTTTTGACGTTCCGTAAGATTTCTCATGATTTATTCCTCTTCAAACTTCGACTCAAACAAAGTATATATTGCATCGGCAGCTTCTTTTTCATCTGCTCCGGTTACCTGTAAAGTCAAAGTCTCATTATATCCTGCAGCCATTGTAATGACACCCATAATGGATTTTGCATTCACGGTAATCGTATCTTTTATTATAATTACTTCTGATGCAAACTTATTTGCAGTCTGTGCTACCAAAGCAGCAGGACGTGCATGTATTCCCGCACGGTTCCTAACAGTCAATAATTTTTCTACCATAACAAATTCTTCCTTCTACTCCAGAAACTTAAATATCAACAATATTTCAAGAATCAAATTTTATAGAAATTCCATAAAAACATCTTCAAAATCAGCAGGAAACTTTCATTTCAACTTTTTCAACCGCAAATGCAAATAAAAACTTAAAAAATAATCTCAGAAACAAAAAATTTCCAAAAATCAAGGATTCTCCAATTAATAAGCATCCTCATTGCTATAGTATGCCCTTTGGGCATCCGTCATCTCAATCCAGCGAAGGATATTCTGATTAAATTCCTTTGCAGAATAATATCCCATGGTCTTAAGTCTTTCATTCATGGCCGCTGCTTCTATAATAATCGGCAAATTTCGTCCAGGTCTTACAGGGATTTCTATAAGAGGTATCTTGACACCAAGCAAGTCTGTTGTCTTTCCCTCAGTACCTATTCTATCGTATACCTTATTTTGATCCCAGTTCTCAAGCTTGACGACAATCTGAACTTCTTTTTGCTCACGAATCGCTCCGACACCATAAAGCTGTGAAATATTAATGATTCCAAGACCTCGTATTTCCATATGATGGCTTATAAGCTTGTTTGGACCCTGCCCAAGAATCGTGTTTCCATTAACACATCGAATCTCGACAATATCATCACAAACAAGACGATGTCCACGCTCTACAAGCTCAAGTGCAGTCTCGCTTTTTCCAACACCACTGTCTCCCGTAAGAAGAATGCCGACACCGTAAACTTCAACGAAAACACCATGCATTGTCTTTTTCGGAGCAAACAGATTTGAAAAGACACGAAAAAGCCTCTGAGAAAACTCTGTCGCATCAAGAGTAGATATTAAAACAGGACATGCAGAAGCTTCTGCCAGCGAAAGAAATATCTCATCAGGCATGATGTCGTAGCAAAAAACCACGCACGGCACTTCATATGCAAAGAAACGCTTTATTAAATCAAACTTGCCCTCGTTTTCTAACTTTTCCAAATATGCAAGCTCACCGCGACCAAAAAGCTGAACACGCTCGCTTCCAAAAGATTCATAAAATCCTGATAAAGCGAGTCCAGGTCTGTTTATGTCAGACACAGTCAAAGCCCTTGAAAGTCCGCCTCTTCCAGCGACACAACGACAATTCAGAGAGTCATGTCCACGTAAATCCAGATCTAACAAATCAAGGACTGTAATTTTTCTATCCGACATATGAATAGTATACAATCAGAAGCCAAAAAAATCAATTGAATTTACATTCGGACAATCTAAATTCTATGCATTGCAGAAAAAACTTTTTCATTCATGACATTTATTTCAACGCCAAGAACGCCAGCCTTTTCCGTAAGTTCATTTCTTGCGGCATCAATACTGATGTCTGATTTATCAAAATCAACCATCATCATCATTACAAAATTTCCGCTCAAAATTGTCTGCGTAATGTCTGCAATATTGATTGAATGTTCTGCAAGATATGCAGATATCTTTGCAATGATTCCAACTTTGTCACCACCAACAACTGTAATAATAGCTTTCATAATGAAATATTTTACTGAATTTTAAGCTTTTATACAATGGAAAGGAGAAAATTTAACAGGGTAAAGAGATGTTTGCCGGAATCGCCAGAAATTGATTTTTAAGGATTTTTTTAAGGATAATTTCAGAAAATATGCCTTTTCACAAAAAATCCATCATCATTCTTCAATCACACATCAAGCATCAAGCTCATGTTTTGCGTCATACAGTTTTTTGTCTGCGGATGCAATAAAATCAGGAATGGAAAGTATGCCGGAATCAAGACGAGAAAATCCAATGCTTACAGACACATTCCAGCTCTGCATGTTTTCATTGCATTTTTCACAAAGCCTGTCACTTATTTTTTTCTTAAGCACTTCGGCATCAGAATCGGAAGAAAGAGGCCCCAGAAGCGCAAATTCATCGCCTGCATAGCGGGACACATACATGTTTCCGGGAACCGTTGTTTTAAGCACGTCGGCTATCAGTCGAAGCACATTGTCTCCTGCCACATGACCGTATGAATCATTCAGCTGCTTGAACTTGTTTGCGTCAATCATGAAAAGATATTCTGAATAATCCCTGTTTTCTATGGCCTTGCCGATTTTTTTGCAAAGAACGGTTCTGTTTGAAATGCCTGTAAGTGAATCAAGAGAAATTCTGTTTTTCATCATGTTCGCATAAATCAGGAGAAAAGTAAGAATTATTGCGGCCGTCCTGAAAGTTCCTATGCCATACATTTTTTCAAGTATGCTCGGCAATATCGGAATTATGGAAAACAGCCCAATGAAAAAATATTCATGCCTGTTGATGTAATGCTTTCTTTTCATTGACCTGACAAAAGCCTTGATTCCTATGAAAAACGGAAAAAAATGGGCAATAAAATATATGTCTATGAAAAGTGAAGTGCCATGAAATCCCCTGGAATCTACGTAATAACTTCCGGAGATTATTGAAAACAACGCAATTGCAACGTAAAAGGCAAAAAGAGAAATTCTGCCTTCAAACCTGTATGCCATCCTTGAATTTAAAGAATAGAATGCATATATGCACCAAAAATATACTGCCATGCAAAGGAAAAAAGTATTCACGTCAAAAATGAACCTTGAGATTTCCGGATGATTATGGACAATCAAGTGACCAAAGGAATTGCAAAACATGCTTCCCGCAAACATTATGCATGAAAAGGCAAAAGATTTTGTTTTTGAATCTATGTTGTATTCCAGAAAAATAGTCACCACCACAACCAAAAGAATCAAGGCGCACAGCAAATTCTGAAGAATATAGAAAAACAAATCAGCGCTCATAAATTTCCTCCAAATAAAACTCCCAAAACCATCATGCAAACATCCCCTGCCACTGCCAAAACATTTTCCAAACCTTACATCATGAAACTCATGGAAATAAGCTTAAAAAATATGGGCATCTCCAAAAATTCAACGATGATATTTTCGTTTCTCATCATACAGTTTTTCATCTGCAAGTGCTATGAAATCAGGAACAGTTTCCACAGACGACTCAAGTCTTGCATATCCAATGCTTACAGTTATGGTCCACGCTTTACCATTTGAATTGCATCTTGATGCAAGATTTTCAGTCACTTTCTTTATGATTTTTTCAGCCTCGGATTCAGAAGAAAGGCTTCCCAAAAGCGCAAATTCGTCACCGCCATAACGGGATACAAGCATGCTCTTCGGGACAGATTTTTTCAGCACGTCCGATATCAGCATGATTGCATTGTCTCCCTCAACATGGCCATACGTATCATTAAGGGCCTTAAAGCTGTTTGCATCTATCATGAAAAGATACTCCGAAAAATCACGGCAAGATATCACCTTTTCAATTCTCCTGCAAAGAACAAGCCTGTTTGAAATTCCCGTAAGCGGATCAAGTGAAATTCTTGATTTCTGGATGCTGTTGAAAATAAGGAAAAAGGCAAAAGCTCCAACCGCAGTCTGGCAGTAAAACTCTATGGAAAGCGTATAAAGCAAAACCGGAATCAAAAGTATTATCGTAAAAAAACCGATGTAAAGATATTCCCTACGGCTGTTATAATGCTTTTTCTTCCCAGCCCTGACAAAAGCCTTTACGCCTATCAAAAAAGGTATGAAATGAACAAGGTAATAAAATATCCTTGAATAAATCGTTCCATGAAGGCCTGCCTCATCAGCGTAAAAAACATCTCCAAAAAGATAGATGGCAAAAAATACGGCATAAAATGTGAAAATCAGGATTCGGTATCTTGTTAAGGTTCCAAGTCTTGAATCAAGCGAATAAAGCGCATATTCACACCAAAAATATATCGAGAGGCAAAAAAAGGAATTCACAATTCTGAAACATTCAATTGCCAAATCCGGATGAAAACCAATGATTAAAGTGCCGGCGGCATCAAAAGATGTTGCGAAAAAACTTGTAATGCAGGAATACAAAAATGCCTTTATTTTTTCAGAGGAATTTTTTTCGCCAAAAAGAGATATGATTATCACAAGAAAAACAATTGTACACGTAAGACTCATCATTCCATAGTTTACGCATTCCGACGACATCATTTCCCTCCATAAAGTTTCAGATTGCCTCTAAAAATTCAGCACCTGCTTCCAAAAAGAAATATACAACAAAACAATACTTTATACCAGTGCAAAAAACATGTCCTATAAAACATGATGCAATATCATGCAGCAAGCAGTTCCAAGACATATGCTCAAAAGGGTATTTCTCTTCAGGATGTATGAAAATGCAACTAAAAAAGCGGCTATTAGTTCAGGAAAGGAATGAGAAAACTCTTTTATTGAAACATTCTTAAAGCAATACACAACAAGCATCGCCATTATGGAATACGGAAGATATTTTCCGAGATAAAGTATCACTTCCGGTGTTTTTGATTTTTTCCAGATAATGAATGGTATGAATCGCAAAAACATTGTTACGGCAGAAATTATGGCAATATATGTAAATATCTTTAAATCAGACATAAAAACTCCTATAAAAAAAGATGAAAGCGCAACTTCTAAAAGATTTCGACCCCAAACGAAATTCAATTTGCTCTTGAAAGCCTTTTTCTGAAAAACAAAAGGAAAAATACTATCATGCACATGGCTGGTATCAGAAAACCATCCTTTCCAAACGCCACAAGGCATATTACGGAAGCCAAAAGCCCCGAAACAGAAGGAATGTGTGTATCGGAAGACATCCACTGCTCAAGGAAAACCGTTATGAAAAGTGCAGTCATGGCAAAATCTACTCCTGACGCATCAAAAGAAACGAAAGAACCTGCAAGATAGCCTATGACTGTGCCTGCCACCCAGTAAAGCTGGTCTAAAAGCGAAATGAAAAAGGATTCCCAGTGATAGTCTTTGCTTGATGCATCGGAAGAACACACAAGGGAATAAGTCTCATCGGAAAGCGAAAAAATCATGTAAAGCTTCTTTAAGCCTGCACCCTTGTATTTTTCAATCATGGAGATTCCGTAAAAAACATGACGGGCGTTTACCATGAATGTTGTGAGCAAAACAGAAACAAAAGATGCACCAGACATCATCATGGGAACTGCAACAAACTGCATTGAACCTGCATAAATGAAAAGGCTCATCGAAAAAGACGTAATGAAACTGAACGAATTTACGCCAAGAATGACACCGTATCCTGTTCCTATGACAAGATATCCTGCCATTACAGGAATTGTCTTTCCAAAGGCTTTTTTTACCACTTTCACTAAATTCATCTTAAATCACCTTTTTCCGAAAAGAATTTCATGAAAACCACTGAAACTTGCAGTTTCCAAAGACGCACTCATCGAGAATGAAATTTCTTTTTCATGCCATAAAGGCTTGAATCTGCTGCGCTAATGAAATCCGGAACAGTCTTTATGGACTCATCAAGGCGTGCATAACCTGAGCTTGCAGAAACAATCCAGTCCTTTCCGCTGCTCCTGCATCTTGAATCAAGTTCCACGTTCAAAAACTCTATAAGGTTTTCCGCATCTTCATCGCTTTTAAGACTGCCCAAGACTGCAAATTCATCTCCTCCGTAACGGGCTACAACCATATCCCTGGAAACTATATTCTTGAGGACATTCGCAATAAGAACAAGTGCATTGTCGCCTTCCACATGACCGTATGTATCATTAAGAAGCTTGAAACTGTTCACGTCTATCATAAAAAGATACTTTGAGTAATTTTTCTGATTTATAGCCTGCTCTATTTTTTTCACGAGAACAGTCCTGTTTGAAATTCCCGTAAGAGAATCGATTGAAATTCTTTCCTGCTGCATGTTCAGGAATATCAAAAGCGATGCTATCATTATAACGGAAGACTGATTTGCACCTATAAAATAAATTTTGTCCAAAATCATCGGAATGATTATCATGAAGGAAAAAACTCCTATGAACATGTATTCACGCCTGGACGAAAAATGCTTCTTTTTTCTGGAACGGACAAATGCCTTTACCCCAATGCAAAACGGAACAATATACAAAGTATAGAAAACAATCACGTAATTTGGATCTTCTGTGTAAACTCCATCTTCAAATTTGAGGCCAAAAACAAAAGTGCCGAAAAATGCGGCCACAATATATACAAACATCAAGATGGTTCTGTAAGTGTTTTTGTATGCAAGGCTTGAATCCAGCGAATAAAGGGCATAAAGGCACCAGAAAAACACACCGGCACAAAGACATACGGTATTGACGTTAAAAGATGCAAGAGATATGAAAGTATACCTTCCCATGCAGAGGCTTCCTGCAATGTCAAGACAAAGCGCAGAGCCATAAGATATGCATGATGATACAAAAATGCGTCTTTTTGAATCAAGATTTCTCTCAGAAAGCATCACGAAGGAAATCACCGCAAGAACGGCAAGACTTGCAAAATCCTGCATGAGATACAATACCGCAGCCATATATTAAAACTCCCTTAAAAAGACAATGCGACAGGTTCATTTGTTTTTTTCATTGCATAAAGATTTCTGTCTGCATCGGCAATAAAATCCGAAACGGTTTTTATCGTATCATTAAGCCTTGAAAATCCAATGCTTACAGTTATATTCCATCCTTTGCCGTTTTCAAGACATTTTATGGCAAGATTGGAATTTATGCTGTCCAAAATCGATTGTGCGTCATCATCACCCGAAAGTTCACCCAGAATCGCAAACTCATCACCACCATAACGGGCAACGTGCATGTGGCGTGGCAGTGAAGATTTAAGGACGCCTGCAATAAGAACAAGGGCATTGTCACCTTCTATGTGGCCGAAAGTGTCATTCAGCTGCTTGAATCTGTTTGCATCCACCATGAAAAGGTATTCTGAAAAATTTCCATTTTCGATAGATTTTTCAATCTTCCTGCAAAGAATGCTCCTGTTTGAGATTCCGGTAAGCGAATCAATGGAAATCCTTGACTTCTGGATGTTGATGAAAGTAAGAAGATATGCGAGCATCATCACGACATTCACCCCTATTCCATAAGGAATGACTATGCGAAGCAAAATGCAGCATCCGATGACGGCAGAACATGCTCCTACATGAAGATATTCGCTTTTTTTTACAACATTTGATTTTCTAAACGCACTTGCAAGGAAAAATATTCCGCAAAAAAACGGAACAATCATCAAGGCATGGTGCAGTATGAAATTTTTTTTCGAAACATAAAAGCCATTGTCGCCAAGCAAAAAGAAATCCCCTCTTCCGCAAAGTACAATGAGTGCCGCATAATATGCAAAAACCAAGACTATGTGCACCTTCAGCATCTTTTCTGACTCAAGCGAAAAAAGCACATACAAGACCCAAAACGGTATCGAAAGAACGTAAAATGATTCGGAAAGATGGCATGCAAGAACCGCAAATCCGTTTCCTTTCTGATTAAGATATACGGAAACAGAATCCACCATAATGGACACAAAACATAAAAAAGCCGAGACTTCAAAAAACTTCATCCAGCTGCAGTTGTTTCTTTCCTGATTAAGATATGCTGCAACAACAAAAAAAACGGCAGAACATGAAGCATTCAATACAATGTAATAGAATCCCTCTATCGACATTATTTCTTCCCCTCCCCAAATCCGGGAGCATAGTTTATTACAATATCTTCTTTTTTTCTATCAACTTTTTTATTTTTTTTACAAAAAAATAACATTTAATTTGGTTTCATATCAAAAGTTTATTTTTTGCAATGGGAAAATATAATGTAACGATTGGATATTCCAAATATACATTTCTGATTTAAGATTAAATAAACACAATTTCTAGAAATTGCAATTTTTAAAAGGCAACTTCAAAAATATTTTACAAAGATGACCCATAAAATTTTCGTTTTCTGAGCCAGCTTTGTAAATGGAAATTTTAAAATTCTTTTTTAAATCTTAAAAAAACAAAGGTTATGACAAATCTCATCCTGAAAGCCTATCTTCTGCCGAAAGCCTCAAGATTTGCAAGCCCCCTCTTGAACTGAGGAATGCGTGCACATGCTGTCGTATTGAGCGGACTTGTCTCTCCTCGTGCAAGGAAATGATATGCAACGCCCGCTATCATGGCTCCGTTATCGCCACAAAGCTTCAATGGTGGGAAAATGCAGTTCAAATCCTTATGCTCTGCAAGCATTGCCCTAAGCCTTGAATTTGCCGCAACTCCGCCACCTGCAACAACAGTCTTTATACCAGTGTCTTCTACGGCACGCAAAAGCCTTGAAACAAGAGTCTTGCATGCAACTTCCTGGAAAGCCGCCGCAATGTTTTCCGTGGATTTTTCAAAACCCTCGTTAAGGAAATAATCAGCCTGATGAATGACGGCAGTCTTCAAGCCGCTGAAAGAAACATCATACCTGTGATCGCCCTTGTCAAGTTTTGGAACTGGAAAACTGTAAGATTTTGGATTTCCCTTCTGGGCAAGACGGTCAATTATTACGCCTCCGGGGTACCCAAGATCATAATATTTTGCCACCTTGTCAAATGCTTCGCCCACACTGTCATCAATTGTAGTGCCAAGAATCTCAAGCTTGTCAAAATCCGTAACCTTTGCAATTATGCTGTGTCCGCCTGAGACAAGAAGACCTATGTAAGGATACTGGATGTCATTTGCAAGATGAGCCGCATACATGTGACCAAGCATGTGGTTGACTGCAAGGAAAGGTTTTCCGACAGACCATGCAAGTGTCTTTCCAAAAGTGAGGCCCACAAGAAGAGACCCCATGAGTCCCGGTCTGTTTGTTGATGCAATGGCATCAATTTCATCAAGAGTCATGTTTGCTTCGGAAAGAGCCTGACGCACAACCGGAAGAATCCACTCCGCATGCTTTCTGCTTGCAATTTCAGGAACAACACCCTTATAAACTTCATGAAAAGGAATCTGGGTAGCAACAACATTGCTGATTATTTTCTTTCCATCTTCAACAACAGCACAAGCTGTCTCATCACAAGAACTTTCTATTCCAAGAACCTTCATATATACCTACCATAACGCATTTTATTACAATATGAGAACCTCTAAAAACTGCAATTTCAGAGGTACTTCAAAAAAGCGAGATGCAAAACACAAGTCTCCGGATTTCACCCTCTTCAATACGTACCGGGAGTAGCAAGCCTGTACCCCTGATTTCTAAATTCAGGATACAATTCCTTGAAAAGAAGAGGCAGAATCTTCACGGATTTGTCCACATGCCCTATCATTATAGCTTTTCCATTTTTATTTGCAATATCTATGCCGCGAAAAATCTGCTTGAGCATTTCATCCCTTGAAACGACATCATCTATGAACACATCCCTCTGGTGTATGCTCATGTCGCGCTCAAGGGCAGCCTGCATCACCTTAGACTCGGCAGTTGTCCTTGAATCAAGATAATACAGCCTGTTGTCAAACACAACATCAAGCACGGAACCAATTCTCATGCCGTCACTCGTAATCAGGGAACCTTCATGATTATTTATGCCCTTTACTCCATACCCCAATTCCTTAAGGTTTTCTGAAACAACCTGATATATCTCGCCCATTTCCATTGACGGCAAAACCGCACCTGCACCCGGATTTATCTTGAGGTTCATTGCCTGCATCGGCTGGTGCAAAATAAGCTCCTTGCCGCTTTGACGCACTACATACGCACAATCCCTGGAATGAGGAAGTCGTGGCATGACGGCAATCGTAATCGGAAAAGGAACAGAAGTGTACTCCTTTACGTTTGGAACACTATATCCCGCATCATCTATCACAAACATGAGTGTCGCACCGTTTTTGGCCTTTGGAATCCCGAAAGAGCTTTTTACGGGAGTTTTTTTCTCAGGAACAGGCTTTTGCACGTTTACCGACGCAACTTTAGGTTGGGTTTCATTTTTTACTGGCTTTTGCACGTTTTCCTGACTTGCTTTTTTTTGGACAGGTTTGTTTTCTGAAACACGAGGTTTTGTTTTTTCTGCTTTTGAAACATGCTTTTTGTCATCTTCAGGAATTTTTTCAAATTTCACGGTCTTTGATTCTTTCTTTTCCTGCTTTTTTTCTGCCTTTGGCTTTTCACGCTTTCTTTCAGCCTCTTTTTTTACGTTTCCAGATTTTTTTTCTGCATTTACATTTCGCACATTATCAGATTTCTTTTCAGATGTGGCAGACTTTTTTTCCACAGCACGCTTTTTTTCAGCCTTGGAAACTTTTTTTTCATCAGCTTTTTTTATGTCATCATGAGAAACTGCTGATTTTTTAGCGGAAGATTCTTTTTTCCCGGCAAGTTCAGAAACTTCATCCTGAATGAACTTCTTTTCTATAGACTTTTCAACACGGGTCTCTGGCTTTTTGGTTCCGTTTTCTGCAACATTTCTGCCTGCAAACAATGAAGAAACCGAAAGAATTACGGCGCATACGCAAATTATCGTTATGGCAAGAAACGTTACGCTTTTGCTGTCAAGCTTTACCTTTGGCCTTTTCCTGCGTGGAGACTTTTTTCTGGTTGTTTTTTTGCCTGATGCAGTTTTTGCTCTGCCTGATGTTTTCCCTGAAGTTTTTTTTCTTGCTGCAGTTTTTCCAGATGCAGTCTTTTTTGATTTAGATTCTTCGACAGCCATTTATAATCCTGTTTCAATTTTCGGAAACCCAAATTTCCAAAAACAACTTAAATTTTCTTTATCACAAGGCATGCATTATGACCGCCAAAGCCAAACGACCCTGTAGCGGCATAATTCAAAATCTTTTTCCTGCCGACATTTGGCGTATAGTCAAGGTCACATCCGCCTGAAACGTCTGGAGATGAAAGATTTATCGTAGGAGGAATGAAATCCTCGTTTAAAGCCTGAATGCAAAACATTGTTTCAATTGCGCCAGCAGCTCCAATCATGTGGCCAGTCATGCTTTTTGTAGATGAAATGCAGACATTTCCGGCATTTGAACCGAAAACCTTTTTTATCATGTTCGTCTCTGCAAGATCATTTACAAGGGTGGAAGTTCCATGCGCATTGTAATAATCAATCCGGGAAGCATCAATTCCTGCATCCAAAATGGCATTTTCAAGCGCAAGAGCAGAAACGCTTCCGTCTTCCCTCGGAGATGTTATGTGATATGCATCGCAAGTTGCACCATATCCTGCAATTTCTGCAAGAATATTTGCATTTCGCCTTTTTGCATGTTCAAGTTCCTCAAGAAAAAGCATGCACGCACCTTCTGACGCAACAAATCCGTCACGACGGCTGTCAAACGGGCGACTGGCTTCATGGGGCTTGTCATTAAAACTTCCGGTAAGGGCCGAAAGCTGATAATAGCATGAAAGGTTGAGCAAATCTATGGAAGCTTCTGTACCGCCTGCAATTGCAACGTCTGAAAAACCCGAGCGAATAGAATTGAAAGCCTCACCAATTGCATCGGTTCCTGACGCACAAGCAGTATTTATTACCTTTGAAGGCCCCGTAATGCCCAAAAGCATGCTGACACTTGCGGCTGCGGAACAAGAAATCATCAAAGGAGTGGCAAGCGGAGGTACGCGTGAAGGACCTGCATTTTCTGCAAGAAGTTTTTTATAAGCCTCTTCCACAGCATCACTACCGCCAAGACAGCATCCGACATATACGGAAACTTTTTCGCCTTTAAGCCCATCTCTGGAAAAACCTGACGATGACACGGCCTCCACGGCAGATGCACATGCAAATTTTGCAAAACGTGCCATTTTTCTGCCACGAGACTTTTCTATGCCATAGTCCGAAACAGAAAACCCCTTCACTTCACCAGCAATTTTCACAGGACAATCAGAGGTATCAAAAAGAGTAATCTTTTCTATGCCGCTAACACCGTTTTTTATGGACGTCCAAGCCTCTTCTGGAGAATTTCCCACAGGAGACACACATCCCATTCCGGTAACAACAACTCTTCTCACTTTTTTGTCCGCTAGCGGATTTTAAAGAACACGCCAATTATCACAACGGTAATCATAAGCTGAATCATTATGAATTTTACGAGAACCTGTGTTGGAGACCAGCCCCTGTTTTTTCTCATATGGTCATGAAGAGGGAAACATATGGAACCCATTATTTTTATGTGGAGAAATCTTTTTAAGGCAATTTTAAGAAGACCAAGACCACCATTCAGGAAAATAATCGTTGAAGTTGCAAGAAAAAGGAAAGGATTTCCCGTAACCATGACGCAAACCCCAATATAAAATCCCAGGGCACGACTTCCGGCATCACCCATCAATACGGAACTTGGAAACGCATTGTGCCAAAGGTAACCCATGAGAACACCGGCAAGACAAAACGTCATGATTGCCCACGATGCACCATCTTTTAAGTGAGGAACAAGAAGATACGATGAAACGTCAACATGGCCTACAATCACGTAGAAAATTATTCCCATGGTAAAAAGACCTATAAGGACAAGAGACGAACTCAAGCCGTCAACGCCATCAGTACAGTTTGTGGTATTTACGGAAACCCAAAGCATTATTACAGTAATCACGATGTAAAGCCATGTAGGTATTACAATTTTCTGAGAAAAAAATGGAAGCCAAAAATAAAGCTTTCCATCAGGAGAAGATGACGAAAGATAATGGGCCATAAGAAATGAAGCAAGAACGGCAATTACAAAATCAAGAAATGCCTTTCTGTATTCGCCCCAGCCTTTATCGCTCCTGTCGTCAAGAAAGCCTGTAAGCATCATGAGCCACGTAAGGAGCAGCGTTCCGCCCTGAAGATAATCAAGAGGCACAAAAATCACGCTCAATACAACAAAAAACGATATGAACACGACACCTGAGCCAGTAGGCTTTCCCTTTGCAGCTTCCTTTGTAAGCGTAAATTCACGGCCACGATCCCTAGGAAGATATTTATAAAACTTTGGTATGAGATGACATGTCAAAATAAAACCGACATACAATGCAATGCCAATAAGAACGGCATACGACTGAAAAAGGCGAGCAGGTCCAAAACTCTGCTTCAATAATCCACCCAAATAGTAAATCAAAATAAGTTCCCCTTCTAAAAACCTGTTTAATTTTTTCATTATACCAAATATGACGTCTGTTTTCAATTGCAAGTTTCCGAAATTGAAAAATCATGCCATGAAAAAACAAACAAATCGCAAACCGCCCATAAAAGCATGAAGATGCATAATTTCATGCACACATGCAGTCAAAACCTTTTAAATTGCAATTTTTCACATCTAGAGTTTTTACGTTTTTTATGGTATATATAGAAAACCACTATTTTTTTGGAGTATCAAATGGCACATTGTATCGTTCCAGAAGCAGAAGAAATACTCGATAAGGAATTCAAAGTCCTTGACAAGGGATTCGTACGGCTTGTAGATTATTATGGAAGCGACCAGCGCATCGTGCAGGCGGCTCGCGTATCATACGGAAACGGAACCAAGACTGTAAATCAGGATGCGGGACTCATAGACTATCTTTTGAGGCACCAGCACACATCACCTTTTGAGCAGGTGGTATTCACTTTTCACGTAAAAATGCCAATCTTTGTCGCAAGGCAGTGGGTTCGCCACAGAATGGGCAGAATGAATGAAGTAAGCGGAAGATACAGCATAATGAAGGATGAATTCTACGTACCGGAAACATCTTGCATGGCTAAGCAGTCCACAGACAACAAACAGGGACGCGGTGAAGTTCTTGAAGAAACTGATGCAAAAAAACTTCAGAAAGATTTTGAGGACGGACAAAAAGACGCATACGAAACATATTCCGAAATGGTAGAAGGCGGACTTGCACGTGAAATTGCAAGAATAAACCTTCCACTTGCACTCTATACGGAATTCTACTGGCAGATGGATCTTCATAACCTTTTCCACTTCCTGAAACTCAGGCTCGACAGCCACGCACAATACGAAATACGCGTTTATGCAGAAGTAATGCTTGAGATGGTAAAAAAAGTATGTCCTCTTGCAGCATCATCTTTCATAAACAACATGAAAACAGGCGTTACTTTCACAGGTGAGGAAATGGATGCATTGAGGGCAATAATCGACGGAAAGGAAAATCCAATCACCGACGAAAAGAAACTCAAGCGTTTCAAGGCAAAAATTGAAACTGGAGTACAGCTTTAATCTTAAAATAAATTTAATGTTGCCTCTAATTTTTTTTAGGGGCATCTTCAAAATCGATGTTCAAAAGCGTGCATTCCAAGGTTCAAATTCTACAGTACCTCCGCACAATATTTTTATACAATCTACTGAATTACTGCAAATATCTTTTCAAAGTGCACTGAATGCCAAACCGTGTATCGGCACCCAAACCGACACATGGGCCGCCCCCAATGCATGCCGATGTATACTCTTACGACAAATCTGCAAACGAACCCAATCCAATTGCAAATTCTCCCCCCAAAAGCATGCAGGTGTATACCTTTGCGCAAATTCGCAATCAAACCCCCAAACAAAGATAGCAACTATATGATTTTTACGCTATAATTATATGTAATTTATTTTTAAAAGTGTTTCAATTCGATTTTCTCGAGAGGTTTTTGATGAAAAAGAATATCGCAGGATTTTTTACGCTTTTATTATTTACGTGTCTTGTTTTTTCAGGATGCGACAACTTTCTAAGCGGTGCAGATTTAGTAGATGACTTAAATAATGCTATCGAAAGATCAAGGGCTACATCTTGCACGATTTCGGTATTTTCTGAAAACAATACTTTTGATTTTTTGGGCGGAAAAGAAAAACAGCTAATAAAAGGCGAATCAGTCCAATTCAACAGCGTCTTGGATTATGAAAACTACAATTATGCAGGATTTGAAGTGGTAGCATTGGACAACCAGGCGCAAAACCTCAATGATTATGTAAAAGTAGACATCGCAAGCACGGACGAAGAAAAAAAACAGGGCAGCTATAAGTTTGACGTCACACTTCTCAAAGCTTACCCTTCCATTTTAATCAAACTTAAAAGCACATTGATTCCAAAAGTAACAAATCAGGAACCAGAATTTGACCAGCTTGGAGTTTCCTGCTACAGGCCTATAATCATCACATTTAACCAGAAAATGTACGCAGGAACCTTGAACAACACTTTTGAAAACCTTTCAATCGTTGACTCAGAAAACAAAGATTTTACGGCATATTACAACAAGCCAACCCTTTCTGATGACGGAAAAACTTTAACAGTAATTCCAAAATATGCAGACATAGAAAAACTTGTAAAAGAAAACAGATATGTAGAATTTACCGTCAAATTGTCAGGCAATGTTTATACGGCAAAAGAAGACGGTTCCAAATCAGAATACAAATTGCAGGAAGATTTTGAATGGAATGTCAGATTTGTAGACATACAGGACACCGTAAAACCTGAACTCATGAAACTTTCCATTTACAACAACGAAGAAAAAGAAAAAGAATTCACCCAGACAAAGGCAACAGAATGGGATGAAACTAAAGGAACTGAATTCTCACAAAATGCCACAAAAGGAAAAATATACATCACGGCAGTCGGAGTTGACAAAGAAAGCGGCATAAAATCACTTTGCGTAAAAGAAACGCTCTTAAACTATGCTGACGGATCCTCCTGCAACACTTCGATTAATGGAGTTTGTGAAAAGGCAATATTTATTGAAAAGGAAAAATCATCTTTTGAAGCCGACATCTTTTCATATGATTTAAAAACTGCACAAGACGGATTGATTCAGCTTGATTTTTATGTAACCGATTATGGCGACACCCCATCAACAGTCCTCACATACTACGTCGTAAGGCACACAACAGAAATTATTTCAAAAAACAATTTCGTTATCTATACAAATTTTATCGCCCAAAACCATGTAATTGCAAACATCTGCATAAAACCTGAAGAAGTTAAAACCATAGTCTATTGTGATGCAAACGAAGGAACATCATATGCTTTTGACAAGCTCACGTGTTATGACAAAATATACAAGAACATTTATTCTCCCGTAGAAATTTCCTTATTTTACAAGGAAGGAAGGAAGGAAGGAAGGAAGGAGAATCTGAATACATAAGGCTATTCAGCGACACAATTAAACTATCTCAAGACGAATACTATGATTTGAGCAATCATAAAATTCCAAGAAAAAACCCATATTTGACAACTTATGTAAAGATTGTTACAAAAAACGTAGTTGGTATTGAGAATACTTTTGAAACCGAAATTCCTGCATGTGACGATATAGCGAAAATAATAGTGGGATCCATAACTTCAGAAAAACTCTCTTTGTCTTATTCCACATTTAATAGTAAAATTGGATCCGATTATAACGTAACAATAATTACAGATATTGATAACAACATAAAATATAACGATACAGGACTGCCACCGGTTATAAAGTCTGAAAAATATCCAACAGGTGACTATTACATCTACTACATACCTATTTGCTCGGAAAACAACAATAGCGATCCATCTACTTATAATGTCGGCACGGCTTGTTCGCGTTACAAAATTCACATAGACTGGGAAAGCAAGACTGTAACTTCACCGACGGAACCTATAGACAGCGAATCTGTTGTATTCCCGGAAGTTTCTTTTGAAACCATGAATCCTGAAATAAATGCTGGAGAACGGACAGTAAAGAGCACTGCGGATTATTCAAATGCAACTAAAAATCTAAAATACATGATATATTATTACTGCAAGGATGATTATTTTAACGGCGCCGATTATTACAACATGGATATACCTTTTGATCTTGAAGATAATTATGCAGTTTTCCACGCTAGATTAGATACATCTTTTGAAGCTGAAAGCGGATATAAATACAAAACAGAAATAAGGGCATTTGACTCAGCTGGAAACTTTATCAAGAAAAAAGAACTTGATTATGAAATTGACGCCACATATGACAATGTTTCTCCGAATCTATTTGCAACCATAGAAGAAGAAAGCTTCAACAACATTTCACTCACCATAGGCAGCATGACAAATGATAGCGGAAGCGGCATCAAAAAAAATGCTGACGATAAAATAATAATCACCCAATATGTAAAAAAAATCACATCGACAGAAGACAAAGTGTACATTCCGGCATCTTCAGTCGAAACTATTTCAGAAAACGATTTAAAAAAAATCAATCAAGATGATGTTTACCAATTAACCGCAAATGCAGGAGAAACAATCAAGCTTCCATTTGATTATTTTGATTACGGCATTTATTCCGTCATAGTCAAGGTTGAAGACAATAACGGAAATTACTCGCTAAATCAAACCTCTGTGGAACACAACTACGTAAAAGACTTTAAGCTTCAAAAAAATTCCACCGATTCTAATCAAATCGAAATTATTAAATCTACTATTGATAGTGACGGAACCATAAAAAAAATAATCAATAATGACGAACTGGTTCTTGCAGATCAAACAACTGACTATGATTTCCTCAGCAGTAACTATTTAAACTTAAGTTTTAAAAGTGAAGAGGCAAAAGAAAAGTATATCATGTTATTTAATTTGCCAATAGACTGGAAAGACACGCAAAGATATTTCAACATATACATTTATCCTAAATTTTACTTTGATGATGAAACCCTCAAAAGAAAAATGATTTATCAATATGAAAACGAATACCAGATTCTTGCAGATTACCCGGCACTTGTACAGCTTGTCCAGACAGATGCAACTCTTTCCACAACCGCAGAAGACTGGGACATGAGAGGCGAGACAATTGAATACAAACAGGTAGATGGCGATTATCTGTATACAGTCGATTTATCCAAAATCACCAAGAAGTATTATGCAGTCATAGTTCATTTTGCAGACGGTACTTCAAAGATGATAAGTGAAAAACGTTAAGGAACCTCCAAAAGCATAAAAAGCCCTTGAAACTGAGCATTTTCGCTTGATTTCTGGGGCTTTTTTTAATTATAAACGGAAAAAATGCAAATATTTTGACAAAGATACAAATAATGTCATATTGACATTTTATCTTTATTCCTATATATTTTTGATGGATGCCTTAGAATCGCATGAAGTCTCCAGCTTTCATCCCGGAAACAAAACCACAATGCGGTCAAAAAAGAGGATTGTCATGAATCAAAATTACAATTTGGAAAAGCAGCATGCAAAAGGAAAACTGCATGCCATTGAAAGGATCAATGCGCTTTGTGATAAAGACACTTTTTTTGAAATATATTCACACGCACAGCATACATGCACAAATTTTGGAATGGACAAAAAAGAAATTCCATATGACGGCGTAATCACTGGATTTGGAAAAATAAACGGCAAAAAAGTTGCGGTATACGCACAGGATTTTACGGTACAGGGAGGAAGCCTCGGCAAGGTTCACGGTCAGAAAATCGCGGAACTCATATCCAAGGCAATAGACGCAAGATGCCCCGTAATCGGCCTCAATGATTCAGGCGGAGCACGCATCCAGGAAGGAGTCGACTCACTTTGCGGATACGGTGACCTTTTCATGCAAAACGTAAAGGCTTCGGGCTACATTCCGCAGATAAGCATAATCGTGGGTCCTTGCGCAGGAGGAGCTGTATACAGTCCAGGCCTTACCGACTTCATATTTACTGTTGATTCAATCAGCCAGATGTTCATTACAGGTCCAAAAGTCGTAAAAAGCGTCATGTTCATGGACATTTCGGCAGAAGATCTCGGTGGAGCTTCCATTCACGCACAAAAATCCGGAGTGTCACATTTCAAGTGTTCCACGGAAAATGAATGCTATGAAAAAGTAAGGAAACTTTTGGATTACATTCCGCATTATTACGGCGAAAGTAAAAAAACTGACGACAAAATCAAATTCGATGAAAAGAAAAAGGCAAAGCACATAGCGGAAATTGTTCCTGAAGAAAGCAAAAAACCTTACGACATGCATGAAGTTATTGATTCCGTAATTGATGACGACTCATTCCTTGAAGTAATGCAGGAGTTTTCCGTAAACGCCGTCACGGGATTTGCAAAAATAGAAGGAAAGACTGTTGGAATTATCGGAAACAATCCGGCTGGTATCGGCGGCATCTTAAATTGTGACGCAAGCGACAAAATCGCACGTTTCGTACGATACTGCGACTGCTACGACATACCGCTCGTAAACTTTGTTGATGTTCCGGGCTTTATTCCAGGTCCACAGGAAGAGCAAAAGGGAATCATCCGGCACGGTGCAAAAATAATATATGCATATAGCGAAGCTTCCGTTCCGAAAGTTACAATCATAACAAGAAAAGCTTACGGTGGCGCTTACATTGCAATGTGTTCAAAACATCTTGGAGCCGATTTTGTATATGCATGGCCAAAGGCAGAAATTGCAGTAATGGGTGCGGAAGGTGCGCTTGAAATTCTTTATGCAAAAGAAATGAAAGACCCTTCAAAATCATCTTTCGTGCAGGAAAAAAGCGATGAGTACAGAAAGGAAATCATGACTCCGAAAATTGCGGCAGCAAGGGACTACATCAGTGAAATCATACAACCTGAAGAAACAAGAAAATGCATAGCAAGAAGTCTTGAATTCCTCGAAAACAAAAAGACATATTCTATAATAAACAAAAAGCACGGAAACATTCCGCTCTAAAAAAAATCTGAAACCTGGAATTTGTTTTTATGAAAACACTGGTTTATTCTGCATGGAATAAATCAGTGTCGCAAACGAAAGGTTTACAAAGCCCGTCGACCCTGTCATTTATTCAAAATAATCATTCCTCTGTTCCGTCCATTTCAATTTTAATTTTGAGACATCCACATTTTTTACCGTATAAGAATATTCCCTTACAGTAATTTTTGCATCATTCAAGATGTAATCATAGATGATAAAATCCACTTCACCATCTCCGATATTTTTACCTGTCGCAATTATCCTCTTGTCGGTAAGCCAGGCAAATGCATCAATTCCCTTTGAACTTCCAAAAAAATCCACAAACAGACAGTTTTCATCCCTGTCAAATATTCCTAATTCAGACTCCACTTCATTTTGAATTGAATATTTACCGCTTTTCTCTTTTTTTAATGAAGACAAAATACTGCAATAGGCAAATTGATTTCCGAAATAATTCCATTTCTTCAATACAGGATACAGTTTGTTTTTGAATGAAACAGGAACATCTTCTTCCAGAATAAATCTTTCTTCTGAAAACTTGAATTCATCAAGCCTTACATCTTCATCAATCTTTTGGATTTCATAAAGCCACCATTTTAACTCAGGAGGCAAAACGAAATTCTGCGCGGACAAGCAAATGCCTGACATGAGTAAAACCATTAAAATGAATTTTTTTTTGACTATCGAAAAAACAGCATGCATTCTCTCACATCCTGCAGATTGTACCATACACGAAACGGATTTTTAAAGAAATTTGGATTCATATTTTTCGCATTCAAATCTCTTTAAAAATCAATGCACGGTTTACGGCTAAAATGCGTGCCTTATTTCATCCGTAAGAAAATCACTTCCCCCGTGATGACCACCATGAAAAACATGAAGATTTTCGTTTCCATAAGAATATGCAAAAAGCTTGTGATACTTATCGTGGAAAAGTTCATCTTCATCGCCAAAAAAACCTGACACGTTTGCTGCCTGTTTTTCAAGGTACATATGGGAAACCATGTTTTTCCACAAAACCAATGTGCCTTCATCAATTTTTGGATTGCCCGGAAGATTTGGGATTTCCACATCCGGCATCATGCAAGGATTCACGACAAGTTTTTTCACATCATCATCATGGGAAAGCACGTAAAATGCGCCGAGTGACGTTCCTGCAAGAAGCTTTACGTTTTCTTCCCTGATTATTGATTTTATCTTGTCAAGTGTATCCTGTATATTCGTAAGGTCAAACTGCGGGATTATGAATTCATATTTGTCATCCAAAGCTTTCACTACACTTTTTCCAGTGCTTGAAGATGGAGAACCGTTAAATCCGTGAACAAAAAGAGCTTTTTCCATAAATCTTCCTTAAAATATTCATAAAATAACATAAAATTTTATGTAAAATCACATGCTGCGAATTCTCTACTATCCATCATGATAGCAAAATGACGAAAATTTTGAAAGCGAAAAGAAAGATTTGCAAAAAAAGCTGCCCGATTTCCAAATGCATGGAATCATCAGGCAACAATTTTTTTGTTTGGCTGCATTAAAATCTTGAAGTTGGCCTTACGTTGAAAGAATCAGCTTTCCTCAAATATTTTGCGGTAATCGAGTCTGAATTCCTAATCATTTCATCTGGAGTTCCTGTAAATACGATTTTGCCGCCCTCATTGCCACCGTCAGGGCCAACATCAATTATGTAATCCGCCATTTTCATGACATCAGTATTGTGCTCAATTATGATTACGGTGTTCTTTTTCTCCACAAGCATATTCAAAAGCTTCATGAGTTTTTCTATGTCTGACGAATGAAGACCTGTTGTAGGCTCATCAAGGACATAAATGTTTCCCTTTTTGTCCAAATCTTTTGCAAGCTTAAGCCTCTGCCTCTCACCGCCTGAAAGTGTGGAAAGCGGCTGACCGAGCTGAAGGTAAGAAAGCCCCACCTCACACATTGCCTCAAGAGCCTTGGTAATTTTTCTGTTGCCCGCAAAAAATTCCAGTGCTTCCTCGCATGTCATGTCTAAAACTTCCTGTATGTTTTTGGAATCACCTTTGCATCCCTTGTACATGTACGAAAATGCTTCCCTGGAATATCGTTTTCCGTTGCACTCCTCGCAGACTGTAACTACAGGATCCATGAATACAAGTTCCGTCACAATCACGCCTTTTCCCTTGCAGCATGGACATCCACCTTTGCTGTTGAATGAAAAACATCCGGCATCCACATTGTTTTCGGAAGCAAAAAGTTTTCTTATTTCATCAAAAACACCAAGAAATGAAACTGGTGTCGAACGGTTGGTTGCTGTTATGGGACTCTGGTCCACAAGAACAACCCTGTCAGAATACTCTTTTGCAAACACATCCCTTATGAGGGAACTTTTTCCAGAGCCTGCAACTCCAGTCACCACGGTAAGGATTCCAAGCGGAACATCCACATCAACATTTTTAAGATTGTGCATCGTTGCATTTCTCACTGGAAGAAATTCCTTCGGCACCCTGGGATTTTTATTGACTTCGGCAACATGACGCATGGCATTTCCCGTAAGCGTATCAGATTTCAAAAGCTCCTCAAATGTACCCTGAAAAAGAATGTTTCCGCCGTTTCTTCCGGCAAGAGGGCCTACGTCCACCACTTCATCGGCTATGGATATCACGTCCTTGTCATGCTCCACCACGAGAACCGTGTTTCCCTTGTCCCTTAAATGCTTTAAAAGCTTTGTCATTCTGTGCACGTCACGTGGATGCATGCCGGTGCTCGGTTCGTCAAATATGTATGTCATACCCGTAAGAGAGCTTCCCATGTACCTTACAAGCTTTACCCTCTGAGCCTCACCGCCTGAAAGTGTGGAACTTTCACGATTCATGCTGAGGTATGGAAGACCTATTTCAATCATGCGGTCAAGTGCAGTCACAAGCGTGTCTACAAGTGTTTTTGCCCTCGGATCTGTTATGGACATGACAACTTCACGAAGTCTCACAAACTCCATCTCACACATGTCATGAATGCTGTACCCGTTTATCTTGCAGGAAAGTGATTTTTGATTAAGCCTTTTTCCTTCACAAACAGGACACGTTCTGCTTTTTAATATCCTTGCAAAACGCTTCAAAGACGCATCCTTTATCTCCGACATGTCACGCCTTAAAAGCAGCCTGTCCACCTGGTTCCAAAGTCCCTCTACATTTTTATGAACCCTTTTTTCCTTTAATGACGCAAGTTCACCGCTTGTCCTCAATGCAGGTCCATCGTAAGTTCCGTAAAGGAGAAGATTTTTTTCTTCATTCGTATAATCCTTCCATTTTTTGTCCAAATCAAAAAGTCCGCTTCCAGCATAAAGTTTCCAGTAGTAATTTCCAGGTCCAAATGCAGGAAAATCTATCATGCCTTCCTTCAGGTTCTTGTTTTCATCCACAATGTTTTCAATGTCAATGTCATAGACTTTTCCGATTCCAGAGCACTCGGGACACATTCCGTTTGGATCGTTAAAAGAAAAAAATGATGCTGTTCCCGCATATGGAGTTCCGATTCTTGAAAAAAGAAGGCGAAGAATTGCATACATGTCGGAAATAGTGCCGACGGTAGACCTCACGTTACCGCCAAGCCTCGACTGGTCTACGATTACGGATGCAGTAAGTCCGTCAATGAAATCAACATGGGGTTTTTCGTATTTTGGAAGCCTTCCCCTTACCCACGCAGAGTAAGTCTCGTTCATCTGCCGCTGGCTTTCTGCCGCCACGGTATCAAATACAATGCTTGACTTACCGGAACCTGAAACGCCGGTAAACACGACAATCTTGTTTTTTGGAAGCTCAATGCTCACATTCTTGAGGTTGTTCTGCCTCAAACCCTTGATTATTATTTTATCGTAAGTCATAAGGTATGATTCTAGCAAAAAAAAGAGATGAAATCCTGACAAATTTTGCTTTTATCTGTCTATCTTGCATCATGACCCACATCATCATACAAAGAAAATTCTCTTCAAAAATGCATTATCAGGGCAAACGCATTATAGTTGTTGGAGAGCATAAAGCAGGCATTTTTCGTTTTGTGAGCAAAGTGTATGCTTGTTGCCGATTGTCAGATTCTTCTTTTTAGTTGAAACAGGTAATTCAATTCCTTTTAGAAGATTCATT
>JAZQMW010000064.1:0-68075 GCA_045627025.1 Treponema sp. | reverse complement strand
GTAAAATTTCCTGCAACTCCAAAAGTTGCGGCGTCCTGCAAATCAATTTTCATGTAAATCTCCCGTGTCTTTTTCGCATTAAATGTCTGCCCCAGAATGTGTTTTCAGAGCTTTCTTTGTTGTTTAAAATAAAAAAAAAGCCTTCTGTCATCAGCAGAAAGCTTCTCTTGAAATCAGGATATTTCAGGAATCTTCCTCAATTTCCTCATCTTCGTTATAAAATCCGTCATCAAATCCATCACGAATGCGATTGTTGTAGCCATCCTCAGGTTCCTGATCATCATAAGGCTCATCATAATTATCCGGTGAATCTTCCAGGAAGTCGTCTTCGAAATCATCTTCGTAGTCGTCGTCCTCAAAACCATCATCTTCACAGTCACCGTCAAAATCTTCTTCCATTTCATCCTGATAGTCATCATCATATGAAAAACCAGTCATAGAAAAATCTTCATAATCATCATCATTGAACATAAACGCATTCCTTCAAGAAAAGTTTTTTTTGCACTGACAAAACTGTTCTTAAAGATTAGAATACTGCATAATTTTTGTCAATTGAATTTAGGCAAAATTTGCATGTTTTTTTTGAATGATTTAACATATTTTACAGAACTTTGCATTTTGTTACATTATTTGTGCAATTCAGGAACATGTTGATTTTTGTTCGTATGAATTTCCCGGTTTCATTCACAGTGCATCTTTTGCCATATGTGTTGAAACAAACAGTTTATTCTTATATAATGAAATTCTTAAAAAAATATAATAGGGTAATCTTACATGGAAAATATGAAACCTATTCGCATGGGTATTGATGTCGGCTCAACTACAGTAAAAGTTGTGGCCCTTGGTGATAATGACGAGATTCTTTTCGGTGCCTACGAAAGGCATCGTGCCGATATACGCAATACGATAATAGTTGTCGTTAACAAATGCTTTGACAAGCTTTCCGAAATCTTTCATGCAAAGGAACAGCAGACGGTAAGCGTAAAAGTTACGGGTTCGGGTGGACTTTCCGTATCGCAGTGGCTTGGCATTCCTTTCATTCAGGAAGTTGTGGCCGCTACGACCTCTGTCAGAAAGCTTATTCCCAAGACCGATGTCGTAATCGAGCTTGGTGGCGAGGATGCAAAAATCACGTATTTCAAGGGTGGCGTTGAGCAAAGGATGAATGGTACTTGTGCAGGCGGTACAGGTGCTTTCATTGACCAGATGGCGGCTCTTCTTGAAACCGATGCTTCTGGCCTTAATGAGCTTGCCCGTGGAGCAAAGACAATATATCCTATTGCAGCCAGGTGCGGAGTGTTTGCGAAGACTGATGTGCAGCCCCTTATAAATGAGGGTGCGCGCCGTGAAGATATTGCCGCAAGCATTTTCCAGGCTGTCGTGTCGCAGACAATCTCGGGTCTTGCATGCGGTAAGCCGATTCGTGGCAATGTCGCATTTTTGGGTGGTCCGCTTCATTTTCTTGACCAGCTGAGGGAACGCTTTTCCGTTACATTGAAGCTTTCAGACGAGCAGAAAATCATTCCTGAAAATTCACAGCTTTTTGTGGCCGCAGGGGCTGCTTTTTCTGCTGAGCGTGAGATCAAATGCGTTGACGGAGGCGATGAAAATCCATCTTTCCCGACAATTGAAAAATTCCGTGATAATTTGAAAAATCTTGTGGGTGCGGAAATGCATGAGGTGCAGAGACTTGAACCCCTTTTTGAATCGAAGGAAGAACTTGTCGAATTCAATTTGCGCCATGATTCCGAGGTTGCAAAGACTGGTGTTCTTGAAGAGACGGAAGGTCCTGTTTTCCTTGGTCTTGATGCAGGTTCCACGACTACAAAAGCAGTCCTTACGGATACGGAGGGCAGAATCCTTTGGAGATTTTACGATGTGAATGCAGGAAATCCGGTCGATCTTGCATGCCGTGTCCTTAAAAGCCTTTATCAGATTCTTCCTGAAAAATGCTATATTGCGCGTGCCGTTTCCACAGGTTACGGAGAAGCCTTGTTTCAGGCGGCTTTGGGAGTTGATGCCGGTGAGGTAGAGACGATTACGCATTATCGTGCCGCAGATTTTTTTGTTCCTGGCGTTGAATTCCTTCTTGACATAGGCGGTCAGGACATGAAGTGCCTCCGAATGAAAGACGGTGCAATCGTAAGCATCCAGCTTAACGAGGCTTGTTCTGCGGGATGCGGTTCTTTCCTTGACAATTTTGCGAGAACTATGGGCATGAGTGTCCAGGAGTTTTCAAAGATAGCGCTCATGGCAAAAAATCCTGTCGATCTTGGAACAAGGTGTACTGTTTTCATGAATTCCCGTGTCAAGCAGGCACAGAAAGAAGGTGCTGAAGTTGCTGACATTTCTGCGGGTCTTTCATATTCTGTCATAAAAAATGCGCTTTTCAAGGTAATAAAGCTCAGAAAAGCTTCTGACATAGGTTCAAAGGTTGTCGTGCAGGGCGGTACTTTCTTTAATGATGCCGTTTTGCGTGCTTTTGAGAAAATTGCGGGCGTAAACGTGTACAGACCTGATGTTGCAGGTCTTATGGGTGCATACGGAAGTGCATTGATAGCCCAGGACCAGTGGGAAGATCTTCGCCGACCAAAGCCTGATGATCCGGACCAGACTCCGAAATTCATAAAAAGTTCAATCGCAACTCTTGAAGAGCTTGAGAAATTCAAGGTTATGCTTGAGCTTAGAAGGTGCGGAAAGTGTTCAAACAATTGTCTTCTTACCATAAATGAATTCTCTACGGGCGAATCAAAACGCAAATTCATAACCGGAAACAGGTGTGAGCGTGGAGCTGAGCTTGAGGATGTTTCTGCAAACTCGGATGTTGTTGATGCATCGAACAGAAACAATACGAATGCGGACGAGGAAAAGGAAGAAGGTCTTCCAAACGTCTTTGCATGGAAGTACAAAAGGCTTTTTGCGCATTATGTGCCACTGAAGGCAGAAGAGGCTCCTATGGGAGATGTCGGAATTCCCCGTGTCCTCAACATGTATGAAAACTATCCTCTGTGGTTTACGTTTTTTACGAAGCTTGGATTCCGCGTAAGGCTTTCTCCGCGTTCTTCAAGGGCCGTATATGAAAAGGGTCTTGAGACGATTCCATCAGAAAGCGTATGCTATCCTGGAAAGATAACGCATGGACACATAATGAGTCTCCTCCAAAGTGGCGTGAAGTTCATTTTCTATCCTTGCGTTCCTTATGAGCGAAAGGAAGATTCGGGGGCCGGAAACAACTATAACTGTCCTATTGTTACAAGTTATCCTGAAGTTTTAAGAAACAACGTGGACGATTTGAGGCAGAATCCGTCTGTTACGTTCATGAATCCTTTCCTTCCGATATATGACAGGGAGCGCTTGAAGGTGCGCCTTTACGAAGAGCTTTCAAAGGTTTTCAGGAACATTTCCAGGGAAAAGGTGTTTGCTGCTCTTGATGAAGCATGGATGGAGCAGGAAGCGTTCAAGAAAGAAGTCCAGGAATATGGAGAGGAAGCTCTTGAGGAAACCATCAGGAGGGGTGCAAACGGAATCGTTCTTGCAGGCCGTCCATATCATCTTGATCCTGAAATCAATCACGGAATCCCTGAGATGATAAATGGTCTCGGAATGGCAGTCTTTACGGAAGACAGCGTGTGCCATCTTGGTTCCGTGGAGCGTCCTTTGAGGATAATCGACCAGTGGACATATCACAACAGGCTTTATCGTGCCGCAAGTTTCGTGAGCGGAATGGCAAACCTTGAACTCGTGCAGCTTACAAGCTTTGGATGTGGCCTTGATGCCGTTACCGCAGATCAGGTTGATGAGATCATGAAGTCAAAGGGACGCATGTATACTCTCATAAAGATAGACGAAGGTTCAAATCTTGGTGCCGTAAGAATCCGCATCCGTTCGCTTATAGCCGCTGTTAAGGCTCGTGAAAGAAAACGCATGAGGCTTGTCGTAAGAAGTGCCGCATACCAAAGGCAGATTTTTACAAAAGAAATGAAATACAGGCATACGATTCTTGCGCCTCAAATGAGCCCTATACATTTCAGGCTCGTGCAGAAAGCTTTCCAGTATTCAGGATACAATTTCGAGGTTCTGAATGCCGTGGATCCGCATGCTGTTGAAACAGGACTCAAGTATGTGAATAATGATGCATGCTATCCTTCGATTCTTGTTGCAGGACAGATGATTGCGGCTTTGCAAAGCGGCAAATATGACCTTGAAAACACAAGTCTCCTCATAACCCAGACTGGAGGCGGCTGTCGTGCTACAAATTATATAGGATTCATACGACGTGCACTTATGGATGCAGGCCTTTCCCATGTTCCTGTAATCTCGCTGAGCGCACAGGGATTTGAGCAGAATCCGGGCTTTAAGATTTCTTATTCCCTTCTTGACAGGGCAATGCGAGCCATAATGCTTGGAGACCTTTTCATGAGGGTGCTTTACAGGACACGTCCTTACGAGGCTGTTTCTGGAAGCGCAAATGCACTTTATGAAAAATGGAGTGCCAGGGCCGAAAAGTCATTGAAGTCATTGTCATCCGTGAAATACAGAAGCGTAATAAAAGGTATCGTAAAAGACTTTGATGAATTGCCTCTTTTGCCGATAAAGAAACCGAGAGTTGGTGTTGTTGGAGAAATTCTTGTAAAATTCCATCCTACAGCCAACAATCAGATTGTAAACGTGCTTGAAAAAGAAGGCGCTGAATGTGTTATGCCTGATCTTGCTGACTTTTTGTTCTATACATTCAGCACGGGAATTTTCCGTCATCAGGAACTTGCATTTCCGAAAAAAACAGAAAGGAATGCAAAGATTCTTGTATGGTTCCTTGAAAGGTACAGAATCTATATAAAGAAGTGCCTCGAGAGAAGCAGAAGGTTTGATTCTCCGAGCATAATATATGACCTCATGAAGGGTGTTGATGACATTGTCCAGATAGGAAACATTACGGGAGAAGGCTGGTTCCTTACCGCTGAAATGGTGGAACTCATACATGGTGGCACACCTAGCATTGCGTGCGTGCAGCCGTTTGCATGTCTTCCGAATCACGTTACGGGCAAGGGCATGATAAAGGAGCTTAAGAGGAGATATCCTGAGGCAAACATTTCTGCCATTGACTATGATCCGGGTTCGAGCGAAGTAAATCAGCTTAACCGATTGAAGCTTTTGCTTTCAAATGCTCCTTGCGGAAAGCATCCTGATGAAATGGATGATGGCATGATACATGCTCCTGACGGCAAGATTGTGAAACCTGCAGTGTCTCTTGCAGAGGGCGCTTTTGTAGATCCTGAACCTGTTGAAATGAAGGATGTTCCTGCATGCAATTAGGGAAGTGCTGATTGTGAGGTGTGATTTGCAGTCTCTTCCTGTGAGAATCGCCTGAATCCCGGTTTATGAGGTTTTTGCGAAATGCATTGTTTGCACCGGTTTGTTTTTTGTGGAATGAATCGGTGTTTTATGGATTTGCAAAGATGTTCTTGGAAAAAGAACTTGTTTGATGCAAATTTTATATGATGGCGGTTTTGGGAAATCGTTTTCCTGAAATCTTTTAGGAATCTTCATGAATGTGATTTTCTGGAGATTGTCACAAGTCAAACTTCGGCTGCATCAACTTGCGGCTGACAGGTGCCGGCAAATTTTTTTGTGGCGATTTTGATGCGGAGCCGAGTGTTTTTTATTCTGCTTCGTGCCCTTGTTATCAGGAGCTAGGATTTATTGTGAAAAAAAGTATTGCGTTTTGTTTTACGTTTGTATTTTCCCTTGGATTTGTTTTTGCAGACTATAACAGTTCGAAGTTTCCGGATTCTGCGGAAATAAGGAGAGCCGTAAAGGATGATTTGCTGAAAGCTCCTCTTGACATGATAAAGTCATATGAAGATACGGAAGTTGAAAATCGTGTCGGCGAATGCTTTCAGATGAGGGTTGAGGAAACTGACAGCGAGTATGCAATAATCATTGCTCCACGTTCGGAACTTAACATGGATCTTTTCAATCCTGAGACGAATACTCATAATGTCGTTCGAGCCGCAGTTTATCAAAAGGGAAGCCAAGGAAGCTGGATTTTGTTCCGTGACAAGGAAAAGGGAAATCCTCTTCGTATTGAATGGCGATTTAATGCAGATCCTGAGATATATCTCCAGATACGTCCGGATACAAAAAAATCCTTTGTGGACATCGTAGTCTATAATTCCTATGCCGCACGTTCTGTTCCCCTCGGAATTCCTTTTGACAGCGTATACACTGCATCCTTCGAGGACATGAAGAGATGGACAAAATCTTCCCTTCCATGGAGTCGCGTGGATGTGAAGACCGGTCTTTTCAACGATTCCCTGCAGATAGTTGGTACCATAAAGGAAAATCTACCTTCATTTGTTTTTGCAGATGATGCCGCATACAACGAGCGCGGACAGCTTAAGTCGATTCTTTCAGGCAAAGACTTTTACCTGAAGGATGACAAGGACAAGCCGTACAAGCCAAATGATCCCCATAAGCATTTTCTTTCAGGATTCGGTTTCATAAAGTGGATTGTTGATGGAATTGTGGAACCTGTTACAGGTTATGGAGTAACAATTCGTGATTCCGTGGAGCCTACCATAGAATACAATAATGTCGGAAAAATGGGCGTCATGTCACAGACATGGAACCTTACTCTTGCACTTGACTGGTGCCGTAATCTTGCCGCAAAGGCAATGAGCGTGCGTTCAACCCGAGATGTTGACTATAAGTCAGGCGGAGTAGACGTAAAAAACAATTTCTTTGTTGCTGACATAATTGATGGAAAATTTGTAAATTCCACAGGCTACATACAGGACACCGGATACAGGACGGAAAACGTAAAGGCCGTATTGTATACGCTTGCCGTTACAGAACCAGGATGGTTTTACCTTGGGGCTGTAAGGCAGAATTCGACGGACAAGTATGATGAATTTGTTTACAACAACTGTGCGGCTTTCTTTCCGTATTTTAACGACCATGGAAAATTCGGATGCTTTGTTTTTGAAATGGGAAAGGAAATTTCCCTTGATGATTTCATGGAAAAATACAAGGGCTCATATCTTCATTTAGAAAGGGTAAAGTCTACGGATTCGTTCTATCCTTATGCAAAAAAATAAACGCATATTGTCAGTCGTGTTTTTTTTTCTTTCTTTCAGATGCCTTGCTGAAGATGCAATGGATTTTGTAAAAAAAGGAATTTCTGACTTTGAGAAAAATGACTATGTGTCGGCTGATGAAAACTTTTTGAAGGCTGAAAAAATTGACTCGGACTTTTCGTATTCAGCACTGATTGGCCTGTATCGGGCACAGATGAATAAGTCCGATCCGCTTTCTGTTCTTGCTGAATATGAAAAAAAATGCAAAATCGGATTTGACAATGAATTTTATGCAGACTATCAGTGTGCGTATGCGGAGATTTTTGCAGAAATGGAGTTGTGGGAAAAATGCCTTGGAGCTGCGGAAAATGCGGTAAAAAAGGCTGAGACCCAGGATGTAGAGTCCGGACTGAAAAATCATGCAGCCTATCTTGTATCATTGGCTTTTTTTCAGCTGGGTGAATTTGAAAAAAGCCAGAAATGCCTTCATGATTCTGGGCAGACGGAAAACTCTTTGTACGGAAAATGTCTTTTCCAAAATGGAGAGACCGAGAAATCACTTGCATTATTTGAAAAATTGCGTAAAAACAATCTTTTGACGGAAGATGAGCTTGTCGATTATTCCATAATTCTTTTTTGTGCGGGAAAAACTTCAGAAAGTACAAAGACTGCATCACTTTCAAAAAGCGAAGGCGGATTGTACATGACGGCCTTGAATTACTTCAACCAAAAAGAGTGGAAATCGGCGGCAGATGCTTTTTCAAAATACATAAAAACTTTTCCTCATGCAGAAAAAATCTCGTACGCAGAGTTTTACCTTGGATATTCTGAATACAGGCTGGGAGATTATGAGTCTTCCATCAGGACCTTGCAAGGGTTCACACTTAGGCATCCGTCCCATTCCCGTGTTTGGGATGCATGCATGACATGTGCAGATGCCATGCTTCATGAAAAAAAACTTGAAGATGCCGCCATGCAGGCAGAAAGGGCCATCAGCGTTTCAAAAAATGAAAAAGAGAAGGAAGAGTCGATTCTTTTGTGCGTTTCAGTTTATTCAGACATGAAAAGGTATCAGAAGGCAATAGACATCCTTTCTCTTTCAAGAAATGAAAAAAATGAATTTTCCGTAAGGTGCCGTTATCAGATTGCTGATATTTATGCCCGTCTTGGAAAAATTTCTGAAAGTGACGCGGTTTTTGCCGAAATACAGAACCGTTTCCGTTCATCGGCGCTTGCAGATGAAAGTTCATACAGAAGGGGGGAGCTTTACTATTCTGCAGGCAGATATGACGAAGCTGTAAAAAGGTTTTCTGAATATCAAAAAATGTTTCCTGCCGGTCAGTTTCTGGATTCTGCCGTTTACTACATTGCAGACTGTCATGTGAAAAGCGGAAGTGATGCCAAGGCCATTGTTCAGTATGATTTTTTGCTTTCCTCGTATCCCGAAAGTGTTTTTGTGACGGAAGCCCTTAAAGCCCTTGCTGGAATCTACAGGAGACAGAAAAGGTATTCTGAGGCTGCGAACTGCATGAAGCTTCTTTTTGAAAAATCGGAAAGTTTTGTTGAAAAAACGCAAATCAAGAAGGAAATTTCATTCCTTAACAATCTTGCTGACGGGGATGACGAGGATATTGCACTGTTGGATCTTGCATATGGGCAAAAAGGCGGAGCTTCGACACAGGAAGGCCGTGTTTCAGGCACTGAGCTTGCGGAAAAACTTTTGGTTTCTGGCGGAGATGATGAAAAGATTCTTTTGATAACCGGTGAAATCCTTTCAGCATTGCATGATTTGGAAATCTCACCTTCAGACATCATGTGCAAGGCCCGTGTTCTGTTTGTGGAGGCCAAGATTTTTAGAAAAAGAAATGATGGAAGAAATGCAGCTGAAAAATTCCTTGAAAGTGCATCTCATGCCGAAAAATGTCATGATGGTGTCATTGCGGAAAAGTCGCTTTATGGTGCTGTGGAAGCATATGATGTTGCAGGCATGAAAGATGATGCCAAGGCTGTGTTCAGAAAGTTCATGGAAATGTATCCTGAAAGCATATATTTGAAAAATGCGGAAAGAATTGTCACGGAGTTGAGATGAAAAACAGGGGTTTTGTATTATGTGTTTTGGTGCTTGCCGTTAAATCGTTGGGTTTTTCACAGGACAGGAACATTGGTTTTCCCGATGTTGCGTCGGACGGTTCCATAAGGGCAGAAAGAGATTCGGTTCCTGGATTTTCAAGAAAAGATGCTGGCGGCAGGAGGGAGCTTCCTAAGCTTGAAGATGAGCTTGAAGAACCGGTAGCTGATTTTGAGCTTGACATGGACGCTGTTGAACATGCTTTTGATGATGTGCCTTCTGTTTCTGAAGAGGAGGTTTCTTCGGAAGATGTTTCCTTTGATGATGCTTTTGTCGAAGAAGATGCAGTTTCTGCGGAAAATGAAAAAGAGAAAAATTCTTTTGAATCTGCCAAAAAAAAGTCCGTAGACATAGAGGCTCTTGTCGGGGGCGGATATCCTGATTTTTTTGTCGGTGACGTGAAGATAAAGACAACAGACGAATCGTCTCCGTTTACGTTAAGCTATGGTTACAGGGGACTAAACGGTTATGGAAGAAAATCTGCCGGTGACGGATATTTTGACCATGTGGCAAACATATATCTTGACAAGGTCATTTCGGGAAACGATGCTGGATTTGAGTTTTCTGCATCATACGAGCGAAATGATTACGGACTTTCAGGCAAGAGTCCTGCGTTTTACGACTTGAACATGCAGGATGCCGGGGTTGCAGTTGTTCTTCTTGGCGGCAGGAAGGATGCCGGTTTTTCCGTGAACCTTAAGGGAAATGCCTTTTACCACAACAGGTATATGGGCGTTAAGGATTCATCACTTGCAGATTTTTCGCAGGAAGAAAATTCACACGTGCTGTATTTTGCCCCAAATCTTGACTTTCACTGGCAGTATGACGAGTTTTATGCAGATCTTTACGGAGACATGGGATATCAGTTTTTTGCAGGCAATCATGATGACGTTTCGTTCGGTGAGAAAAAAGTCTTTCGTGCGGGAGGATATTTTGCTCTTGGATACAAAGACGATGCTTTTCTGCTGGAAGGAATGGGAGGCGTTGCAGACGGAACTTCAATTGGCGACAATTATTACGTGCCTGTCTGGCATGCCGCATTTAACGGCCGATGGAAAGTAAACGGATGCACTGATGACTTTGAGATAAAGGTAAAGGGCGGAATATCTTCTTTCATGAGTGCCGTAAGTGAGCTTGAAAAGGAATTCAGGTATTCAAGCCTTCTTTTCGTTCCATCCGAGACTTCCGACTGGTTTCTGGATTCAAGCCTTATGCTGCCTGTTTCAGGTGGTTTTTCAGTAAAGGGTGAATCTTTTTTCAGGAAGACTTTTTGGGGAAATGGAGAATATGAGGCAGATTATTCAAGTGTCACGAAGACTAATGTTTTAGGATTTGTGCAGAACGAGAGAACATGCTTAAAAACATCCACAGGCCCTGTTTTCAGAGCGGGAAGTTTTTTGCTTGAAGGCATGTGGACATGTAATTGGAAACACGTGAAATCAAATGAGTACAAGAATAAAATCGGCGGAACCGTTTCTTATGAGACAAGTTCAAGAAGATTTTCCTTTTCTGCCGGAATCGAGCAGATTCTTGATGGTGGAGAAGACCGGGTTCCATATCTTAATGAAAGCATTCTCTACAGGTTGAACGGTGTTGCTTCACTGAAGCTTGTAGTGGAGGATACCATAAAACTTTTTGGACTCAAGGGCAGGGAATATCATGATACCGATTATCTTGTGCCAAGCGGAAGTGCAACATTGCTTGCCCAGTTTGTTTTTTGACGAATTGTGCTCTTGAAAGCGTGTTTTTGCGGGAGGAAAAATGCTGGATGTAATAAAAAGTGGCGGATTTCTAATGATTCCAATCATGATTTGCGGTATATGTTCTCTGTTCATCATTGCGGAAAGAATTTTCTACTTTGTGTCAGTGGGAAAGAGGGATGGAAAGCTCTTGTGCAAGGTGAAAGAAGTTTTGCAAAAAAAAGATTTTCAGGAGGCTGAGTCTTTGTGCATGCTTATGGATACTCCTTGTGCGGAAGTAATAAAGTGCGCCGTGGAATATAGAAACCTTGATGAAGAAAACCTCAGGGAGTTTGTGCAGGCAAAGATGGACGCATCGTCTTCAAAACTGAGCCGTTTTGTGCCAGCACTTTCCACGATTTCAAACGTTTCCACTCTCCTTGGCCTTCTTGGAACCGTAACCGGAAACATAAGCGCATTCGGTGTCCTTGGTTCCGGAGGTACGATGGGAGATCCGTCACTCCTTGCGTCATCCATAGCAGAAGCTCTTGTAACGACCGTGGCCGGGCTTTCCGTATCAATTCCTTCCATTATATTTGCCGGCATATTCAAGTCAAGGGTAAACAGATTCATAACAACAATGGAACTTGCCGTAACGGAGGCAATGTTTCTTATTATTGGAAAAAGGTGCTGAAAATGAAAGTCTCAAACAGTCCGTTTTCATCTTCCGAAAACCCAATCGATCTTTCTCCCATGCTTGATGTCATATTCCAGCTTGTGCTTTTTTTTCTTGTTTCCACAACGTTTGCAGTTCTTCCTGCAATAGGCGTAAATCTTCCCGAAAGCACAACGTCAAGCGGTTCTGCACCTTCATCAATTGCGATAACATGTTCCGGAGATGGAATGCTGTGGCTCAACGGAGAGTGCGTGTCGCCCGAAGAACTTGGAAATCGCCTTGCATCCTTTGATACGGGCGGTTCATGCCGTGAAGAATTTCCCGTAAGCGTAAATGCCGATTCAAGTGTTTCTGCAGGTACAATCGTTTCCGTTTTTGACATTGTAAGGTCTTCTGGTTTCTGTGCCGTAAGCCTTAGGACGGCCGTGAAAAAATGACTGTTCCTGAAAAGCGGTCTGTCCTGTTTTCTTTGATTTTCACGCTGTCTTTTTTATTGGTTTTTGCAGTCGTTTTGTTTTTCGGAGGCAATGATCATGCGGAAAAAATCAAAAACTTAAACATTGTGTTTTTGCCTCTTGAAAAAAAAGATTTTGCTGAAGAAAAAGGTTCTGATCCTTTGAAAAAAATCCCTGGAAAAAAAAACACGGATCTTAAAAATGCCGTAGAAAAAACACCCGCAAAGTCTTCGGAACCTCTGAAAGAAAAAGAAAATGCCGAGCCTTTTGGGCATGCTGAAAAAAGCGGTTCTTTGCTGGATTTTGGCGCAAGCGGAATTTTAAATGAAAAAGAAGATGAAAAATCAGGTCTCAATGAACCTGAAGTTTTGGCGGAAAAACAGGTTTTGGAAAATGGAGACGGACTATTGCCTGCCTGCGAGGATGATTCTTTCCGTAAGTCAGCGGAATCAGATGCAGGAACCGGCATGAATTCAATCATGATGGCAGACGGAAATTTTCGCGTGCTTCTTTATCCTGAAAATCCTGAACTGCACATTTCCAGAAAAAACGAATCTCTTGTGGACTCTTCGAGGGAAGTGACCGTAAGCTTTACGATTCTTGCCGACGGCACAATATTGTATTCCAGCATAAAAATCACACCTTCTGCGCTTCTTCATGCAAGAATTCAGGATGAAATCAAAAAGCAACTCATGCTCTGGAAATTTTCAGCGGATGAAAAAGGTCGTAATGGTTCTGCAAGCTTCAATTTTTCACTTGAGATTAGGTAAATTTTAGTGTATAATGGTCGAATGCTTGATAAAATCGATGCTGTAGCCTTTGACATAGACGGAACTCTTTATCCTTCATGGAAATTATACATTCAAATGCCTCTGTATGTCCTTAAGAATTTGTCATTTTATCTGAAATTTTCAAAAGTCAGGTCAAAAATGCACAAAACGGCACCTCTTGCAGATTTTTACGAGTATCAGGCCAGAACATACGCGGAGATGGCCGGCATTTCGTCAGAGGAAGCAAAAGAAATTATCAACAAAATCAGTTATGACGGGCTGAAACCGTTTTTCAGAAAGATAAAACCGTATTCCCATGCGTATGAGTGCATGGTGAACATGAAAAATGCTGGGCTTAAGATAGGAATATTGTCCGATTTTCCCCCTGGACAAAAAGAAGAAATCTGGGGAATGAGAAAAATTTGCGATGTCTGCATCGGATCCGAGGAGTCCGGGGCCTTGAAGCCTTCCATATATCCTTTCGGCATACTGTCGCAAAAACTCGGAGTTCCGATGGACAGGATACTTTATGTCGGAAACAGTCATAAATATGATGTTCTTGGGGCAAAAAACGCAGGCATGAAAACTGCATACATATTAAAGGGCATAAAAAAAACATTTAATATAAAAAATCCTGAGGCTGACATATCGTTCAGGAATTACAGGCAGCTTGAGGATGAAGTTTTGAAAGCGTCCCGTAAAACTTGAGTTTTTGGGATTGCTCTGAACGAATAAAAAAAGTGTTGACGATTTTGGGTGGGATAAAAAAGTGAGTGTTATTGTTGTATGTATTTCTGTAGTTCTTTCGTTGGTGGTGTCGATAGTAGTTCGTAGCCTTGACAAAAATGAGAACACGATGGAAAAAATCAAGCGTTATGCTGACAAACGCCAGAATGATATTGATGCACATTTTGAGCAGAAAGAACAGGACATGAAGACCCTTGCAAGTGAACTTGAGACAAAGGATATCCAGGCAAAGGCCGCGGTAAAGCGCCTCCAGCAGCAGATAGAGGAATGTCATGCGTCTGCTGAAAAATTCGAGAGTCCTGACGAAAGGATTGCCGAAATATCAAGCAGGCTTTCCGATTATGACAGGATTGTCGGAAGTCTCATGGAAATGACTGTTGCCGTCGAAGAGAATCTTGCCTCCGTAAAAAAGGAATCTGTCATTATAGATAAAGTCAACCTGAGGCTTGACAAGCAGGAAAAAGATGCTTCTGAAATCGAGAAGAAAATAAACGGGCTCATAAGGGAATTTGCCGTAAAAAATGCCGAGCAGCTTAAATCCATCGGACAGGATCTGCTTGAAAAATATCAGGAAATTGCAAGCAATCTTGAAGCATCCACCGAGAGGTCAAAGAAGCAGAATGAAGCCATCATGGTCAAGATAGAGGATGACATACGTGATGCGTATTCAAAGGCCATACAGAATGCAAAACAGCTTGAGGATGAGGCATTTTCAAAGCTCAATGAGGAATCAAGGCAGCGGATGGATGCGTGCATGAAGGAATTTGACGTTCAGGCAAATCAGATGAACGCTATCGTTGATGCAAAGGTTTCAGACACGCAGAAAGTTATCGGAGAAAAAATCCAGAATTTTAACGAGGCTCTCAAAAATCAGGTTCTTGACTTCGAAAAGAAATTCACTGACAAAACAAACCGTGTAGGGGAGCTTGTCGAGGCAAAGTCAAACGTCCTTGATGAGAAATGGAATGAAAAATTCACAAGCCTTGAAACTTCACTTGAAGAAAGAAACAGAAATCTTGAGGAAAAGCTTGAGGATTCTTCAAAAAACCTCGATTCAAAGATAAGCGAAACAATCAGCGAACTTGCAGCCGAGCTTCAGTCGTCATCATCTTCTCTTGATTCTGAAATCAATTCCACCATAGAGCGTTTTGAAGACCGGGTTACAGAATCAACAGGCGTACTCGAAGATAAAGTTTCAGATCGTCTTGATGAACTTGCACACACTGTAAATTCAGTTTCGGAAAGAATTGAAAATGAATTAGCAGAAAAATACGAATCTTTTAAAAATGATTATTCTGAAAAGATTGACTCAACATCTTCTACCCTTGTTTCATCGGTTGCAGAGCTTAAAGCTGATTATGAGGAAAGAAGCGGTGAGCTTGGAAATTCGATTGAAGAAAAAATCCGCACGATGACGGAAGACTTCAACCAGGCAATTGAAAAAATTGAAAACGGAATTCGAAGCAGAACTGATGATGTGGAAAATGGTCTTTCTGAGCGTTTGCAGAATCTTGAAACTGGATTTACGCAGAAGCTTGATGAGTGTGAAAGGATTTATGCCGATCAGGCTGACTATTTCGGCAAAAAAACGGAAGCCTTTGAAAACAGCGTGAACGAAAAGGTTCAGAAGTTCAATTATGTACTTGATACGAATGCTTCGGAATTTGAAGAGAAAATCAATTCTCGCATTGACGGATTGAATTCTTCGATCCTTGAGAAAGTTGATGACATCAATTCAAAATATACGGATGACGTAAACGAACTTCAGGACAAAATCAATTTTATCGTTGAAAACCTCAGTTCCGAACTTCAGTCCAAGACCGATGCCATAAATTCAGACCTTGTGTCCAACATAAGTGCCCTTTCCGGAAAACTCCAGTCGTCTGTAAGCGAACTTGACGGCATGATAAAGGCATCTTCTGAAAACATTGCAAATTCACTTGCAGAAAAAGATGCAGCCCTTAACGGAAAGATAGACGCATCTGTTGAAAAGCTTGATGAAAGGCTTTCTGAAAAGACTGGAAATGTTGATGAAAAAATAAGTACCGCCATTTCATCAATTGCAGAAAGATTTTCAGCCGAAGTTTCAAGAATTGACGAAGACATGGCAAGCATCGCAGAAGAATGGAAATCAAGAATCGATGAGAAAAGCGACAGCCTCAATACGTATTTCCTTTCAGGTTCAACTGATCTTGAAAACAAAATTTCTTCCGTGACAGAAAACCTCAGAAATGATTTTGAATCAAAGACCGGTGCAATTTCCGACAGAATCGAATCCGTTGTTTCCGACCTTGATGCAAAGCTTAACGAAAAGACATCAAACATCGTAAATGAACTTACGTCCGATACTTCCGCACTTTCTGAAAGGCTCAATAATGTTGTTTCAGATCTTTCAAATGAACTTAATGAAAAGACTGAAGATTTTTCTCTCAGAATGAATTCCACTTTTGACAAAATTGAAGCTGACTTCCAGGAAAAGTCAAACTCTGTTTCTGGCAGGGTGGATGAAGGTCTTGAAAACATTTCAGTGAAACTTGATGACAGCACAGGCATTCTTTCTGAAAAAATTGGTTCTGCCGTAGAAAATCTTGATTCAAGGTTTACGGAAAGAACTGATGAAATTTCCAACCGAATCAATTCTTCTGTGGAAACTCTTTCTGATGAGCTTCAGGAAAAAACACAAAATCTTGAAAGCAAAGTGTCCGGTCGACTTGACAGCCTTGATTCAGAACTTTCCGAAAAGACAGGTTCTTTTGAGAAAATATTGAACGAGGCATCTGAAAAAATCAATGCGGCTTTCAGTGAAAATTCAAGCATATATGAGACAAAGATCAATTCCAAATTCGAGGAACTTACGTCGAATCTTGATTCAAGGACAAAAACTCTTAATGATGAAATCATCAACCGTACTGATTCCCTTGCGTCAAAACTTGACTCCGTGCTTGAAAATCTTGAAGACACATTAAAAACCCGTACTTCTGAACTCGACAGTTTCGTTTCAAGTGAAATTTCCACGATTGATGAAAAATACGGCTCCAGGCTCGATGAGGTAAATTCATCGCTTGAAGAAAAAACAAATTCTTTGAATGAGTATTTTCAGAAAAAAACATATGACTTGAACAGCCTTTTTGAGTCTTCGTCAAGCGACATTGAGTCAAAGATATCTTCAAGTCTCGGCAGGCTGAGCGATGAACTCAATTCAAAATCTTCCGAACTCAGTGAACGAATTGATGCTGATTTCGGCACGATATCAAATGATGTCGATGAAAAAACTGACGGCTTGAACTTCAGGATTGAAAATTCCATAAACACGTTGAATGACAAGCTTGGCGAGAACTTTACGCGCCTTGATTCGGACATCGTGTCTAGAACGGAATTTGTTGACGGAAAACTTGAAAGTTCCATTACAGCCCTTGATGAAAAAGTTTCTTCCAGAATAAACAATCTTGATGCAAAACTTGATGATGCTACAGAAAAAATCAATTCTATTTTCAGTTCAAATTCAGACAGTTTTGAAAGTCGTCTTGCTGCAAAGTTTGATGAGCTTAATTCAGAACTTGATGTGAAAGTTGATGACTTGCACTCGGGAATTTCTGAGAAAATCTCTTCGCTTGATGAGGATTTTACGTCAAGAACAGAAGTCTTGGATGAGAAATTTGAAAATGCGGTATCTGGTCTTGATGAAAAGCTTTCCGCAAGAATTGGGGCTGTAAATGACTCCCTTTCAGAAAAAGCGGATTCGTTTGAAAAGCTTCTAAATGAAACGACAGAAAAGATTGATTCTGCATTTAATGAAAGCACGGGTCTTTTTGATTCAAGGCTCAATGAAAAATTTGACGAGCTTAATTCATTCCTTTATGAAAAGACAAATCTTGTGAACGATGAAATCAAGGCAAGGACTGATGAACTTTCAAGCAGCCTTCAGGACTCTGTTTCCGAGCTTTCTGAAAAAATCGATTCCAGAATGAATGAGGTGAATGCATCTCTTGCAGAAAAGAGTTCCCTTCTTGATTCTGTTTTTGAAAACAGGACTTCTGACATTGAAAGCCGTTTTGATTCAAAGATTGAAAACATTACGACAAGCATCGAGACAAAAATTGCCGATTTGAGTGACGATCTTGTTTCAAAGACTGAAAATCTTGGAAAGCATCTTGAAAACAGAACTTCCATCATAGAAGAAAAAATAGATTCCGACTGTGAAAATCTTTCAAAAATTCTTGAATCCCGTACTGGAATGATAAGCGACAAGGCTGTGGCTTCCGGTGATGAGCTTTCCGAAAAACTTGATGCAATGAATGCATCCCTTTCAGAAAAAGCAGATTCTTTTGAGGCCATACTCAATGAAACCACACAGAAGATAGATTCTGCCTTTAACGAAAATTCAAGCCTCTTTGATTCAAAGCTTAAAGAAAAGATTGATGAGCTTAATGCAGAACTTGAAGAAAAAACCGGAGCACTGGACAATGTCATAAATTCCAGAAATTCAGAACTTGAGGAACGTCTTGAAAATGTGGCTGCCGAGCTTTCAGAAAAAATCAACATGAAAATTGATGACATGAGCACGGAATTCCAGGACAGGACAACATCACTTGACATTGACATGAACCAAAAGACCGAATATCTTTCAGTCCTTTTCAACACGACAACTTCTGAGCTTGAAGAGAAACTCAAGATAAAGATAGACGACATTACGGGCCTGTTCCTTACTACGACGAATGACCTTAGTTCCAAGTTCAATTCTACGGCAGGAAGCATGAATGACCTTTTTGAGACAAGATCTTCCGCCATTGAAAATGAGCTTGAGGAAAAGATTTCCATGCTTTCAGCAAAGCTTGACGAAGAAACGTCTTCCCTTGGAAAAGAATTCCATGACAGGACGGAGAATCTCCACGAGATGTTTGTAGACGGCTCTGCAAGACTTGAAAATTCATTCTCCACAAGAATTGATGAACTTGGCTCTTCTCTCGAATCAAGAATTTCTTCCCTTGACAGTTCTCTTGCATCCGAAACTGACCGCATGCAAAATCTTTTGGAAGAAAAAAACTCCTACATTGATGAAAAATATAACGGAAAATACGAGGAGCTTGAAACCCAGCTGAAAGAAAGGACAGATTCTTTTGAGTCAATCCTTTTGGATACTAAAGAAAAAATCGACAATGCATTCAATGAGAATTCTTCCGTGTTCGATGAAAAGCTCAATGAAAAAATCAGCGAGCTTAATGATGAGCTTTACGGAAAAACGTCTTCCCTTGAAAATGAAATCGCATCAAGAATTGAAAATCTTGAAAATGCCTTTGAGCAGAAAACTTCTGAGCTTGGAGACAGGATAAATGACGGAATCGGGGATCTTGGCAATTCTCTGGAAGAAAAAATTGATGTTCTTTCAAATGACGTGAATTCCAAAGTCAGTGCAATTGAATCCGACATGAATGAAAAAACAGGTTCTCTTGGAACTGAATTCAGGGAGAGGAGTGAAGAACTCAATTCATTGTTCGAGACATCTTCCGTTTCTTTTGAAGAGCGTCTCAATGCAAGGCTTTCAGAACTTTCTGCAGAATTGAAGGACAAGTCGGACACGTTTGAGACTGTGCTTGGAGAGACATCTTCAAAGATTGATTTTGTATTCAATGCAAGTTCAGATGGATTTGAGGAAAAACTTAATTCAAAGTTTGATGAACTCAATTCTTCCCTTGAAGAAAAAACATCTGCCCTTGACGAGAAAATAAATTCAAACATCGAGTCGCTTACGTCTTCCATCGAAGACAAAACTGTTTCTCTTGACGACAGGATAAATTCAAGTGTTGAATTGCTTGACGGTTCAATTAATGAAAAGATTTCTGCACTTGACGGCTCACTCCAGTCGAAGACAGATTCCCTGAATGAACTTTTTGAATCTTCCACCCAGAATTTTGAAGAAAAACTCAATTCAAAAATTGCTGAACTCAATTCTGAGCTTGAACAGAAGTCGTCGGTGTTTGACATGGTTCTCAGGGAAAGGACTGACAATTTCAATTCTGTATTCACTTCCAATACTGATGAATTTGAAGAAAAGATAAATGCCAGAATCGATTATTTGAATTCGAAGCTTGAAGAAAAAACATCTGCAATTTCCGACGTGTTTGACCAGACTACGGAAGAACTCGGAAACAGTTTCAAGGATACTACCGGCAGGGTTTCTTCTGATTTTGAAACCAAGCTTGGAGAATTCATGGAGCTTCTTGATGAAAAGACACAGAAGATTGCCGTGGATTATGATGAAAAAAATCACGAGCTTGAAGAGCTTTTCAAAAATAGGTCATCTGAAATATCACAGTCTTTCGAGGACAGGACTCTTGCCCTTGAGAACACATATGGCGAAAAGTCCAAGATGCTCAAGGAGACTTTGGAAACGGAAGCTGAAAATGCAGAAAGCGAGATGAAGAAAAAGTCAAATGCTCTTGTAACACTTTTCACGGAAAAATCAAATGCCCTTGACGCAAAGGTAAAGCAGAAGATTTCTGCCCTTGATGCGGATTTCGACAAGAATATCGATGACATGAACCTAAAGGTTAAGACCAAGATTGGTGCCGTCAGCACATCACTTGACAATGCCATCTCAAAGATTGAAGGTGAGATAAAGCAGAAGACCACATCTCTTGGCACGCATCTCAATGACAAGGCAGATTCAATTGATCTTGCCGTAAAGAAGAAGATAAAGGAACTTGATGAAATTGCGCTCCAGATTTCTACAGAGGTAAAGACAAGAACGGACTCTCTCGAAGAAGATGTGCTTCGCGAACTTTCAAACCTTACTGAAAATGTAAAGTCAAAGACAGCCGAGGCTGTTGAAAGATACAATTCCATAACGTCTTCGTACTCTTCCGACATTGATGAGCGAACTGACACTCTTAGGAAAGAACTTGCCGCAAAGACAGAAAGCCTCAAGAATCAGATTGATGAAAACTCTGTTGAAGTTGAGGAAAAACTGAAGGAACTTCTTGAAAGCGTTGAGGATGAATCATATGGCGCACTTGAACAGTATAAGGTTACCCGTGAAGAATATGCTTCACAAATTGACCAGAAAACACAGGAACTTTCAGAGGTGCTTAATGAAAAATCTGCACAGCTTGACGGCTTGATAGAAAATGCAAAACAGCAGATTGATGAAAAGTCTGATGCCTTGAAGGAAAGCATAGGAGAAGTTTCTGAAAATCTTCAGAAGGAAATCGATGAAAAACTTCTTTCGATGCAGAACGACATATCCGAAAGGACAAATTCAATTCAGAGTGACATCGGTGAAAGGACAGAAAAACTTCATGCCATGTTTGACGAGCGCATGACGGGCGTTCAAAACGAATTGGAAGAGAAGACCGATTATCTCAAGGGCATGCTTGAAGAAAAGACATCGTCACTTGAGAATGCATTTATTTTCAGGTCTGGAAAGCTTGAAAACGACATAGAAGAAAAAACAAATTCTTTGAGCGATCTTTTGGCAGAAAAGACAGACGGTTTTGGTGCTGAATATTTTGACAGGCTTGAAAAGGCACAGTCTGATTTTGAAGCCAAGTCATCGAGCCTTGAAGATGAAGTTGAAAACAAAATGTCATCACTTCAGAATTCATTCTCAGAAAAGATTGCTGACATCCAGAATGACATTGAAGAAAAAACGTCAGAAATCCAGAACAGGTTTGGAGCAGAATATGAAAATATGTCAGAATCTGTTTCCGAAAAGACGTCTTCTCTCCGAAGCGATGTAGTGGAAAAAATTACTGAACTTCAAGACATTGTGGAAGAAAAAGTTTCCGCACTTGAAAATGACGTTGAGTCCAGAACCGGTTCACTTGAAGGCGATTTTAACGAAAAAATCAGCGTCATGCAGATGAACGTACAGGAAAAGGTTGACGCACTCAATGACAGCATGGAAGAATTCTCTGCATCAATGCAAAACATCGTTGAAAATGCAATGTCATCCATAAAGGACGATGTGTTTGAAAAGACAGACCGTCTCAGGGATATGTTTGAAGAAAAGACATCATCTCTCGAAACTGACATTAATGAAAAGACAGGCGCATTAAGCAGCATGCTTGAGGAAAAGACATCAACGCTTGAAGATGCATTTGTTTCAAAGACTTCATCTCTTGAAAATGATATTGAGTCGAGAACAGATTCACTTGAAGGCGAGTTTAATGAAAAAATCAGCGGCATGCAGGCTGATATCCAGGAAAAAGTTGACGCACTCAGTGACAGCATGGAAGAATTTTCTACTTCAATGCAAAACAGCGTGGAAAATGCAATGTCATCCATAAAGGATGACGTAGCTGAAAAAACAGGCCGTCTAAAGGAAATGTTTGATGAAAAAACATCATCCCTTGAAAATGACATCGGTGAAAAAACAGGTTCGTTCGGCTCTGAATTCTATGACAGGCTTGATAAAATCCATCAGGATCTTGAAGAAAAGACAGACGTCCTTAAAAACATGCTTGAGGAAAAGACATCAACGCTTGAAGAATCATTCGTCACAAAGACTACTGCACTTGAAAACGACATAAGCGAAAAGACAAGTTCATTCCACAGTCTCCTTGATGAAAGAACAGGTTCGTTCGGTTCTGAATTCTATGGAAAGCTTGATAAAATCCATCAGGATCTTGAAGAAAAGACAGACGTCCTTAAAAACATGCTTGAAGAAAAGACATCAACGCTTGAAGAATCATTCGTCACAAAGACTGCGGCACTTGAAAACGACATAAGCGAAAAGACAAGTTCATTCCACAATCTTCTTGATGAAAAGACGGGTTCTTTCGGTGATGAATTCTACGACAAGCTTGAAAGAATACAGAATGACATAACCGATAAAACGGATAGCCTTGAAGAACTTTTTGTAAACAGCACGACTTCTCTTGACAATCGCTTTACTGAAAAAACAGGAGAGCTTGAAAATGAAATTGACGAGAAGACAAAATCTCTGCTTTCAATGTTCGAGGATAAGACAAATTTAATCCAGTCACAGTTTGAGGAACGCACGGGAACTCTTGAAGATGATTTCGAAGAAAAAACGGGATCCCTTCAGAATTTCGTGGAAGGAAGAACGTATACGCTCCAGAATGATATTGAGGAAAAAACCACATCTTTGCAGAACATGCTTGATGAAAGGACATCTAAAATATCAGAAACGCTTGAGACATACAATTCCGATTTTGTTCAGAAAACCTCTTCATTGCAATCTGAGCTTGATGAACGAACGACATCAATTCAAAATGACTTGAATGAAAGGACATCTTCTCTTGCCTCTTCCGTAACTGAGAAGACTGATTTCTTGCAGAACGATCTCGAAGACAGGATTTCTAACTTGAAGAATTCTCTTGATGAAAAGACAACTTCCCTTCAGAATGAGCTTGATGAGGAAACAGAACGCCTTAAGATTCAGCTTGAAGAAAAGACGTCTGAATTGGGAGATTCCCTTGAGGAAAAGACATACTCATTGAATTCTGTTTTTGAAAACACTACATCTTCTCTCGAAAATGACTTCAAGTCTAAGACCGAAAACCTTCAGAATGAGCTTGATGAAAAAACTTCAAGACTTCAGAATGAGCTTGAGGAAAAAACTGCAAATCTTAGCGATGTGCTTGAAGAAAAAACCGGAAACATCAGCATGCAGCTTGATAGCACTGCAAACAAATTCCAGGAGATTGTAGACAGCATTTCTGAGGGCATTCAGTCTGGAATTGATGCCAAGACCCAGTCAATCCAGCTTGGATTTGATGAAAAGATTGAGGTGATGAGGAGTTCTTTTGCAGACAAGGCCTCTGACCTTGAAAACTCAATCAATGAGACTACATACAACCTCCAGAAGGATCTTGAGCAAAAATCAGATTCCATTCAAAACGGAATCAACGAATGTTCTGTCGTTTTGAAAAATGCTCTTGATGAAAAGCTTAAGGGTGCTCACGACGAATTTGAAAATACGGTCATGTCTTTCAGAAATGATTTTGCCGGGGAAGTAAGCACGATCAGGCAGGAAGCTGATGACAAGATTTCAAGCATCAAAAACGATGCCGACACGCAGATTGCTTCTATTAAGGATGAGATTGCTCGCCTTTCAGAGGAAACCAAAAACGTTTCATCGGCCCTTTCCGAAGACAACAAGGTAAATTCTGAAAAGCTTTCTGTTCTTCAGAATGCAATTGAGCAGCAGGTTGAGCAAATCAAGGTCAAGTATGACGAGATGTTTGAGCATGCAATTAAAAAGTCCGAGACCGACGAAATTGCTGTATTTGAAAAATTCAATGCATTGAGTTCTTCAAATCTTGACAAATACAAGTCCGATTTCCAGGAACGCATAAACCAGATGCATGAAGATCTTAAATCTACTCTTGGAGATCTTGAAGTTGAGGCAAAGGCTCTCAATGAAGACATTTCGGAATCAATCAATGGAATCAAGAGCAGGTATTCAGAAATTGAAGCCGAATCAAAAGAGGTCATTGAACGAATTTCTGGTCAGACAAATGAGGGTGCGGAAAAACTTGAAGAATTCTCAGTGCTCATGAAAGAACAGCTTGATGAGCTTAACGAAAATCTTTCTGATGCAACTGCACGCCTTTCCGAAGAATATGATTCCCGTCAGACAAAGTGTCTTGCATCCCTTGACAAGGAACTTGAAGCCTACAAAAAGGAAATGGAGTATCGTTTCAAGAAACTTAATTCTGCAGGCTCTGATGTAGACAAGCTTGAATCGTCACTCAGAAAGCTCATGGATCAGGGACAGAAGAAAGTTGCAAGCGATTTCGAAGAATTCTCTTTGACTGCACTCAAGAACCAGAATGATTTTGAAGACTCCATAAAGGGAAAATATGAGGGCCTTAGGGACGAACTCATGATTTTACAGGCATCTCTTGATGAGATAAAGAAGGAGTCCGCATCACGCATGAGTTCCAAGGTAAAGGTTTTTGAAGATGCATTCTATCTTGAACTTTCAAAGCGTCAGGATGACATACAGACAAAGCTTTCCGAATGGAAGAACAATTTTGACAGCCAGTTTGACGGATTTGCGGAAGAGTACGAAAAGAAGCGTCTTGACCTTGAGGCAAAATATGACGAGTCTTTGGAAAAGCGAATTTCCGACATCCAGAAAAGGACTGTTGAACAGGAAAAGAAATTCCAGGCAACACTCATGTCCGGCCAGGCAACAATTCAGGATCAGATAAATTCAGTCAACCAGACAATCCATGAATTCATTGAGCAGTATAGGGGCGAGATAAAGAATGCAATGGAACAGGCTGACGAGTTCATGAAAAACGAAACCGCACAGTATGGCGAACGCATGAATGAGCAGCTTTTGAAGCACGAAGGTGAGCTTAATTCTCAGATTGATGTTCTCAAGACAACTCTTATTTCAAAGCAGGAATCTCAGAGCACCGCAATAGACGCTGCCGTTGAAAGCTTCAAGTCATGGGAAGAGAGGCTCAAGAACCAATATGAAGATTCAGCCGAATTCCTAAAATCTGAAACTGAAAGATACGGTCAGAAAATGAACGAGGAGATTGAAAAGAAGGAAGCTGAGCTTAACGAAAAAATCGAGTCCATGAAGGAATCTTTGCAGGAAACATGCGAAGTCAATTCAACTGCCGTTAATGATGCCGTTGAAAATTTCAAGACATGGGAAGCAAAACTCAAGGGCCAGTATGATGAATCCATAGTTTCAGTCAAGAGTGAAATTGAATCCTACAATGAAAAAATGAAGGAACAAATTGCTCTTAATGAAGCGGAACTTAATGGCAGAATCGAAGAACTTAGAAATTCAGTCATTGAAAAACAGGACAGCCAGTCTTCTTTGGTTGCAGAAGTGACAGAGCAGTTCAGGACATGGGAAGAAAATCTCAAGAATCAGTATGATGAAGCCGCAAGACAGATTTCTGAGCAGCTCAAGAATATTGCCGATGCAAACCATCAGAAAATTACTGATTTCAATTCTGAATTTGAAGCCGCAACTGAAAAAGCCGCATCCGTTTTAAGCGACTATGAAAGAAAAGCCAGTGAAGTCATGAGTGACTGTGAGAAAAAATCAAGGTCATTCATGGATGAATTCAATTCCCAGTATGAGAACATGTTCACCGACATGAAAAAGTATTCAGATGAGCAGATTGCAGTTTCTGAGCAGAATCTTATTGAGCTGAAAAAGGAATATGCTGAAAATGCCAATGAATACAAAAATGCATACAGAACAGCAATTGACCATCTCAATGAGGATACTAACAGCATCCAGAAAAAAGTTGATGACATCAAGGGAAGCATTGCCAAGTTCATATCAGAGACGTCCGTATTCCAGAAAACAGACATGCTCAGGTCTCAGCTTGATGATTCCATAGAGAACTTCAACAGGAAGATGGGATATGTAAAGGAATCTGAAGACAAGATCATTGACCTCCAGAATCAGATAAAGAAGCTTGAGCAGCTGAGCGATGACATTAACATCAAGCTTAATGCCTACAGTTCTGACAAGTCCAGAATTGAGACTATTGACACCAAGTTCGACACGCTTTTGAAACTCAGCAATGGCATGGACATAAAGATTGCCGACATGCAGAAGGTTAATGACGAGCTTGTAAACATACAGTCTGATGTCAAGAAATTCAAGGACAACATGGCCAAGGTACAGACAAAGTTTGAGCGCATAGAAAACAAGAGTGCCGCCGTTGACCGTGTTGCGGAAAGTGTTGACCAGTCATTCAAGGATATTTCTTCCCTTGAGAACAGACTTCAGGAATGCATGCAGAAAGTTGAGTCTCTTCCTCAGAATATTGAAATCATGCAGTCAAATCTTGATAAGATCATGAAGAATAGTGACAGGATTGATGATGCCGTTGCAAAAATCGACAACCTTCAGAAAGTCATGGATGATACGGAAGCAAAGATTTCTGAAATCACGAATTCAAAGAATGGTCTTGCAAAAACAGAAGAAAGGCTCAAGCAGCTTTATGATGATGTCGACGGACGCATGGATCTTCTTCATACCCTTACAAAAGAAGAAGTCAGCAAGGATGGAAACAAGGGCCAGCAGGATTCACGCATTACGCCACAGCTTAAGGCAAACGTCATCAAGTTGAAGAAAACCGAGAAATGGTCGAATGCAGAAATTGCAAAGAGACTCAAGATTGAAGAATCAATTGTTTCGCTTATCCTTGAGTATGGCGAGGATGATTGATGTTAATCTAGGAAACTGATTGAAAAGGGATTTCGAAAGAAGTCCCTTTTTTTGAAAAATTTGAAAACAGTTTGGTGATTTTTTGCATCTTGCGATTAAGAAATGATGAAACAAGAAAATAGGGAATCTGCAAAATGAACAAACAGCAGCTTGCGTCAAAAACTAATCCCCGACAAAAAAACTTCCGGTTTGGATTTCCGGAAGCCTTTGCAAGAAATTAAAAACTTAAAACGTCTGAGTCAAGACCTTGAAAGGAGGCATGTGCAGTAAGCCTTTATTGCATCTCCCTGTCCGACGGAATCAAGATTTTCGTTTGTCTTTGCCTTTACGAAAACTTTTCCGTGCGGCAAATTAAGAATTTTTTCAATGGAATCGATAATCCTGTCACGCCACGGAAGAAGCTTTGGTTTTTCAGTTTCCACGACACAGTCCATGTTGTTTACTTCAAAGCCTGCCTTTTTTACGTCAGAAAAAATTGTCTTTATGAGCATGGCAGAAGACGCATCTTTCCATTTGTCGTCATCAGGCGGAAAGTATGAGCCAATGTCGCCAAGTCCTGCAGCCCCAAGAAGTGCGTCTGATATGGCATGAAGAAGCACGTCTCCGTCCGAGTGCGCAACCTCTCCTTTTTCTGCAGGAATTTCAATTCCTCCGAGAAATAACTTTCTTCCTTCCGAAAGCCTGTGTATGTCGGTTCCAAAACCTATTCTGAGTTCCGGTGTCTTCATCCCAAGATCCTCCGGGTATGTAATCTTGATGTTTTTCTTGTCGCCTTCCGTAAGGTGCACCTTGCGTCCGTCCGTAAATTCAGGAAATGAATCCCATATTTCCGTATCGTCTGTGAATTCCCTGCCGCATCCTGATGCTTTTCTGTGGCATTCAAGGAGCGGTTCAAGCAAAAATCCCTGGGGGGTCTGTATGCACCGAAGGTTGTTTCTGACAAGATGAGCCTTTATGGTTCCGTCTGGTGAAATCTCTTTTTGCGTGTCTACAGGATTGATTGCAGGGGAAGAAGCTCCGTATGTTTTTGTGTTTTCAATCGTTTCCCTGATGATTTTTTCTGAGACAAATGGTCTTGCACCGTCATGAATGAGAACGACCTTGCTGCATCCTTCGATTGCCTCAAGCGCAATTTTTACCGATTCCTGGCGCGTGCTGCCGCCTTCAATGAATTTGATCTGCGTTTTTTCTGAAAGGGAAACTGTTTCGGAATTGCAGAAAAGAGCTTTTTTGCATTCGTCCATCTTTCCCTTGGGTACGGTAATCACAACGGTTGAAAATTCCGCTGCCTCAAGAAAACGACAGAACACTTCTGAAAGGACAGTTCCCCCGTTTAGTGGAAGATATTCTTTCTTGCAGCCGCCCATTCTTGTGGAAGAACCTGCGGCCGTAAGAACCAATGCCGGAATATCAGTCTTCATCGTCATCATCATCTCTTGATGAGCCTGAAGATTCTGAATCATCGTCAAATTCGTCTTCATCTTCATCGTCATCATCGATAAAAGTCTGCTTTTTTTCTATTTTCAAGCCAAGCGGTTCAAGTTTTGCATGAAGCATGGCCTCTACTTCCTTGTCAGAAATTCCGAATGCCTCGGCAATCTCATCCTCAAGAAGTTTTTTTGCATTGTCGTAGAGTTTTCTTTCAAGTATTGGAAGTTCCTTTACCTTTGACCTGTGGTAAAGACATCTTACGATTGCAGCAATGTCTCCGATTGTTCCTTTTTTCAGGAGCTCGAGGTTCTGCTGGTAACGGAGTTTCCAGTCTGATGTCGGAGGCTCAAAATCATCACTGATTGAATCGAGTGCTTTTTTTGCCTCAGCTTTTGATACGATTGCCCGGATTCCAAGACCCTCTGCCTTTTCTACCGGAATCATGACATTCATGTCTGATACGTCAAGATAAATTTTATAATAGGAAATCTGCTCACCGTGAAATTCTTTCTTGAATACATCCGTGATAGTTCCGACACCCTGACTTGGGTATACAATCTTCTGATTAATAGCAAATTCAGTTTTTGGTTTAGACATGAACATATTATATCACTAACGCGTACGAATTTCAACTTGTTTAAAAACTGATGTCCTGTTGTCTTTCGTTTTTTTATGGCTGGACTTCATTTTGTTTTCATTTTTTTTGCGATTTGCGAAAATCTGTTTCGTTTTTGAAAAATCGTCATGATGTTCAAAACTCTTGGAATTGCAGTTCCTTTGCATATAGTTTGGAGATGAGCTTTATTTTATTTTGTAAAGATCAAGCGAGCTTTCGCTCCATTTTCTTGAAAGTTCTGGAAATTTGTCTTCAAGTGCCAGAAAATAGGTAAGCGCATTTGGAAAATCACCCGTGTAGTAGTAAGATTCCCCAAGGTAGAACATTGCCCTTGATGTCGTGCTTTCAGTCCTGTTTTGAAAAAGGAATTCCTCAAGTTTTTTTATGCTTTCATCATATCTTTTTTTTATGAAAGAATCCCTGAGTATTTCAAACAGAAAGTAATCGTCTCCACCTTCTGGACTTATGAGGTCGTCTTCAAATATGTGCACCTGAAGCGGAGAAGCGTCAATCCTGTTTTTCTTGTGTATGAGCGACGAAATCTTTTTTCTTGTGGAAGGCTTTATGTCATGCTTTTGCGGAATGTCCCTGTCGTTCAGTATGTTCATGTAGGGAAGAGGCTGTGCCCTGAGTGAATCTTTGTATTCCTTTGGCTCTTCATGCTTTTCCCGTATCGTTATCTTGTTTGGAGAATTGAATTCGTTGCTTTTGGTTCCGGATACTGTTGCGTTTACTCCGGGAAGGATGATTTTTTCCAAAGTTCCGTCTGTTTTGGGTTCCTGTGTGTCGAGTTCTTCGTCAAAATACAGTTCTTCGCCGCCGTATGATTTTTTTTTGCGTGTACATACGGATGAAATTACCGCATAGTAGTATTCGTGTACCGAAACATCCCTGTCCGTATAGCTGCATGAATTTTCCGAAAGCTCGGCAATCGGTTCCGTTTCGCTTATGTCGCCGTATGTTGCGATTGGTTTTGTCGCCCTGTATACGAAAAGCCTGTCTATGTATCTTGTTTCTGATTCAGGCACTGTCCATGAAACAATTATGCAGTCGTCGCATGGGCTTGCAGTTATGTTTTCCACAATCAGTTTCCTTGACTCGGAAAACGCAAGCGATGAGAATGATATTGATAGCAATGCAAGCAGGACTTTTGGCTTCATTTCTCTATAATACACCGTGAATTTCTTATTTTCAAGCAATTATTGGGCAAAATGAAGAACAAAGTCTTTAAAAACTCCAGTTGTCGGAAATATTTGTAAAAATATCATCTTAAAAAATGTTGATTTTTACTTTTGTCATTGCTTTTTTTGACAAAATTATTTATTCTATAAATATGTTTGTTTCTGTATTAATAGAGCCTGGCAGTCTTGACAGTGGAAAATTATTGGTTGATATTCTTTCTCGCTATGGATTTACGAAAATACAGCGTTCATGCTGGGAGAGCATGCAGGTGAGGGAAGAAGATCTTAACGGATTGAAAAAGGATATAGACAGGGTTACCGATTATTATGACAAGGTTAGAATCTATCAGTTCCCGCTGAATGGACTTTTCGTCATAACCGAGATGAAGCAGAAAAAATGGCGTAAATGCCAGTTTGCAAGTCAGCAGAAATCAGAAAAATAAAATGAAGGTTACAGATTTTCGGAATGCTCAAGATTGTGTTTCCGGAATCCTTGAAAATTACTCTCGTTCAGATGAAATTTGCCGTTTCTTGAGTTTTGCAAACGGCACAGTATATGGGGGATTTCTAAAAACTTCAGTTTTTGGAGGTTTCTCTGAAATTGCGACGTTCCTAGCCTTGTAATTTCAAGGCTAGGAACTCGGCGGCATCTCTAAAAACCTATTTTTAGAGATGCCCTATACTCAAAAAATATGGAGAAAATTATGCTAGAAGATTTTCAGCAGCCGATTGCTCAGTTGAAGCAGGATATCTTAGATGTTTGGGGGCGTCTTTGACTCGGACGAAATCAACAGAAAGATAAAGGAAAAAGAAGAACTTACCACAGCTCCCGGTTTTTGGGATGACAATGAAAAAGCTACGAAAGTCATGAACGACATAAAGCTCTTGAAGGGAAGAATCGAGCCTTGGAAAGAGCTTATTGCAGGTGTTGACGATCTTGAGACTTTGTTTGAGCTTGGTCTTGAAGAAGGAGACCAGTCTCTTGAAGGCGAGTTGAAGGAAAATTATGACAAGCTCAAATCTGATTTTGACCATCAGAGCATTTTGAATCTTTTGAGTGATGAAGTTGACAAAAACGACTGCTTCCTTTCAGTTCATGCCGGTGCAGGCGGTACCGAGGCATGCGACTGGACTTTCATGCTTTCCAGAATGTACCAGAGATGGGCCGAGCGCCATGGATACAAGGTTGAAATCCTTTCACAGGAAGAAGTTGAAGGCGGCCTCAAGTCAATCAACATGAAGATTTCAGGTCCGTATGTATATGGCTACACAAAGGGTGAGGCTGGCGTTCACCGACTTGTAAGAATCAGTCCTTTTGATGCAAATGCAAGAAGACACACTTCATTTTCAAGCGTATATGTTTTCCCGGTTCTCGATGACAGCATTGAGGTCAACATAGACCCTAAAGACCTTCGTGTCGACACATACCGTTCGGGTGGAAAAGGCGGACAGCATGTCAACAAGACTGAATCTGCAGTTCGCTTCACGCATATCCCTACGGGAATAGTTGTTGCATGTGACAGTGAGCGAAGCCAGCTCATGAACAGGGCCACGTGTATGAGCATTTTGAAGTCAAGGCTTTACGAATATTACAAGGAAGAGCGTGAAAAGGAAAATTCAAAGTTTGCGGGAGAGAAGAAAGACATATCTTTCGGAAGCCAGATTCGTTCCTACGTTTTCCAGCCGTACACAATGGTAAAGGATCTCAGAACTCGTTTTTCTGTCGGAAACATACAGTCTGTAATGGACGGCGACATTGACGGTTTCCTCGATGCATTCCTTGCCGCAAAGTGGAAGGGATTTGCTGACATTCCTGAAGATGATGATATTGGTGATGAATGACATATGAAAAATCATGATTCTTTTGTAAATCTCTGAAAGAGCTGATTTGTCTTTTGGGGGAGAAAATACCAGATGTTCGGCTTCCATTTGAAAAAGTTTTTTTTCTCATTTATTGCATGCGTGTTTTTTTTAAATGGAGGTTTTTCTGCCGAGAAAAAATGGACCGTGGCAGCCAAGGCCTTTGATTTTTCCCAAAAAAGCCGGAAATCCACAATACAGGAAAGCCTTTCCGAGCTTTTGCCGAAACTGATACTTGAACAGGTTTCGGAAGACATTGTGCGTTTTACGTCGGTTGATGAGATGTACAGAAGGGAGAGTAATGCATTGCTTCTTGAACGCCAGTCCCTTTTCCTCCAGCTTTCAAAGGAAGTGAAGACAAGAGACAGCATTGTCCTGCTTGACTTGGGCGAAAAGGCTTTCAGAAGGAAAATGCAAAAGCAGAAGACTGTCATTGATGACATAAAAAAAAAGATAGACGAGAATCTTCAGAAGACAGAAAAGCTTGCCTTGGAGTATGACAAAAAGACATCCGAAGAAAAAAGCGAATCTATGTCAGAAGGTTTTTCTCCGCTTGCATTCAATCCATTCAGTTTTTTTCTTGTCAAGAAAGATGAAAACCTCATACCTGAAAGCCGTCTTGAACACATTGCCTTCTACAAGGATGATGTCGGTGCCCTCTTTAAGCCTTCAAAGGATGTGGAGGAAGCCGGCGTTGATTCATATCCATATGAAAAAGCTGTTGTTGACGCAAAGATAAATGGACTTGTCGAAGGAAAAATAACGATTTATGACAGTTACTTTTCAGTGACGTGCACGCTATCCCTTTATCCCGGAAGAAAAGAGCTTGGGTGTGTGACGGAAGTCGGAAACGTGTCGGATTTCAGGATTGTCGCGAGAAACATAGCATCGTATCTTGTGCCGCTTGTGACAAACAATGCACCCGTGGAGCTTTTTTTTGACGTTTCTCCCAAAGAATGTTTTGAAAATGCGCTTTTGAAAATTGATGGCGTTACGTATCCTTCGATTCCAAAAAAAATTGTCGTGCATACGGGAAAGCATTCCATACAGATAGAGAGCAGGGGATACATATCAAAAAATCTCGTGTATGATTTTGAAGGAGCCGAAAGGTTCATCCTGAAGGCTGAAATGGAAAAAAAGTCAGAATCCCAGTTTGTCTTGAATCTTGCAAATCCTGTGATAGGTTCCCTTTATGCTGACGGAGAATTTGTCGGCAACATAAATGAACAGGTCTCTTTTGGAAAAATTTACGTAAACGACAATCCCATAATCGGACAGTTCATTTCCGAACAGAAACGCTATGACAGTGAAGGCAAAGAAGACGGAAACCTTTCTTTTTTCTTTTACGTTCCTGAGAAAATGCAGGTGGAAAACGCAAATCTCCTCCTAAAGGGAAAACCGAAAGATTATCCTGCAATCATAGAGAAAAGGAGGCTGTGGTGCTACAGGGCATACAGTCTGCTTGTAATATCGGTTCCGTTCACACTTTATGCGACGGGAAATTACGTTGCCGCGGTTCAGGGATATAATTCAAGGGCCATGTCAGACCTTGATGAAATCTACAAGTGGCGTGAAAGAAAAGACCTTGCGTCAAAGATTACGATTGCATGCGGTGCTTTTTTTGGAATAGAGCTTGTAAGGTACCTTTGGGCCGCAAACTCCGTTCTTCCGAAAAACGTCAGCCATGCCGGGGATTTTGAAATTTCCGGCAAGCAGTTTGATTTGAATTCAGCGCCTGAATCTACCGATAAAGATATGTCGGAAGAAAACAATGAAAGTTTTGAAAATCAGGCTGAATGAATCTTGAAACAATTGAAACGAATGTTTCTTGAGTTTCGGTAACAATAAATGAATCGGGGAGTCGGTGGCAGTTTCACCTTGAAAATCATCTCCTCCTTGATGAGCCTTGGACTTTTTGCATTTTGTTGCATGGAGTTTTGGGATTTGCGTCATGACGGAAATGCTTGAAAATGATTTGGGAATTTCTGTGTCGTGTCGTGCTCACGTTTCGTTTGGGACGTGCGTGAAAAAGTCGGGCCAAACGTCAAGATGCTTGAAAATTGGCTTTTTACGGGAGAATAAAATGTCTGGAAATACGTTTGCGGAAAAATTCAAGAATCTTTTTGCGGGAAAGAAATCTGTTTCGGATGAATTTTACGATGACCTTGCGGATGCGCTTGTCGAGGGGGATGTAAGCGCCAGGGATGCGGTGTTTTTTATTGATGAGCTTCAGAAAGCATGCAGGGAAGAAAAGATTTTTGATGAGGAAGGCATCAGGCTTCGCCTTAAGAAAATACTTCTTGAACATGTGGTTCAGGGACAGATTGGAATTGTTCCGGAAAAGACAAATGTTTTCATGCTTCTTGGAGTCAATGGCGTCGGAAAGACAACTGCATGTGCAAAAATGGCAAAAATATATGAGAAGGAAGGCCTTAATGTGGTCATGGCAGCCGCAGATACTTTTCGTGCCGCGGCAGTGGACCAGATTGCGCTTCATGGCGAAAGGCTTGGCATACGGGTCATAAAGCATCAGATGGGAAGCGATCCGAGTGCCGTGGTGTTTGATGCATGCGATTCGATTTCTGCTTCTGGTGGCGGAATCGTGCTTGCAGATACGTCCGGACGCCTTCACAACAAGGAAAACCTGATGAATGAGCTTAAGAAGATAGACAGGATTTGTGCGTCAAAATCATCGGAAGGATGCTACAAGAAGATTCTTGTCATTGATTCGACTACGGGGCAGAATGCGCTTCGTCAGGCGGAGGTGTTCCATGAGGCTGTTGGAATTGATTCCGTCATACTTACCAAATATGATTCCACAGCAAAGGGAGGCGTCTTGATTTCCATGGGAAAAAGCTTGGGCATTCCAGTTTCATATGTATGCTTCGGTGAAAAATATGATGACATTGCGCTTTTTGACGCAGAAAAATACGTAGACGAATTCTTGGGAATTGATTGATGGATTTAGCATCTGCCACGTTATGCCTCTATCTTGTTTTTCCGGTTTTGTATGAAAGCCAGGCAAAATATGCGGAGGTTTTGAATCGCAGCATGGACTCAGACCCCTTGATGGTGGAAAAGAAACTTGAGCTTGAGTCGTTTCTTGCAGGCGGGGAAGATGTTGCCGTCTGTGTTGAGCCTGAAAGCGAAATTGCATTGGATTTTGAGGACGGGCAGGACGTGGAATCGGATGCTGATGAAGAAAAGGAGCAGCCTGAGTTTTACTATGCATGCGGTTCCAGTCTTCCGATGTTTGACTATGGGGAAGAAAAATTTGCTGGCTTTGCAATAAGTGATTCTGAAAGATACCATACGTCGGTGAACAAGGACTGTATTGTAAGGCGAAAGTATGACGGTGAGTTCAATCTTCTTGAGGAACTTGTGTTCAGCAACTCTTCGTCGTTTTCCGGCATAAAGCTTGTTTCAAGAAAGACATTGAGATATGGAAACGACAGGATTTTTGTTGAATACGCGAATGACGGTGAAAAAAAATTCTTTAGGTCTGAGCTTAATTTTTTCAATCAGCCTGTAAAGGAGAGGGTGTACAAGTACGTAAAGAATCCTGAAAGCTCTGAGACGAATCCATTGCCTGATTTCAGGGTGCTTTCAAAGGTTTCACTGTATTCATATGATTCTGACAACAGGATCGTAAAAAAAATTGAAAAATTTTATGATGACAAAACGGATGAAAAAACGAAAAAGATAAGGGCAAGGCTTTCATACAAGGCTTTGCATGAGTATTCATATACGTCAAGGTCAAGGGAGCCTGACTACAGATATTCCGAAGACGGCAGGGTTTGCCTTACCAGGGAATATTACGAGGAAAATTCATATGTCGAAACGGCATATTTTGATAACGAAAAGAAACTTGTGACAGATTACAGAAACGGTATTCGTGTCCTTGATGATGGCAGGAAACGGAATGAAAAATAGATTCAGCTGGATTTTTTTTATATCGAGAAGGATAAATAAGGTAAACCGAAAGGGTCGGACTTCTGTCACGTCATCTCTTGCATCCCTTGGAATCGGATTTGGCGTGATGTCACTTATTGTGGTGATGAGCGTCATGAACGGATTTCAGATGAGCTACATCGATTCGATAATGGAAATAAGCTCTTATCATGCAAGATGTGAGGTCGTCGATGCAGAAATTGAGGAAAGTTTTTCCGAATGGAATGAAATGAATCCGAATGTACTTTGCACGGTTCCTTTTTACGAAGCACAGGGACTGATGGTTTCAAGGACGGGAAGGCAGTCTTCTGCATTTGTGCGTGCGGTTCCTGAAAACGTATGCGGATTCGACAGTGGTTTTGGCAGGGAACTTGAAATGGTTTCAGGACATTTTGACCTTACAAGGCCAAATTCAATCATAATCGGAAATACTCTTGCATATGAACTTGGAGTGCATGTGGGAAGTGTCGTGAACATAGCGGCCCTAAGCGGTTCGTCTGAGACAGCTCTTATTTCGGGAAACAGGGATTTTGTCGTGACAGGCATTTTTTTCTGCGGATATGCGGACATAAACGCATCTTTTTCTTTCATAAACATTAATGACGCTCCTGAAAAAATTGGAGAAAATGCAAAAAGAATTTATGGAGTTAAGCTTTGCAAAAGTTCGCTTGATTCGAGGTACATGCAGGAAATCGGCAAAAAGTTTCCGGAAGTCAGCGTGCAGAGCTGGCGTGAATTCAACAGGAGTTTTTTCGGGGCGCTCAGAATAGAAAAAAACATGATGTTTCTGCTTGAATTCCTGATTTTCATAGTTGTTGCGGTCAACATTTACAATTCCATAAAGCGTCTTGTATACGAAAGGCGGGAGGACATTGCGATTTTGTCTGCATTTGGTTCTTCCAGAAGGGAACTTTATGAAATTTTCATCACCCAGGGCTTTTTTACAGGCATTATGGGTGCGCTTCCGGGGCTTTTGGTCGGAGTGCTCATGTGCGTGAACATGAAGAGCGTGTTCATGTTCATATCCAAGACATTGTATTTTTTTCAATATGCGTTTCTTTACATTTTTGACAGAAGCAGTGTAAGATACATTTATGAGAATCCGATGTTTTCTGTATATGCATCGATTCCAGCAAGAATGTTCGTTCATGAAGTCATGCTGATTTTTCTGTTCGGACTTTTTTCATCCCTTTTTGCTTCATTTTTTGCAAGCAGGGGAATCCTTAAGATGTCTGTTGCCGAGGTGCTGAAAAATGAATAGCGAAAATGAAGTTGTCCTAAAAGTTGAGAATCTTGAGAAAACCTACAGGACGGAAAGCGAAAACCTTACCGTGTTCAAGAATCTGAGCATGGAAGTCCTTAAGGGGCAGAAGTGCGTCATAATTGGAAAAAGCGGAAGCGGAAAATCCACTCTTTTGAACATAATAGGCGGCCTTGACAGTGCCACCGAAGGTTCCGTGTTTGTTGACGGAAAAAAAATAAGCTCAATGTCCGAGAGGGAACTCGTGCAGTTCAGGAAAAACACGCTCGGTCTTGTGTTTCAGTTCCATTATCTTCTGAAAGATTTTTCTGCCCTTGAGAACATAATGATTCCGTCTCTCATGGCCGGTACTCCAAGGAAAATCGCGAAGGAAAAGGCTTTTTCGCTTCTTAGCGACGTTGGGCTTGCAGACCGTGCGGACCATTTTCCGTCTCAGCTTTCAGGCGGAGAAAGGCAGAGGGTGTCTGTTGCGCGTTCCTTGATAAACGATCCTTCGCTCATACTTGCAGACGAACCTACAGGCAACCTTGATCCGCAGAATGCCCTCATGATAGGCTCCATGCTTTTCAATCTTTCCGACAAATACAGGAAGACGCTTCTTTTGGTGACTCACGACATGAACATTGCGTCCTCCGGTGACGTCAGGTATTCAATAAAAGACGGAATGCTTTTGAGGGTGTAGAATGTCGTTTTATTCATGCTGCATGTATTCGAAAAGGATAATTTTCTCAAGTTTCAGAAAAAACATACTGGGGCCCATGCTTTGCATAGGTTTGAGTCTTGTTCCCCTCATTGCGATTCTTTCTGTCAGCGAAGGAATGATTTCAGGCATTACGGGAAGGATGATTCACCTTTCATCTTCAGACATATCCGTGGATTTTGAGAACCTTTATTTCAATGATTCTGAAATTGGCGAGTTCATCAATGCGTCCCGGGAAATTGGTGCCGTGGAAGGCGTGACGAACGTCTGGCCGGAAATACAGTCTGTTGCCCTTGCCTGCGGAAAAAACTACAGGTCGGGTGCATTTGTCCGTGGCGTTACAAAAGATGTGTTTGAAAACAACGTGCATTTTAAAAATCTCTTCAAGGTTACGGAAGGGGAGCTTTCCCTTTCAGACGCAAAAAGCATAATAATTGGCGACAAGCTTTCCCATGACCTTGACGTTCATCCGGGAGATTCCATAAGGATAATTACTGTTGACGCAAGAAGAAAGGCTTTTGTTCCTAAATCATCAAGCTTTGTGGTGACTGCCGTAATTTCAAGCGGATATCAGGAACTTGATGCGCTTTGGGCTTTTATTCCATTGGAAAGTGCACACTTGGCGCTTTCAAAAAGTTCCCGCACATACAGGATTGGAGTGGAGACCGGGGAAACTTTTTCCCCAAGGCTCATTGACATAAGGATGAACCTGCGTGAGCATCTTGACAAAAAATATGAGAATGCCGCCGCATATACGTGGAACGAGCTTAATGCACAGCAGTTTGAAAATTTTTCATCAACAAAATCCCTGATAATGATTGTAATGCTGCTCGTAGTTCTTGTCGCAAGCATAAACATAAGTTCTGCCGTCGTCATGATTGTCATGGACAGAAAAAAGGAGATAGCAATTCTGAAAAGTGTCGGCTCTGGTGAAGGTGGAATTGCAGTTTCATTTCTTCTTGTCGGTTTCATGACAGGTCTTGGAGGTGTTGTCGTTGGACTTCCCGTGGGGCTTCTCATTTCCTTCAACATGAACGGAATAATTCACGGAATTGAGAATGTCGTGAATTTTGCAGGAGGAATTCTTTCCATGGACGGTCGCTTCCATCTTCTTGATCCGGCATTTTATCTTCAGGACATACCGGTTTGCATTCCCGTGAAGCAGATTTTGATAATAGTTTTCGGAACCCTTATCCTTTCCGTATTGATGTCCCTCATGCCTTCCATTCGTGCAGGCAAGGAAAAACCGATTGAGACTTTAAGAAAAATGTAATATGTGATATAATGGATAGGAAGAAGGACTCTGAAAAATGCGTTTTAGGGCCAATGAAAGAAAATGTGATTTATGAACAGTGCATTTTTTATGGATTTTTAGCAGCAAGTTTTGCGGTAGTGTTAAAAATCTCATGAATGCTCCGGAAGCTTGGAAGTTTGGGGCGTTTGATTTTTTTTTGAGAGATAGAATATGATTTGCGATTTTTGTCATGAGCGTGAAGCAGTTATTTATATGGAACAGAGAAATCCTCTTGGTCAGAACAAGAAGATAAACATATGCATGGAATGTGCCCTTGAGCGTGGAATTTCTCCTGATCCAAAAAGCATAGAGTCTTCCATCGGAGATCTTTTTAAGGAACTGTCGGACATTTCAAAAAAGATAGTCGAAAAAGAAAACAGGCTTTGCCCTGTATGCGGCACTTCTTTCAGAAACATCACTCGTACAGGTATCGTGGGGTGCCCTGAGTGTTATTCCATATTCAAGAACGACATTCGAAAGATGCTTGAGACAAACGGTGTCAAGGAAATATACAAGGGAAGCATGCCATCCAGGCTCTCTTCAATACGTTCCGTGCTTAACGACAGGATTATTTTGCAAAACAAGCTTAATGATGCCCTCAAGGATGAAAACTACGAAAAAGCCGCAATGTATCGTGATTACCTCAAGGCTCTGGAAAAAAGCGCAGTGTCTGGAAATCCAGAGGATGGAGACAACTGATGGCTGAAGAAACAAAAGTAGCTGATACATGGTATATGGATGTCGGAGAAATGCAGGATGTTGTCGTTGCGACACGTTCTGTCCTTTCAAGGAATCTTGCAAATTTCCCGTTTCCGCAAAAACTTCAGTCTGATGAAAGTGAACGTGTTCTTTCAATTGTGTTTGATGCATTCAACTATCTTAAAGACCCGGAGAATTATCAGACTGTTCCCGTAGAAAGGCTTGATTCTGTCGGCGAGAAAATAATGGTTGAGCGTGGAATCCTTCAAAGCAGTTACCGTGGACAGAAATCCGGCATAATACTTCGCTCTGACGGCAGGGTGTCTTGCACCGTAAATACTGACGATCACATCCGTCTTTCGTCTTTCTGTTCCGGTCTTGACATTGATTCTTCATACAAGGCCGTATATGACATTGATTCAGAACTGCAGAAAAGAATTCAGTTTGCCGCAAGTTATGAATTCGGATACCTCAATTCATCCATATTGAATTCTGGAAGCGGACTTACGTTTGGCGTTAAATTTCATCTTCCGGCATGTTCTCTTTTAAACATGATTACATCTCTTTCCCAGGAAGAAATCGGAAGGGAATTTTCTTTTACTGCCACATATGGTTCAGGCGGCATAGAAAATGTAAGCGGTTTTGGCGGTACGGGATCGTCTCTTGGCGCATATTACATTTTGCAGAATGCGACTTGTGCCCAGGGTTCTGAGCTTGATCAGATTGCATCAATAAGATGTGCGGTTCAGAAAGTGGTCAAGAAGGAACTTGAGGCAAGAAAAAAGTGCAGGGATACAAAGCTCACGATTGTGGAAAATTATGCATTCCGTGCCTTAGCTCTTGCCAAGAACAGTTTTTTCATATCCTTAAGGGAAGCAATTGAAATTATAAGCGGCGTGAAGCTTGGAAAAGACATGGGAATTTTTTCAGGCATAGAATATACTACTCTTCATGCTCTTTTATATAGAATACAGGAAGGTCATCTTGAGTACGTGCTTTCAAGCGGAGAGTTCAAATTTGAAGAAGACATTCAGGATGACAAAGCAAGACAGATAGACAGGCTCCGTGCCCTCATATTGCAGGAAGCCTTTCATGATGTAAAACGATGAGGTTATTATGAATGAGAATTTTTCACCACGCGTAAAGCGGTTATTGATAGCTTTGGCCCAGGACGAGGCATATTGTACGGGAAGCAGGTCAATTGACCCCGAGCACCTCATTTTGGGGCTTTTAAAGTCTGCCGATGGGCTTGGATATATTGCGCTCCAGCATCTCAGGGTGAATGTACTTACGTTGCAGCTTGCCCTTGAACAGTCAATTCCGAAAAGGGCAGTGTCTTTTGAGCTTAAGAACATTCCGAATTCTCAGCGTACGGAATCATTGCTTCGCCAGGCTGACTTCATATCAAAGTCATGTGGAAACGATTATGTCGGAACTGAACACATACTTCTTGCATCAATTGCGGAAGACAAGTCCATAATGAATGCTTTTTTCAAGAAGGCCGTGATTTCATTTGAGCTTGCAAAAAAGGCCGTTGTTGAAGTTCAGAGAAAGCTTCCGTCTTCATATAATTCTGATGATTCAGGCACACAGAATGAGTCAAGGAAAAAGTTTGTTCCTTTCATGGCTGACGGTTCTTCCCAGGGAAGGCAGAAAAAAAACAACAGCATCCTTCAACAGTTTTCCCGTGACCTTACGCAGGAATCTCGTGACGGAAAGCTTGAAGATGTGATAGGCCGTGATGATGAAGTGCTTCGCATGATACAGATTCTCTGCCGAAAGACAAAGAATAATCCCGTGCTCATAGGAGAGCCAGGTGTCGGCAAGACTGCAATTGTAGAAGGTCTTGCAGGTCGCATCGTAAAAGGTGATGTTCCACATGATCTTCTCGACAAGAAAATCATGCAGCTTGATCTTGCGGCCATGATTGCGGGTACAAAATACCGTGGAGAATTTGAAGAAAGGCTTAAAAAGGTGATGAAGGAAATAAAGGAGACAAAAAACATAATCCTCTTTGTTGATGAGCTTCATACCATAATAGGTGCGGGTGGACCTGAGGGATCCATGGATGCAAGCAACATGATAAAGCCTGCTCTTTCTCGCGGTGAAATGCAGATGATAGGTGCCACGACAATCAAGGAATACAGAAAATATTTCGAAAAAGATTCTGCCCTTGTGAGAAGATTCCAGAAAGTGCTTGTTGAGGAGCCGTCTGAAATGGAATCAATCCAGATTTTGGAAGGTCTTAAGAAAAGCTATGAGAATTTCCATCAGGTTACTTATGATGATGATGTGATTCCCCTTATCGTAAAGCTTAGCAGAAGGTATATAAATGACCGTTTCCTTCCAGACAAGGCATTGGACATACTTGATGAGTCAGGAGCTGCAAAAAAGATAAATGAGGAATCAAGGCCTGAGGAGCTTGCTTCTCTTGAAGAAGAACTTGTCAAGCTCAACGATCAGAAAAGTGAGCTTGTTTCATCTCAGGAATATGAAAAAGCCGCATATATCCGTGACCGGGCGAATCTTGTGCGTGCAAGAATAGATGAAGTCAACAGAAATTGGAAAAACATGAACGGCGGAAAAAATCGTCTTGTAAAAGCATCTGATGTATGCAGGATTGTAAGCCGAATTACGGGAATAGACGTTGACAAGCTTGATGATGAAAACTCCGAGAGACTTTTGAACATGGAAAAAATCCTTCATGAAGAAGTCATCGGTCAGGAAGAAGCCATAAAACTCATTTCAAGTGCCGTAAGGCGAAGCAAGGTTGGCGTTTCTTCATACAATCGTCCAATAGGATCGTTCATATTCCTTGGACCTACGGGAGTCGGAAAAACACAGCTTGCAAAAACTCTTGCAAAATTCCTTTTTGGCACTGAAGATGCCCTAATCCGTGTGGACATGAGCGATTTCATGGAAAAGCAGAATGCCTCAAAACTTGTGGGAGCGCCTCCTGGATATGTCGGATATGAAGAAGGCGGAATGCTTACCGAAAAAGTGCGCCAGAGGCCATATTCTGTCGTTCTTCTTGATGAAATTGAAAAAGCGCACAAAGACATATTCAATCTTCTTCTTCAGCTTTTGGAGGAAGGTGAGCTGAAGGATAACCTCGGACATACCATAAGTTTCAGAAATACTGTCGTAATCATGACAAGCAATGCCGGAGCCAGGGAAATTACGGCAGAATCCAGAGTAGGTTTTTCAACCGTAAAGGAAGGCATTCTGCCTTATGATGAGATGAAGACAAATGCAATGGAAGAGCTTAAGAAAATCATGGCGCCTGAATTGCTTAATCGTGTTGATGATGTAATCGTGTTTGAATCGCTTACAAAAGAAGACGTGTCGTCAATTCTTGACATTCAGTTTGCAAAATTGAAGGAACGCCTTTCTGAGCTTGGATATGAAATTTCATTGAAACCAAAGGCCAGGGAATATCTTGTGGAACATGGGTATGAGCCAAGCATGGGAGCAAGGCCTATGAGGAGGCTTTTGCAGCGTGAGATAGAAGATGCACTTGCAAGCCTTCTTCTTTCAATGGAAAAGGATGAGGAAAGCAAGTCGATTGTCGTTGATTTCGTAAAGGACAAACTTTCACTGAAATTCAAGAAGACTAAATCCCAGTCCTTGAAAAAAAATCTTTTGCCTGCCATGCAATCGGAATGAAAAAATGGGATGAGACGGTGACAGTCACTCTGTGAACATTTCAGCCGTCTTGTCCTGCATCCTGCCCGAAAACCGAAAAATCACAATTTGGTTTTGGTTTCTGCCATCATGTCCTTTTTACAAGCTGGAAAAGCTGTTCCCTCGTTATTTTTGTGTATACGGGGCGTCCGTGAGGGCAGTGCGGGTCTGGAAGAGCAAGAGCATCCCTTGCAATTCTCGATGCCATCGCATCTTCAAGTACTGTTCCATCCATTACTGCCTGCCTGCATGCCGTGGATGCTGCAACTGCATTTATCATGTCGCCTGGATTTATCCTTCTGTCAAGGACATCTTTCTTCAAGTCTTCTTCCGTACCTTTCCATCTTATTGGAACCGTAAGAAATTCCCACGTACCGTCTTCCTTTTTCATGCAGTCGTATCCTGCATCAGAAAGCTTGTCTTTTATTGCTTCAAGATAGTTGTCATCCTGAACGGAATCTGTCTTTATGACATATGGTATGAGAAGTTCCTGTCTTTGGCTTGACTCTTCAATAATCCTGTTGTAGATGATTCTTTCATGGGCCGCGTGCTGGTCTATTATGTACAGGACTCCGTCTTTTTCTGCTATAATGAACGTACCGAGCGCACAGCCTACATAATGAAAACCGCTGTCTGTTTTTTCTGACCTGGATATGTCATCAGGAATGTAATTTGTCTTTGCCGGTGATGAAATTTCAATTTCGCTGCTGAAAAATTTTTCCCTTCCCGCGCGTGACGGGAATTGGAATTGTCTGGAATTTGTTTTTCCGTATGAAACATGTTCCATTGATGCTGGTGTTTTTTTTGACCAGATTGAGTTTTCGCTTATTTGGGGCAATGATGCCTGAGTATTTCTTTTTTCAATCTCATAAAAGCCAAACGATGGTGCGTCTGCAGGTTTTTCACTTCCTCCTACAATTTCCCTTGAAGTGTATTCCCTGTAAAAATCTTTTACGGATGTGCTTATCGCATGGTGAAGTTCGCTTATGTCCTTGAATCTGACTTCCCTTTTTGCAGGATGTATGTTGAAATCTACAAGCGAAGAATCAATGTCTATGAAGATGCATGCAACCGGAAATGTTCCGTTTGGAAAATAACCTGTGCTGCCGTAGACTATTGCCTGCACAAGTGAATATTCCTGTATTTTTCTTCCGTTTACATATATGGATATGTCTTTTCTTGATGACCTTGATATTGACGGGTCTCCAAGTATGATGCTGAATGAAAAGCCGTTTTTTTCATCACTTTTTTTTATCTCGTAGAAAAGATCCTTGCTTTCGAAAAAATCCATCGTCTGGATGAATCTTTCTTTTAGAGAATCAACTTTTGGAAGCATGAGTTTTTGCTCACCGTCACTGTAAAATGAAAATGCTATGTCTGGACGGGGAAGCACTTTTTCTTCAAACGTAAGCCTGCATGAATTTCCTTCTGTTGCAGGTCTTTTTAAAAACTGCCTTCTTGCCGGAAAATTTTCAAACAACCCCTGGATCATTACGATTGTTCCTTCATTTTCCGCACATGGAGTAATTATGTGGTCTTCGGTGACAGATGCATTCATTCGGAATCCTGATGATGATATCTGGAGTCTCGATACTGCCGCCATGGAAGAAAGTGCTTCTCCTCGGAAACCAAGGGTTGAAAGGTTCATGAGGTCTGTTTCTGAGGAAATCTTGCTTGTGGCATGCGGATGGGCGCATTGTCTCAAGTCTTCTTCCGTCATGCCGCATCCATTGTCGGAAACCCTTATCTTTTCGATTCCGCCACCTTCAATTTCCACGTCAATTCTTGAGGCTCCGCTATCGACTGCATTGTCCATGAGTTCGCGTATTATTGCATTCGGCCTGTCTATGACTTCTCCTGCCGCAATTTTTCTTGCAACGTCCGGATCAAGAAGCTTTACCCGTGTCCTTTCCATTTTAAGACCGTGTTCCGTTTATTTCTGTCGTTTCGTCAAAAAGTCCAAGCTCTGGCTTTATGTCCCCTTCATCTTTTTTCTTTGTCTTTTTGTCATCGCTTACAGTCGGACTGTTCATGAGAATCTGGATTTTGCCCTCCATTTCGTCAAGTTCCTTTTGCATTGATTTTGCAAGCTTTATTCCCTCTTCAAAATCCTTGAGGGCATTTTCAAGACTTATGTCGCTTTGCTTTATGTCATTTGAGAGCATTTCAAGTTTTTTTAGTTTTTCTTCAAAATCTTTCATTTTTATCCTCTGTATTATGGGGTTTTGTGTTTTTACCGTTTCAGCTGGCGGATATTCTTGTTACCGTTGCCTCGATTCGTCCCTGTGCGGGCTTTATGAGTATTTCATCTCCGGAAGACAATTTTTCAGCATTTCGAATGACGTTTCCGTCCCTGTCCGTTACCATGGAATATCCCCTGTTGAATATTGTCTGCGGATTGCAGTTTTCGAGCGTCTGCATGTGTTTTTCTATTTCACGTTTTTTTTCGTCAATTATGTCCTTCATTGCAGTCACAAGGTCATCGTATGCCCTGTCAAACCTTTCGCTTGCCCTTTGCTCGATGCCCTGGAGTCGTGATTTCATGTTTTCAGGATCAAAGGCCCTTAAAAGAAGCCTCAGGTTTTCTATCCTGTTTTCCATGGAATTGTATATGTCGTTTTTAAGATATTCAAGGTCATCAATTATGGTCCGCTTTTCGGGAATTGCAAGTTCTGCGGCCGCACTTGGGGTTGGAGCCCTTCGGTCTGCGGAAAAATCGGAAAGTGCCCAGTCTATGTCGTGTCCGACTGCTGAAATTACCGGAATGTCTGAATTGTATATTGCCTTTACGACAGATTCTTCGCTGAAGCAGAGCAGGTCTTCCGTAGAGCCTCCGCCTCTTCCAACTATCAGAAGGTCGCACATCTTGTATTCGTTTGCAACCTTTATCATGTAGGATATGTTGTCTGCTGCTGTTTCTCCCTGTACAAGCGTTGGAAATATTATGATGTTAACCTTGTCGTTTCGCCTTTTCCTTATGTTGAGAATGTCCCTGAGTGCGGCACCGTTTGATGCCGTTACTACACCGATTGTTTTTGAGAAGAAGGGGATTGGCTTTTTGTGTTCTGAATTGAAATATCCTTCTTCTGAAAGTTTTTTCTTCCGTTCTTCAATCATTTCGAGGATGTTTCCGGTTCCTGCAACAGTCATTGACGTAACTACAAGCTGATAGCTTCCTCTCGGTTCATAGACGCTGAGTTTTCCGCGTACCTGCACAAGCATTCCGTCTTTTGGCGCAAAGTTGAGCATGGATGCGCTTCCCCTGAACATTACGGCTGAAATCTGGGCACCTGAATCCTTGAGTGAAAAATAAAGATGTCCTGATGTGCTTGGCTTGAAATTTGAAAGCTCGCCTTTTAGTAGAATTGAAGAAAAACTACCCTCGAGCATTGTTTTTATGAGGAGCGTAAGCTGAGTGACAGTTAATGCATTGTCTGTTTTTTTTGTCTGTGTGTCATTCATGGAATTCATATTGTAATCTTAACCGTGCAAAAATTCAACATCATTTTGCGGCTTGCTTGAAGATGGAAATGACCATTTCGTTTTTTGTTTTTGCATTTGCGAAAAAAAATCACTGAGCATACACTAAGAATATCCTTCCAAATTCTTTATTTACACTCAGTGATATGATTGCTGTTTATGTTTCATGCATCCCGAAAATTAAAATTCCTGCAAATGCATGTGTGGCAGCCATCATTTATAAAATTATCGGCAAATAATGGCCTGCCCAACACTTAGAAAGTTTCAAGCGTTTTTTCAATCCTTTCAAGTGTTTTTTCAACTCCGAGAATGAGTATTGAACCCATGAGAGGTGGCGATACACGGCTTCCTGTAACTGCCATGCGTATCGGCATCATGAAATCTCCAAGCTTTATTCCGAGTTTGTCAGCCATTTCCTTTGCAAGTGCTTCCTGTGCCTCATGTTCAAGACCCGGGAGTTTCTTTACGAATTCCTTTGCGTTTTCAAGGACTTCCTTTGTCTTTGATTCATCAAGTTTTTTTGGAATGATGTCCTGTTTTGCAGGAACTGCAGGCTCCGTGAAAAGAAAGTGAACCATTTCCGCTGCATCTGTGAGGAAGTGAAGGCGCTCTTTGATGAGAGGCATAAGCTCCAAAAGCTTTTTCTCTACATCTTCCGATGTCATGTTCATTGTCTTGTCAACGCAATAAGGTTTTCCGTCATCGCCCATTGCAACTCCTGAATATTCAGGACCAACTTTTGGCTTAGGCTGTGGATTTTCAGGATTTATCTCAAGTGATGCATCTCCTGTACCCGTGATGAAAGGAAGCGTCCACTTGTAGAGGTCTTCGTCTGAAAGCGAACGGATGTACTGGCCGTTGTACCATTCGAGTTTTTTGTAGTCGAATACTGCAGGCGCCTTGTTGAGGTGCTCAAGCTTGAAGTTTTCTGCAAGTTCCTTAAGCGTGTATATGTCCTTGCCTTCTTCGTATGAGCATCCGAGGAGTGCGACGTAGTTTACGATTGCACCCGGAAGGTATCCGCGTGCACGGAATTCATTGAGGCTTGTGGAACCGTGTCTTTTTGACAGTTTTTTTCCGTCAGAACCGTTTACCATAGGAAGGTGGCAGAAATCAGGATGTTCCCATCCGAAACTCCTGTACATCTGTACGTGGAGAGGTGTTGAAGGAATCCATTCCTGTGCCCTCATGACGTGTGAAACTTTCATCATGTGGTCATCTACAATGTTTGCAAGATGATATGTTGGAAATCCGTCAGACTTAAGAAGAACTGGATCCGGAGAAATGTCCTCGTTTTTCCATACAATGTCGCCGAGAAGGTGGTCTGTGAATTTCGTTTCTCCTTCAAGAGGCACCTTGAGCCTTATTACGTATGGTTTTCCTGCCTTGAGGTTTGCCTCAACTTCTTCTTTTGTGAGATGGCGGCAGTTTCTGTCGTATCCCGGAGGCATCTTGTTTTCTGTCTGTATTTTCCTTATGCGCTCAAGACGCTCAGAGTCGCAGAAGCAGTAATATGCTTCTCCGTTTTCAATGAGCTTCATCGCATATTCCCTGTATAGGTCAAATCTTTCTGACTGTACGTACGGACCGTATTCTCCCCCTTTGGAACCGCCTTCGTCCCAGTCGATTCCAAGCCATGCCATCGTATCATAAAGATTCTGGACATATTTTTCATCATAGCGTGTGCGGTCTGTGTCTTCCAGTCGAAGGATGAATTTGCCACCCTTTGAGCGTGCAAAAAGATAATTGAAAAGTGCCGTGCGGACTCCACCGATGTGCTGCATGCCGGTTGGAGAAGGTGCATAACGAACTCTGACTTCTTCTGACATTTTATTCCTCTAAGTAAAAGTTTGTGAATTGAAATTAATTTCCTACATGATACACTTTTCTGATGATTTGTTCAATTGTCAATCAAAAGGTGTTTGGAAATTTGGGAAAGCGCGTGCTTTTCATTTTTTCTCTTGTAAAATCCAGTTTTTTGCTTCATAATGGGGTTCTTGAATGAATCCGAATTTTAAAAAATGCCAAATCAGGGCATCTGGATTTTCTGGAAGCAGAATTGTTTCTGTATGGAAGGTATCAAATGAAGAAAGTTTTTTTTATCATCATGATGTTTTTTTGTTTTTACGCATATTCAGGAGAAAGCTTTGATATCAGGGAAGGTGATTTCATAAATCCTTACGGTGTTTTTGACCTTTATGAAAATCCTGACTTTAGGACAAGGCCGTGGGGCAGAACAGTAAATCATGAAGGCGGCATAAGGTTTGTCGTATTGAAATCGGGTGAAACAGAAATGTATGAAAATGAAGTCGGAAAATGGTATTACGTGTGTCTTGTCTCCGACATGTGGATTGACAGCATGGAGCTTGTCAGGAAAAACAAAAGCTTCTGGATATTCATTCAGGATGGCAAGGTTGATTTGCATGCTGAACGGAATGCCTTTTAGTTTTTGCGAGGCCGAAGTGTTGTTTCATGCATTTTTGTTTAGTCTAATCAGATTTTTCATGGCTTTCTGATGCAGTTTTCATTTCGTTTCGGTTTTTGTATTTTTCAAGTTCCGAAAGTATTTCTTCCCTTGAGTGGTGTCTGCCCTCGTTTATTCCAGGACAAAATTTTTTTTCATCATCCCATGATTCCCTTGATTCAAGAATTTTTGTCCAGAATGGATATGTGCGGCACTGTACGGGTCTTGCTTCATAGCATGTGCATCCGTTGTCCCAGAAAATGCATTCGCTTCCGTTTTTGTCGTTCAGGCACAGGTAATATTTCATGTCTTCGCTTTTTTGAAGGTACCTGCAGTATTTTTTTATGAAATCATCTTCCGAAAGGGCAAAATGCCTTGAAAGATTTTCGAGGTCTTTTTTTCCAAGCAGGACGACTCCTCCTTCAAGCGTGCAGCATGCAGTGCATCTTTTGCACTCAAAATCAAGTCCGTCATCAAAAAAATTGCACATCTTCATAACTCCATTTTGCGTTTGTCCCGGGGCAATTGAGGTCTGGCCTTTGTCCTCAGAATGAACTGATTTCTTCGAAAACTGATATTGCAAAGGTGTCCGTCATGCCGCTTATGTATTCGACAACGCATTTTTCAAAACTTTCGCTGTCGTATACGTCAAAGACTTCCTTTGTGTTGTACCTTAAAAGTTTTTTTCTTTCCGTGTCATAGTTTGTGTATTTTGTAAGCCAGGATACGAATGTTTCCCTGAGTTTTGGAGCATATCGCAAAATCCTGTCCACGGTTCCTTTTTTTGCAAATTCCTCAGTCTGCATCAGCGTCCTGTAGATTACTCCAAGCACTACTTCCGCGTATCTGCCGAATTCCTTGAGCCTCCAGTTGTTGTATATGTTCGCAAAGCAGAATCTTTTGAGTTCATGTATGAATTTGAAGTATGGCTCAGAAAAGCAAAGCCCGCGTTCAGGGCTTGATGATTCCGAGAGGTCTACGATCATGTCGTTTATGAGTGTCGTCGTGTTTACCGCTCGACCCGAACGGAACGCACCGTTTGTCGTGTGGCTCGAATATTCCCTGTTTGGGCCGAAACCAAGTGTCGATCCGACAATTTCCCTGAGCTGCCTGTATGATGCCATGTCTATGATGTGGCTTCTTCTTGCATCTTCAATGTCGCGTCCAAGAAATGCGATTTTGTCGCTGAGCTTTACGACACATGCTTCCCATGTAAATGGAGAAACTATCCCTGGCCTTTTTATGTCGTAAAGGTCAATAGCCTTGCTTCTGGGCCTGAGTTCCTGCTGGTCAATTTCGCCGCAGTGGCATATGAGTCCGTCTCGAACCGCGTATGTGAGGTTCAGGTTCTTTTCAGAGCCGTCTGGATCTTGCAGCGTTTCTATATAGTCTGCAAAAAAAAGGCTGTTTCTTTCATGCCAGAATTTTTTCGGGGCATTTTTGCCTTCTTTTTGTTTTTTTATAAGTGAATTCAGTATGTCTTCGCCCGTATGCCCGAATGGAGCGTGTCCTATGTCGTGTCCTATTGCTATGGCGCCCGTAAGTTCTTCGTTGAGCCCAAGGTGTTTTGCGATTGTCACTGCAACGCTTGCCACATGATTTACATGCTCAATTCTTGTGCAGAGATGATCGTTGTGGGGTGCAAAGAAGACTTGTGTCTTGTTTCTGAGCCTTCTGTATGCCTCGGAATGCAAAAGCCTTGTATAGTCACGTTCAAATTCGCTTCTTATGGAATTTCCCCTGCCGTAAAGCATGCTTTCCCTTTTTGTGGCCTGTTCAAAGATTGGATTTTTTTCATCAGTCCTTACCGATGCAAATGAATTCTTCATAAGCAGATTATAACGGGGAAATCCTAAAAATTCAAGAAAAACGCAATTTCATGTCTTGTAACGTTGTTTTGCCACTAGAAATTGCAAAGATGCACCTTCTGGGGCAGGTGACAGTCACTTAAGTTGCGAATCCGTGTTTTCCAAAGTGTTTTCCGTTTCCTGAGTTTCTTCGGTTTTGAAGTTGTCTTTTGAAACAACCCTGAGTCTCGGTTTCGTAAGGCATGTGTCAAGGACTTCAATGAAATCTTTTTCCTCTGCTCCCTGGATGGTGAGGTAATCGTCAAGATATTTTGCAGGTGTTTCATTTTCAAGCCCCGTGCAGATGAGTTTTGCCGTTTCAATGTTTGCATCTGTCGCGGAAAGATTTTTCAAAATCCATTTGCATTTTATCTTTTCCAAATTTTCCTTTTGGTTTTCCATGTCTTCAAGGTCGAATTTCAGGCATTCTATGACTTTTTCATATGCATCAAAAAAGATGTCCGGCGTTTTAAGTCCGTATGCGGTGATGGAGCCTGCTTGAATTTCTTTTGTTGGCAAATCTATGGAGCACGTTGTTTCGCCTCCAAGTTCCTCTACAAGCCTTGATTCGATTTCTTGGAGAAGAGCATTGAAAAGCACGCTGTCCGAAGGACTTTCAAAGTAAAGCTGGGAAGGGTCGTGGAATTCTTTTGTCGGTACAAGCACGGGAGATTCTTTAGGGGCAAGTTCCACAGGCTTGTCTGACGTGAAAAGGTGTGAAAGCTCCACGCACAATGTTCCGTCATCAAAATCCGGTTTCAGGCATTCAGGTTTTGCCGATGGATTCTGGCTCTTTAGAAGGCCCATTGTTTTTTCCATGATGGATTTTACTTCATCTTCACTAAAGTCTCCTGCAAAAACGATGGAATACAATGAAGCGTCAAGAAGCGCAGTGCAGTTTGCAAGAAGTGATGAATACGATATGTTCTTGAGTTTTTCCTCATCTTGATTGAAGTAGTCCTTCATGTCCGTGTTTCTGAACATGTGTTCCAGTGCTTTTTGCCTCAGCTGCATTCCGAGGTCATTTTTTTTCATCAGGATTTCATGCCGTTTTTCAGAAAGCACCCTGTCTGCCGTGACCGGGGGAATGTCTGAGAAAATCAATGCGTCCGTAAATGCCGTCATGGCTTCCTGAAAATTTTCCCTGCTGACTTCAAACGTGATGTATGAAAAGCATCCTGTTGTCTTGGATGAGATGCCGTCTATTTTTGCTATTTTGCAAAGCGATGAGACTATGAGTTCCCTCATGTACATCTGTTCCGGGCCGTTGCTTTGCATTCCGCCGCTTATCCTTATGCATGCGGCCGCGGTTTTTGTTCCCTTGTTTTCTTTTACCGTCAGCGGTATGCTGTTTGAAAGGGTTGTCTGCCTTATGTTTTTTATGTTGTTGTAGTAAAAATATTCTGAAGGTGAAAGTTCAATCGTTTTTTCCGAAACATTTTTTTTGAATCTTTGGAATTCTTCCTTTTCTTTTTCCGCAATATGTTCTTCATGAAAATCTTCTTCATAAGAATTCCTCATGATGATTGCAAAGTCAGAATCTCCTGTTTTATTCTTTGTCTCTTCGTATCTTTTTGAATTCATGAAAACAAAGACATAAGGTTTTTCCGATTCAATTTTTTGCGCGATTTTTTCAGGTGACGCGTCAAGATTTTTTTCAAGCGATTCCATGTATTCATCGTAAAGGTTGTTTCCCTTGAAATTTGTCCTTGCCCAGAATTCAGAAAGTTTCCTGCAAAGTTTCCTGGAAGAGCCAATGTTTTCGCTGTCTCTTACGTATTGCCTTTCCCTTGCTTTTTCAAGACGTTCTTCATTGATGCTTGAATTTTCCGTTATGTGCAGCACGATTTTGTCCGTGATTTTTTTTATGTCGTCAAAGTCATCTTCAATCAAAGCCTGCATGCAAAACCTTGGAGTCTTTTCATCTTCCACATTTTCAACCGTCATGTAGTCATCGTTTTTTATGCATGTGTCACTGTCTTCCACAATGCTTTTCTTGAAAGGGGAATCTGTTGCGTTCATTTCTTCGGAAAGGATTTTTCCTTCTTTTGATGAAAGAGATTTGTATTGGATCAGAATCTGAGTCATTCCGTATGAAAAATCATCAGAAACAAGAATGAAATTTTTCGTGTCGTTTTCGTTTTCTTTTTCCTCAGAGAGCGATTTTTTTTCTTCCGATGAGAAATATGTCCTGAAGGATGGTTCCGAGTAGCTTGAAAACGATTTGCCGCAGATGTCGTATGCCCTTTCCTTTGTTATGTTTCCTGCAAGAAACAGTGCGCATTTTTCGTGCGTGTAGTATTCGTTCCTTATTTCTGAAAGTACGGATTTGATTTCGTCAATTCCCATCATGTCGAAAAGGGGGCCTGTCTGCATGCTTTCGAATTCCCATGGTATCGGGGAAAAGAAGATTGAGTTTACCGTGCCTGTGGTGAATCCCGCGGAACTTTTTTTGTATTCGCATGTGCTGTCGCTGTATTTTTTTGAGGCCTCAAGGATGCTGTAGGATGAAAATGAATCAGCTGAAATGCATTCGTCGAGTTCCTTGAGGTATTTTCCGAGATATTCACAAGGTATGTCTGCTGAAAAAACTGCATCGTCAATCGTGCATTCCGATTTTGTGCCGCAAAGCCTTATGAATGAATTCTTTTTTGCATCGGCAAGGAAAAGATCGGAATACATGTTGAAAAATCCTTTTGTGTAAGGAGTCTGGTTTCTGTATCCGCCCCTGCTTACGAATTCTGTGTGAACGAGTGCGCTTGTCTCATCTGTGAGGACGAAAACCGTCATTCCGTTGTTCATCGTGAATGAACTTAATTCCATGCAGAATGCGGAAAATGAATTTATCAGAAATATAAATGCCAGCAGATGCCTTTTTTTCATGATGACAGTATATCAGCGTATGTGCAAAAAAACAAGAGAAAGCTTGATGTCCTATTTTCTTATCAGCTTGAAGCCGAATTTCTTTTCTTCCTGGAGTGCGTCTTCAAGGACTCCCCTTATGTCCTCGAAATTCCATTCCATGCCGTCTATCGAAAGGTTGAATACTTCTATTGAATCTTCTATTGCAGGATCACATGCAATTGTGTCTATCATGCGGAGGATGTGGCTGTGCAGCTGAGAAAGGATGACCACTTCCTGTGACGGAAAGCCTACAACCTTTTCTCCAAGATAGTCAAGTTTCCTGATGAGGGAGGATACGTCTCCGTAAAGTTCCAGAATCCTGTGCCTGAGCTGACCCACGCTCTGGTCTCGGAACCAGTTGTATTCCCTGGAAAGGCATTCGACTCTTTTTTCGAGTTTCAGTGCGACAAGCTCCTTGAATTGGCCGCCAAAGTCTGTTTCATCCTCGGTAAAGAAAGAAATTACCTTTTTTATGACATCTTCTTCCTTGTTGTAAAGATTGTCCATTATGAGCTGGTCATAAACCATGTCCGGAATGTTAAGGAACGTATATTCCTCAAAAGAAATCTCTTTCTTCAGTTTTTCAGATGCCCCGATGTTTTTTATGTTCCAGTCGCCGAAAGGTGGTACTTCCTGATTTTTGTTCCAGATTCTTGTTTCCACTCCATAATGTTCGTAGCCGAGCGTCACCGTTTTTTGCATGAGTTCTTCTACGGAACCGCAGTAAGGTACGCACAGAAGATGCCTGTTTTCAAAGAATGCGTATGTAAGCTGGTCTTCGATTGAACCGAGCGGACCATGTTTTTGGAATGATTCCCTGAGTTTTTCTTCAAGCCTGCTGAACCACAATATCCTGTGTTCTCCTATCTCCCCCTTGTCGAAGGATTTTTCATCAGATGGAAGAACCATTACGTTTATGTTTCCTGCGGCCCAGTCGCTTACGCAGCAGAGAAGTCTGCTTCCTTTCTTGAATCCTGCCTTTCTGGAAAGGAATTCCAGATCAAGTCCCGTAAGCATCACCCTGTTTGGAAGCTCATAATCCTGTCCTGCAAGCCCGAGTGCCTGATTTGCAGGGTCTGAGGCTATGTATTGCGGCGCATATTCTTCGCCATAGAGCATGAACATGTCGATTGCATCGTCACTGTCGAATTCGCCGACCCGTTTCGGAATCTTTTTTCCGTTTATGAAAAAATCAAGCGTGCATGCAATTCTGTCTGTCTCTACAAAAGGAACGCATCTGTGTCCTATGACAATCGTTTTCTGTTCTATTTCTGCATGTGTTGGTTTTATGCTGAAAATCTCACCCGTGAATGCCGCAGATCTTGTAAGGAATTTCCCGTTTGAGAGTTCCAGTACATTTGGATTTTCCTGTATGAAATGAAGTGTTTCTTCGCTTGTCGCAGATATTCCTATTGCATTGAGAACTTTTTTCATTTCCTTCAATGTGAACGGTTTTGAGTAAGTGCGTAAAAATTTCAATGCCAAAGAATATTTTGATGTGTCCATAATCTAAATATAATACCATAATGCAGTTAAAACTTTGAATGAGCCTTAAATGCACTGTTTTAGTTCCAGAAATTGGATTTCATGAAACCTGGTCTTTTTTCACTTTTTTCCATAAAGGGAACTTTCAGAAACAGGGGTACTGTCTGAAAATTTCCTTGATTTTTTTATCTGCCAAAAATACTTTCCCAATCCGAAGTCTTGAGAACACCCATTAAACCTGATTAATTTCCTGTTTCTCGAATTCCGTCAACGTTTGCAGTCCCGGCCTTTACGAATGGAAGCACAGTTTCGTCTTTTTCGATTCTGACAACAACGAATTTCGGACCTTTTTCGAAAGCCTTTTTATTCCATTCAGAATCTTTGTTTGCGTCAATTGCCTCTATTCCGAAACCTTCTGCAATTTTAAGGAGGTCGGGATTTTTTGTGAATTCGCTTGCGCTGAAATTTTTTTCGAAAAGATATTCCTGCTGCTGGTGAACCATGCCGAGTATCTTGTTTTCAAGGACTATGACAGTAACGTCAAGGTTGTTTTCCCTGAGGGTTGCAAGCTCCTGTATGTTCATCAATATGCTTCCGTCACCTGAAATGCAGACAATCTTTTTTTCAGGATTTGCAAATGATGCTCCGATTGCGGCCGGAAGTCCAAATCCCATTGTTCCGAGGCTTCCGCTTGTAAGCAGAGTCCTTGCTCTTTCTACCGGATAGTATTGGGCAGTCCACATCTGGTGCTGTCCGACATCTGTAGTGACGATTATGTCGCTTGATTCAAGACCGCATTCTTTTGCCTTTAAAGGAATTTCTGCAATGAATTTTCTTGGATTTACCGCATTTTTGTCTTTGCCGCGGCCAAGTTCGAAATTTTCCGTTTCTGCATAGGTTTTCTGGAGATCGGAAATCCATTTTTTTCTGAACTCATTACCGCTTTTGTCTGTATTTTTTTGAAGTTCAGATGATATGAGAGGAAGAATGTCTTCTATTGAACCTGCAATGCTGAGTTTTGCCTGGAAAATCTTGTTTATTTCTGCGGCATCTATGTCTATGTGCAGTATTTTTGCCTTTGGACAGAATTTGGATATGAGTCCTGTTGCCCTGTCGTCAAACCTTACTCCGAGTGCAATTACACAGTCAGAATCAGCCATGGCCCTGTTTGATGCGTATGAACCGTGCATTCCAACCATTCCGAAATTGCATGGATGTTTCCTTGATACGGCTCCTATGCCCATGAGGCTTGAAACGACTGCCGTGTCGTAGTATTCCATGAGTTCCTTTATGCATCTGCTTGAATTTTCATTGTTGCATCCGCCACCGAGAAAAAGAACCGGTCTTTTGCTTGCCTTCATGATTTTTACCATTTCTGAAACGATTTTTAGCGCTTCGTCTTTTGGCGTGAGGAATTTTCTGGAAAGGGATGAATCCTTTATCTTTGTTATGTCGGGCCATTTTTCAAATTCAACGGTTTCCATCTGGACGTTTCTTGGCACGTCTATGAGGACGGGTCCCGGTCTTCCGCTTACTGCTATTTCAAAGCATCTTGGAATTGCCTCCAAAAGTTCAAGTGCGCTTTTTACCATTACGCTGTGCTTTGTTATTGAAAATGAAAGTCCGAATGTGTCGGCTTCCTGAAATGCATCCGTACCGAGAAGAGATGTGTTTACCTGGCCTGTGATTGCGACAATTGGAACGGAGTCGCATCTTGCGTCAGCTATGGCCGTAAGAAGGTTCATTACTCCAGGACCGCTTGTTGCCATGCACACTGCAGGTTTTCCCGTAGACCTTGTAATGCCTTGTGCAAGAAATCCTGCCGCCTGTTCTTGGCGCACGAGAATGTGTTTGACGGAACTTTTTGCAAGCTCGTCGTACAAAGGCAAAATGTTGCCGCCGGGAATGCCTGCAACCTGCGTGATTCCCTCCATCTCAAGCATCTTAATAATAATCTGTGAACCTGTAGCTTTAATCATGGAAACAAATTATATATAAAATTCAGGATATGTTCAATGTGCCATGCGCATCTCTTTTTCGTTTTTACATGCAAATTGCGTATCGCCTTCCAAACCGACATGCAGAACGCAAACCGTGAACCGGTTCCCAGACTGACGGATGAAAAGCTGACTGTGGATCTTGAATCAGACCGCCAGAAGGGGCGTGCAAGATATCTTGATGCAGACGGATGTCAAGTTTGGAAACCGAGGCTCGGAATGCAAACCGTCACAGGGGCGCCCCCAAATGCATTTCAGTGCATACTCTTCCAGCACATTTGCAATCGAAACCAATCCATGTGCAAAATTTCCGCAAAATCCGACTGAAAACAAGCCGCTTTCAGGCTTTTAAACGGCAGGGTGAAGGGCAAAAAAAAGCCCCCCGAGGCTTTGTGCCAAAAAGGGGGAGTGGATTATCATTGCGTTATCACGTTGAAATTGCCTTGGTCAAAGCATTTAGGATCGTTAAATAACCTTTCCGTGATTTTGGAATCTTTGTTTGCGTCTTCATTCAGGATACAGTCGCTGCTACAGAAGTTAATGCAAGATTCTTCTTCCTGGTAGGAAAAAGTGGAACAGTAGCCTCCAAAAGTCGTGAAAAGACAATAAGTGTCGTCTTGCTTGCAGATGCATGCATCTTCGCATGTTTTTGAAACCAGCCATCCTCCGTTTTCACTTCCGTTTGCGAAAACGCTGTATATGTTTACCTTGTTGCTGGAAGATTCTTCTATATAGTATCCCTTGTAAACTTCATAATTTTTGCCGTTTTCATTTATCGTACCAGGCATTTCCTGAAGGTAAACGTTGCCAAGGAATTCTTTCAGCTCATCTTCGCTTAGGCATTTCCTAAAACCGTTATCCTCGTTTATGAAAGCATAACTTCCTTTTGCATCGCATATTGCTTCAGGTTTTATGTCTTGCAACCTGTATTCGATGGTGGAAGAACCTTCTTTGAGAGAAAGGATGTCTCCGTTTAGCGCAAATGTTTTTTTGTTGCCGTTAGACATTGAGAAGATGCATGCGCCATTTTCTGCCGTGATTTCTACAGAAGGGTCAGCGAGCACGGGCTCTTTCCAGTATTGGCCATTGCCATTGAAGACAACATCATACATTTTTATTTTGCCGTTTTCTTCCGCAAAGAAATATCCCATGGAATAATAAAAACTGCCGTCTGTCTGTGGTGTGTCCGAAACCCATGTTTTGCCGAGAATTCCGCCTGCAATGTTGTCGAATCCGTTGGCTGTGGTGATGAAATCCTTACAATCATTATCAAGTGCATCAATCAAGTCCTTATGGCCTTTATCCATGTAAAGGATTTCTTCCCCGTTAATGTTGATGCATTCTTTGTCTTCATCATACGAAACTGGTATGAAGTTTCCTTCAGAGCCTTTTAGGGTGTACCCGGTTCCGTCAAACTCAACATCATACGAATCGCAGACGTTGGTTTTCCAGCATGTGCCACCTTGATTTCTGTTTGATCTGATTTCAAATATTTGTAATCTGCCGATGCCGTTTTTTTCGAAACTGTAGCCTCTGTAAACGCAATATCCGTTTTGGTCATCGGGGTCTTTCTTTATCCATATGCCGACGATATTGTCCGCCATGTCGACTTTTTCGAATCTGCTTTCCTCCTGGGCCATGAATGTTAAATCAGTCTGGAATCCTCTTTGTTCCATGCCTGAAATGTCTGCGCTTTCATCCAGAACATACTCTTTTTGCCCGTTATACACGATGCGGTTTTTCTCTTTGCTGTATGTAAAGTATCTTCCCGTGTCATTTCCGTTTTTGGAAATTTGGTACATGCTGCCGTCCAATGTTATGTCTACGCATTCGTTTTCTGAGTGGAGCTTCCAGCAGCCGTCATAGTAATTCTTATAAACTTCATATATGCTTATGTACTCTCCGTCCCTGGAAAAATAGAGACCTTTGTATGCATAATAATAGTCATTGGAAACTTTTACTTTTGAAGGCTCTTTTTCAAGCCACACATTTCCAAGGATGATGTCAAGTGTGCTTTTTGCAGGAGTTGTTCCGCTGCCGCCCGAAGTTTCCTTGAATCCAAATTCTTTGTTTATGAATGACTCATCGTACTGCACCTGAGGATATTTTATGAGTTCATCTTTTAGCTGGATGTACTGCAATCCCTGTGAATATGCTTCTATGCTGCCTGTAGATGGATTGTAGCAAAATTCAGCCTTTGTGATGTCTTTGCTTAAAATCTTGATTTCACCTGAAACATCGTATGTGATTGTCAGGTTTTGGCAAGATTCGTTGTCGTAAAGCCAGTATGTGCTGTCATTTGCAATTACGTCATAAATGCGAACTTTTCCGCTTTCCACGGTCATGTATAAGCCCTTGAATGCGTCATAACCGTTGATTGACTCATAAGAAGGCGTAATCCATACCGTATCCAAAAGATTTTCAAGGCTTACGGATGTCGAGTTTCCGCCATCATCACGTTTCTTGAATCCATTATCCTCATTTACGAAGGTTGTGTCTGTCATGGGTGCGCTTGCGTTAAGCTTTTCTATGTCTGCGCCATCATCCCTTACATAAAGCATGCTTCCGTCATAAATTCCGTTTTGGGCTTCATCATACTTGATGACAAATCCATTTGGATTTTCTTTTGAGCAAAATGCATATTCGCATCCTGTCACCGTCACCTGTACGTCTGTATGCATAAGCTGTTTCCAGTATTTGCCCTGTCCGTTTGAATAAACCAGGTATATTTTGGACGAGTCGTTTTCTTTTACAAAATATGCTCCGCTATAAACATAAAAATCCTTGAACCTTGGGTCTGGAGTCTTCATCATCCACACGATGCTGAAAAGGTCGGTATTGGATCTTTCTGCCACGCACCTTACGAGAATGTCTGCCTCTGCTGTCTTTCCGGCTTCCACATTCACGATGCCTGCGCCAAATGCAAAAGGATCGTCTTTTCTGCTGTCTTTGAAAAGGCCGATGACTACAAGATATGACGCAGGATCGAGTTCCTCAGATTCATAATACTTCTGGCTTGGTTTCAGTTCTTCCAAATTCGGATTCGGATAGTTTTTCTCCAAAAACTTGCCAAGCGAACTGTAATCATCAAGAATGTCTTTCGTAACATTTACGTTTTCAGGAATTTTTTCAATCAAAACACACCATGATGAAACTTCGTCCCAGCTTATGGCTGCTCGTGACTGCCTCATGTCGATTACGATGCGGTTTTCAGTGTTTTTTTCTTCCATGAGGTTTGCACATCCTGAAACCATAAAAAGAATGCATAAAATCAATGAAAAATTAATAAATTTTCTCATACCCAAGTCCTCCGTGGACAATAAGAAATGCGTGCTCTTAAAAAAAAGGAGTTTTTAGAGCCTTTGGCTATAAATTGTAATTTTATACGCAAGATGAAAAAACATCAAGATTAAAAACGTGCTGAAGATGGGTTTTGGTTCATTTTTTTTGCAGGATGATTTGTCCAAAAATCATTTTTTTATGTAAAATCCTGATGCCCTTTTTTATCTGAAATGATGCCTGGAATCCTTGATGCATGGATTTTATTGGAAACATTTTGGAAAAACGATTATAATGAAAAAATGGACGGCATACTTATTGGCACAAGCGGCTATGATTACCCTGAATGGAAAGTTTTTTTCTATCCTGAAAACTTGGCCCGAAAAGATTTTCTTCCCTATTATGCAACTAAGTTCAATGCCCTTGAGCTGAATGGCACTTTTTACAATATGCCGACTCCTGAAAGGATGCAATCGTTTGTCGACCGTTCGGAGAAGAGGATTTTTTTCAGCGTAAAAGCCCCAAAATTCCTGACTCATGAAATTGGTTTTTCTTGGAAAGAAATGGCTTTGGAATTCAATCGTTCACTTGAGCCGATGTCAGGGCATGGACTTCTTTCATCAATTCTTTTTCAGTTTCCCCGTGATTTTTGCTATTCCGTAGAAAACAGAAAATATCTTGACGCATTGCTTGGTTCTTTTAAAGGCTTTCCGTGTGCCGTGGAGTTTAGGAATGCCCTCTGGTGCAGGAAATCCGTGCTTGAAGGCCTTGGTGAGAGAAATGCATCCTTTGTGTTTTGTGACATGCCGGAATTTTTTGAATGCAATGGAAAACTCAGGTCAAATTTCGCAGGTCCCATGTCATACTGCAGGTTGCATGCAAGAAATCCCAAGTCTTGGTATTCGTCTGATTGTTCCGAAAGGAATTTTTATGATGAGGCCGAACTTCAAAAATTTTTGCCTGTGTTGAAGTCTTCCCTGGATGAGAACCGCAAGCCGATGCTTTTTTTCAGAAAAGACATTTTTGGCGTGATGAATGCGCTTTGCCTTGCGTCCATGATAAAAAGCTTTTGAAACCGCAATTTTCCGGAGTCTCCAATTACGGAGCCGTTTTTTTGACGTGAGATTCACGCTTCGAACCTTTTTTTATGTGAAAGAAAGCCTGTGCGTGAATCTGCCATCTTTTTAATCTTACAGATTGACTGCCTTTACGATTTCGGATACGTTCGAGAGAATGTCCCGTGCAATGTCCGGCTTGTTCATCGTGTAGATGTGTATGCCTCGGATTCCGTTTGACACGAGGTCTATTATCTGGTCTGTCGCATATGCGATTCCTGCCTGCCTCATGGCTTCCGGCTTGTCTGCAAATTTGTCGCAGATTGAAAGAAGCTTTGCCGGTACATATGCCGAAGAAAGCTTTATCATCCTTGAAACCTGGCTTGAATTCGTTATGGGCATTATGCCTGCCATTACCGGTACGTGGATGCCTTTTGACTCGAGCCTGTAAAGGTAGCTGTAGAGCATGTTGTTGTCGAAAAACATCTGCGTGGTAAGAAAGTCAACGCCTGCAGAAACCTTGTACTTCATGTTTTCTATGTCTGACTCACGGTTTGCGCTTTCAGGGTGTCCTTCAGGATAGCATGCGCCTCCCACACATAATCCCTCTTTCTTAAGGATTTTTACGAGGTCGCTTGCATGTGAAAGTCCGTCAATTGTTGCCTTTTCTCCCTCAAAATTTTCAGGAATGTCTCCTCTGAGCGCAAGGACGTTTTCAATTCCGTTTTTCTTGAGTTCCGCGATTGTTGCCTGCATTTTCTCCATGCTTGATCCAACGCATGTAAGGTGTGCGAGGGAAGGCGTGTTGAATGAATTTATCTTTGTCGCAATTTCAACCGTATTTGCCTGAGTGGAGCCTCCGGCCCCGTATGTTATGCTCATGAAGTCTGGATTTAGGTCTGAAAGTTCCTTTGCCGCATTTACAACCTTGTCAAAGTTTGACTGCTGTTTTGGCGGAAAAATTTCAAAGGAAAGCAGTGTTTTTTTTGTTGCTAGAATTTCTGATATTTTCATTCTTCCAGTATATCATATTTGTTCTTTTATGTGAACTTGAATTTTGCATGGAAAGTCATGCCTGGGGCTGTAAGATTTCGACGGTTTCTTTTATGTCTTTTTCAATAAGAGGCCTCATTGAGTCCTTGTATTTGGACAAGTCTGCGTCCTTCAGTGCCTTGAGTATTTCAGGAATGAGATTTGGTTTTGAAAGTCCGATGGCGGAAAGTGACTTGATGCACGTTCTTGAGGTAATCGGTTTTTCATCCGTGACGTGCGCAAGGTATTCCTTTGTGATTTTCTCGAATTTGTTTCCGTCATCCCATTTTGCAATTGATGCAAGAATTGCAAGTGCCCTGTTTCTTACGAGTGATTTCGGATGGTTCAGAAGTGATGCAAAGTCGTCGAATCTGCTGTACCAGAAATTGTCTTTGTTGCTTTCTGCAATGATTTTTGCGGCATATGCACATGAAGATTTGTCGTCTTTCGATGTCAGTTTTCCAATAACGTCATTTTCCATAAGTGATTAAAATCCTTTTTTAAGTCATCTGGCTTGAAAATTTCTTCCGTATTATGTGATTAGGTTTTCACGTCATGCGTTTTTTGTCAATATGCGGCACATGTTTTATATCCAAAACTTGACAAGTTTAAGTTTGTTCACTATATTGCTTGACCGTGCAGCCTCGATGATTTTGCGGGGGGGATTATGACGGAACGGGAAATTTTTTTATACAATTCATTGAAGGGACTTCATTTGCTTGATGATGTTTCTGGAAAAAAATGCGGAATGCATAAGATAGTGAATGATCTTCTGGGGGTGCAGTCCCAGTTTGCAAGCTATGCGGAACTTTCGCTTTTCTTGAGGACGGGAAGTTTTTCACATGAAAAATTCAGCAGGGGTTTTTATAAGATATACTCTCATCGCGGAACCATGCATGTTGTTTCGGAAGAAGAGCTTGGACTTCATGTTTCTGCATATGCTTATCCGAAAGGGTTTTGTGACATGGCGTGGGGAATTCCTTTGGCGGAAGCTGAAAGATGGAGTGATTTCATAATCTCCATGATAAAGGATGGAAAAGAGACGAGAAACGAGCTTAAGGATGCGTGCAGGAAAAACGGTGCTTGTGATGAGCTTCTCGGAAAAATTTTCTACGGATGGGGTGGACTTGTGTGTGAAATGATTCATCGCGGAAAAATCGTATGCATGACAGGAAACGGAAAAAAGTATGCAATTCCCAGGGAATTTGATTTTATGGATGTGCTTGAAGCCCGTAAAATCATGGTAAGAAGGTATTTTGAAAACTTTGGGCCTGCCTCCATGGAAGACTGCATGTATTTTTTCGGCAAATGGAAAAAAAACGAGATGGAAGCTGTTTTCGAATCAGTTTTGCCAGGCCTTTGCAATGTGCGCGTTGACGGAAAAGTCTACTATTATAGGGGAAGGCTTGTGAAAAAGGCGGAAATTCCTCCATGCGTGCTTGTGCCCGGATTTGACCAGCTTGTTCTGGGCTACAGGAACCGAAGTCGCATGATAGATGAAAAACACTTGGGACTTCTTACAAATTCATCGGGAATCGTTCATCCGTCAGTCATTGTGGGAAAACGGATTCGTGCATCGTGGAAAATCGACGGGAAAAAAATCCTTGTAAAGCCTTTTGAAGAGCTGTCTGCTGATTTCATTCATGACATTGAAACGTGCGTCATGCAAAAATTTCCAGACTGCAAAATGGTTGTCGAATAGGAAAAAATTTGAAAAGCATGTGCCGTGGATTTTTGACGGCATTGTTATTGAGGACATCTTGCTTGGGGCACTGAAATCATCAATGCCCCAAACTTCAAGATATGTTGCCTGGTTATTTCTTCAATACTTCAGCAAGATCTGCTGCCGTAAAGTGCATGTCTTCTGCAACTTTTGAAGCAGGTCCCGACTCTCCGAAGCGGTCGATTGTGAAAAGGTCGGATTTCTTTGCGTATCCTTCCCATCCATATCTGCATCCGGCTTCTGCAACAACTACGCGCTTTGCATTGCCGATAACCTTTTTCTGAAGGTCTTCGTCTTTGTCAAAAAGAGTCTTGTCTGTAACGGAAACAACGCGGATGTTCTTTCCTGATGCAAGTTCTGCAGCCTTCAAAGACATTTCAACTTCTGAACCTGTTGCAAGAATCGTGATGTCAGGATTGTCGCCTGCGCTCTTTACGATGTATGCACCCTTGCGTGCGTTTTTCTTCCAGTCCTTGTCCTCTTTTTCATAAACTGTGAGGGCCTGGCGTGTGAAAGCCATGCAGACAGGATGATCTTTTGATTCAAGAGCCATTTCCCATGCAACAACGGATTCTTCTGCGTCTCCCGGACGGAGTATCTGAACGTTTGGAATGCAGCGGAGAGAAGCAAGAGTCTCTACAGGCTGGTGTGTAGGACCGTCTTCGCCAACGTAAATTGAATCGTGCGTAAATACGTATACGTTTGGAATTTTTGCAAGGGCTGCAACACGGAGTGATGAGCGGAGGTAGTCTGCAAATACTAAGAATGTGGCTCCAAATGCACGAAGTCCGCCGTGAAGGTTTATTCCGCTCATGATCTGGCTCATTGCAAATTCACGGATTCCGTACTCTATGCAACGTCCCTTTCTGTTTTCCGGGCTGTATCTTCCGTCGTCATTCAAAACCTTTGTCTTGTTAGGACCCTGGAGGTCTGCGCTTCCGCCGACAAGCCATTCGTACATGTCGCTCATGTAATTGAGTGATTTTCCTGAAGCGTCACGAGTTGCAAGCTTGTCGCCTGCCTTGAAAGAAGGTGCCGAAACATCTGCCGTTGCCTTCTGGTTCCAGTATGCGTCCCATTTTTTTGCAAGATCAGGATTTTCCTTGGACCAAGAGTCGAAAGTCTTTTTCCAGTTCTCTTCTGCAAGAGCCCATTCCTTGCGTTTTGATTCAAAGTATTCATATACGCCTGGAACTACGTAGAACTGCTCGTTTTCCGGGAGACCGAGAGTCTTTTTTGCTTCCTTGCAGCCGTCAACGCCGAGAGGAGCACCGTGTACGTCGGCAGTGCCTGCCTTAGGAGCACCCTTTCCGATTGTAGACTTGAGTATGATGATTGTAGGCTTTGATTCTTCTTTCTTTGCAATGTCTATGAGGTCTGCGATTTCCTTGATGTTGTACATTGAACCGCGGAGAACCTGCCAGCCGTATGCAAGATATCTCTGCTCGATGTTCTCTGAAAGAACCATGTCCGTGTTTCCGTCAATGGAAATCTTGTTTTCGTCATAGAATACGATGAGCTTTCCGAGCTTGAGTGTTCCTGCGAGTGAACATGCCTCTGAAGAAACGCCTTCCTGGAGACATCCTTCTCCGACAAGGGCATATGTATAGTGATCTACGATTGTGTGTTTCTTTGTATTGAATTTTGCTGCAAGCATTGTTTCAGCAATTGCCATTCCGACAGCTGCCGCAACACCCTGTCCGAGTGGACCTGCAGTGCATTCGATTCCGTCTGTGTCGCCGTATTCTGGGTGACCTGGACATCTTGAGCCTACCTGGCGGAAATTCTTTATGTCATCCATTGAAATCTTGTAGCCTGCAAGATGGAGAATTGAGTATGCAAGCATTGATCCGTGACCTGCAGAAAGAACAAAGCGGTCTCTGTCAGCCCATTTTGAATCGGCAGGATTGTGCTTCATGCATTCACCGTATAAAACTGCGGCGATTTCAGCAGCTCCTAAAGGGAGACCTGGGTGTCCGGAATTTGCTTTTTGAATAGCATCCATAGAAAGACTTCGGATAGACAACGCTGTTGCTTCAATAGCATCTGTATTCATAAAATACCTCTAAAAATTAAAAAAAATCTTGCCAAGAATTACCCTTCTTAATATTTCCAGGCCCATCCATTTTACTACAATTTTCTGATGATATCAATAAGTCCTGTGACGTTCACAGGGCAAACGCATTTTAAAGACTTTTAAAATGTATAGTATTTAAAAACTTCAAAAAACATTAGAATTCTTTCTGGTGGTGAAAAATGACATTGAAAGAATCACTAATGACAATCAAGGATTTCAGAATTGACCGATGTAAGAAACATAATCTGTGCGATATTTTAATGATTGTGCTGATAGGCTATCTCACAGGCTGTAAAGACTTTGAAGCAATCCATTTCACTGCGGAAATTTGGGAAGAAAGGCTCAAAAAGTACCTTGAGCTTCCAAACGGGATTCCAAGTGCAGATACAATTCTCAGGGTGCTTGCAGGAATTGACGGAAAAGAACTTGAAAGAGTACTGGCTGTTTATGCACGGGAAACATTCGGCTCTCAGATTCCAGAAAAAGAAGTAATAGCGATTGACGGGAAAACGATAAAACGCTCTGCCTATACAAATCATAACGATGAGTCGAAATCTCATAAGGCAGCACATGTCGTTTCTGCATTTGCCAGTTCAATGGAAATCTGTTTCGGACAGGTCAAGACAGAGGAAAAATCAAACGAAATAACAGCAATACCTGAACTTCTGGACCTTTTAGAAATCAAAGGACTTATCGTTACAATCGATGCCATGGGCTGTCAGAAGAAAATCGCTGAGAAAATCGTCGAAAAGAAGGCAGACTATCTTTTTTCTCTGAAAGGAAACCAGGAAAAGATTCATGAGGATGTAAAAGACTTCTTCAATCATGAACTTGATGAAAAATATTGTCAGCGATACAAGATTCAAAGCCTTTCCTGCGGACTTGAAAAAGACCATGGCCGTATTGAAAAACGCGACTATTACCTCTGCACAAACCTGAAATGGCTTGCAGAAAAGGATGAATGGAAAAATCTTGGAGCTATCGGAATGGTCAAAAGCCATAGGATGACAAATGGCAGCGAATCAACAGAATTCAGATATTTTATTACGAGCCTGAAAGATGTAAAACTTGCCGCAAAAGCCATGCGCTCTCATTGGAGCATTGAAAATAACCTCCACTGGGTGCTGGACACAGTTTTTGATGAGGATTATTGCCGTGTAAGAAAAGACAACAGTGCGCAGAATCTGAATATAATCAGGAAACTCGTAATGAATCTTCTAAAAGGAATTGAATTACCTGTTTCAACTAAAAAGAAGAATCTGACAATCGGCAACAAGCATACACTTTGCTCACAAAACGAAAAATGCCTGCTTTATGCTCTCCAACAACTATAATGCGTTTGCCCTG